>NZ_JAMLIX010000002.1:600000-900000 GCF_023953965.1 Bosea sp. (in: a-proteobacteria)
CCATGACGCATCGGAGCCAGAATCGGAACGATCGTTCTAGGAATGATCGTTCCTATTCGGTATGGTCGGAGGCCGACTCTTACCTCCGATTCGGTCCGCCAAGCGACCCGCTATCGCCGCGGCCGCATAACGTCATTCCGCTTTCGGCGAGGGAATGCTGTCGCAAATCTATTGCGGGCCAGGCCGATAACCTATTTGTCAAAGTGGGGAACGGGTTGGGGAACACCATGACGAATAAGTCCGCCTTCAAGGACAGTCCGCCGCTGACCGATCAGGTGAATGCCTACGACGAAGCGCATCTCGCCACCTACCTCCGGCTGCTCGACGCGGCGGAGGAAGGCGCCGACTGGCGCGAGGTGGTCGAGATCGTGTTCGGCCTCGATGCTGATGCCGATCCGGAGCGCGCGAAGCATATGCACGACACTCACTTGGCGCGTGCGCGCTGGATGACCGAGCAAGGTTATCGGCACCTTCTCCAGCCACGGATGCAGTGAGCCCCGCACTAATTCTCTAACGGCTATGCAACTTATGATGGCTCGCCCAGCGAACCTTTCGCATTCCGATTATCTACATTGCAGCCCATCCCCGCGCCCCGATACTCGAATCATTCTTAAAAACCGGGCCGGGAGGAAATAACATGGAGCCCTTGCAGGACTGGCGATCCCCGCAATTCGAGCATGAATTGAGCCACCTCGACCGCGGTCGCGTGAGTTTCGAGTTTCTCCGCCGCAACAGCCAATACCGGCAGGACTACGCAACCGCGCTGACGGAGATCGCCGCCGGCGGCACGACGAGGACGGAAGCCATCACCCGACTCTCGCGCCGCTGGGGGTTGGCGTTTCCCGGCCGACCCTTCTGCATCGGCCGTGACGGCGCATCCTGTGTGGCAGGCGCAATGCTTCCCTGCCACGCTGATTGTCACTGCTGCCCCGGACGGCTTCGCGGCTACTTCGCTGCCTGATCCGCGCGCGCTGCCCATCCTCGGCGAACTGACGGGAGATGGATTGCACGCTGTCGCCGCCGACGCCGAGGGCGACCACCAACTCTGGTTCGACACCGGCGCGGAGCCGGTCCTTGCGGCGATCGTCCTTCCGATCGATCCGCATTTCTGGTGGCGTCATCGCAATGCCGGTCGCCTGGTGCGGCGGCTGGAGGGAAGGCACGCCGGCCGCTGGCCGCAAGAGCAACGCCTGTCCCGATTCCAGCTCCATCGCGCCGCGTTGATGCTGCGCGCATGGGATGGCGTCGAGTCCGGAGCATCACGCCGCATCGTCGCCGGCACCCTTCTCAACAGGAACGTCGAAGCGCTGCGCGCGATCGACTGGAAGAATGCGCCTGAGCGACGCCAGCTCGCGCGCATCCTGAAAGCCTGCCGCGACACGATCGACGGCGGCTATTTGCGATGGCTCGTCAGTGCTGAGCGAAGTGCAAAGAGTGTCGACCCCGGCGTTTGAAGCGCCGGGGTCCACTGGAATATCCGGTGCGGATGATGAATCCGGCCAGATCACAGCTTTGTCGTGGAAGCCGTTATTCGGAAGCTCGGCCCCACTTCAGCCATCTGCGGAAGGCAAGCCCGTTGCAGATTGGCTTGAGCCCTAATTGTGAGAGGAATGCTGCTTGCGAAAAGTTTGGCGCTATCTGGTCCTCGCGTTGATCGCGCTTGCTGCCTTCATCTTTCTCAACAACACAAACCTATTTGCACCTGCCTTGACCGGGGAGCCGATCCTTCTTGCCCATCGCGGCATTGCGCAACGCTTTGATCCGGTCGGCGTCACCAATGATACCTGCACGGCGTCCCGCATGTTGCCACCGACGCACGACTATTTGGAGAACACGATCGCTTCTGTGCAGGCGAGCTTTAAGGCCGGCTCCGACATTGTGGAAATCGACATCCATCCGACGACGGATGGACAGTTCGCGGTTTTTCACGATTGGACTCTCGACTGCCGCACCAATGGTCTGGGCGTCACGCGCGACCACTCTATGGCCGTGTCAACGGCGGTCGGATTCCAGGCCAGCGTGGCGGAGTAAAAGCAGGCCACTGGCGTTGAGGGTGGCGGATATGGCAGGGGCCCCGATCGGGGCCCCTGCCATATCGCGCTGTCGGGATTGATCAGGGGATGATCTCGCCGGTTTCTGGATCGGCTTCGTTGGCGGTGGTCTGTTTTTGCCCCGCCGCGGCGGAGGCGCGCCGGCGGCCGGCCGATTGTTTGAGGCGGTAGCTGTCGCCGTTCATGGCGAGGATGCTGACGTGGTGGGTCAGGCGATCGAGCAGCGCGCCGGTGAGGCGCTCCGATCCCAGGACGGACGTCCAGTCCTCGAAGGGCAGGTTCGAGGTGACGATGGTTGAGCCGCGCTCGTAGCGTTGCGAGAAGATCTCGAACAGGAGCTCGGCGCCGGTCGGCGACAGCGGCACATAGCCGAGCTCGTCGACGATCAGCAGCTTGACCGCCTGCAACTCGCGCTGGAGCCTGAGCAGGCGCTTCTCGTCGCGGGCTTCGAGGAGCTGGTTGACCAGCGAAGCCGCCGTCGTGAAGGCGACGGAGAAGCCCTTCTGGCAAGCGGCCAGCCCGAGCGCGAGGGCGACATGGGTCTTGCCGGTGCCGCTGTTGCCGAGCGCGATGATGTTCTCCCGGCGCAGGATGTAGCCGCAGCGCGCCAGCTCCAGCACGAGCATCTTGTTCAGGCTCGGGATCGCCGTGAAGTCGAAGGTGTCGAAGCTCTTCACCGCTGGGAAGCGCGCCGCCCGGATCCGCCGCTCGACCGTGCGCCGCTCCCGGTCGATCAGTTCGAGCTCGACCAACCGTAGCAGGTAGCGGGGATGATCGACGCCGTCGCGGGAGCATTCCCGTGCCACCTTGTCGTACTCGCGCAGGACGGTTGGCAGCTTCAGTTGCTTGAGGTGGTGCGCCAGCAGGACCTGCGGCGTTCCAGCGGTCGTGCCCGCCGGCATCGTCTCTTTCCCCGAGCCCGTCATGCCGCGGCTCCCGGCAGGAGCACGGCGTAATCGGCCGCCGAGGTCGTCTTCACCGTAGTCCTCGGCAGATACGGATAGGCCGCCAGATCCAGACGGGCCGGGCGCCGTTCCAGCCGCGCCAGCGCGATCAGCTTCACCGCATCGAAGCCGATCGCGCCCAGCCGGATCGCCTCGCCGACGGCGAAGCTCACGACCTCGCGCGGCAAGGCCTCCAGCAGCCGCAGCACCTGGATGAACTCGCGCTTGCCGCGATTGCCCATGCGCGCTTCCAGGAGATGGCGCAGGTGCTGGAAGGCCTCGGGCAGGTCCCAGCCCTGCAAGGCCGCGGCCTGGTCGAGGGCGTTCGGCTTCTCCTCGATTAGCGCCAGATAGTGCAGCGGATCGGAGACGAACACGCCCGTCCCGTAATTGCGGGGATGGCGGGCAATCTCCTCGCCCCGGCACAGGATCACGACCTCCTCGACGAAGCCCTTCACCACCACGTCCTGGAAGCCATAGGCCGTCGGGACCGAGTAGTCGTTCGACCGATATCGGACCAGCGCCGTCGACGAGACCCGCGCACCACGCTTCTCGCACGGCTCCAGCGGCACTGCCGGCAAAGGGCGCAAGACCCCGAGATCGGCAACAAGCCGCTCTCCGATCGTCTGGGCATGCCGGCCGGCCCGCTCGTCCTGTCGCCGGCGGCAGCGCTCGGCCAACATCGCGTTCAGTTCGGCGAAGCTCGCCGCCAAAGGGATCGGCGTCATGAAGTTCGAGCGGGCATACTTCACCAGCCCCTCGACCTTGCCCTTGTCATTGCCCTTGCCCGGGCGCCCGAACCGATCCCGGAACAGATAGTGGCTCACCAGCTCCGTGAAGGCCCGCGTCCGCTCGCGCCGGCCATCGCCGCAGATCTTCGCCACCGCAATGCGGGTGTTGTCATAGAGGATCGACAGCGGCACACCGCCGAAGAAGCCAAAAGCCGAGACGTGACCGTCCAGGAACGCTTCCGTCGTCTCGCGCGGATACGCCTTCACGAAGCAGGCATCCGACTGTGGCAGGTCCAGGCAGAAGAAGTGGATCTTCTGCCGCACGCCGCCGATCACCGCCAGCGCCTCGCCAAAATCCACCTGGGCGTGACCGGGCGGATGGGCCAGCGGAACGAAGGTCTCGCGGCCCCGCGCCCGGCAGAGCCGCACATGGTCCTTCACCACCGTGTAGCCGCCGGCAAAGCCGTGCTCGTCCCGCAGCCGCTCGAAGATCCGCTTCGCCGTATGGCGCTGCTTCACCGGAGACGCCCGGTCTCCGTCCAGGATCGCCTCAATCACCGGCAGCAGCGGACCGAGCTTCGGCTTCTCGACCGGCTTCGTGCGCGTGTAGCCCGGAGGGATCGAGAACCGGCACATCTTGGCGATCGTTTCGCGGCTCAGCCCGAACACGCGAGCCGCTTCCCGTCGGCTCTGCTTCTGATTGAAAACGAAATCGCGAACCGCCGCGTAGACCTCCACAGCGAACATCCCCGCCGACCCCGAAAGGGATCAGCCTATCCAGTGGACGACTTTTACGCCGCCCGCGCCCGCACAAACGCAGGCGCTTCACTGGATGGTTTTCTCACCGCCCTGCACAGGGTTCGCAGTTCTATCGTGAAGGGCGCGCAGCAAGGCTACGCTCTGGATGGTTTCAAGCACCGCTTATTTCGTTAGCCGTGCCGTGAAGACGGTGAAGAACTGATCGGCGAGCTTGCGCGAGGTTGCCTGAACCAGGCGCGTGCCGAGCGCGGCGAGCTTGCCGCCGATCTCGGCCTTGGCATCGTAGCTGAGCACCGTCCCGCCGTCGTCCTCGACCAGCGTGACCTGCGAGCCTCCCTTGGCGAAGCCGGCAATGCCGCCATTGCCCTGGCCGACGATGCGGCAGCCATTCGGCGCGTCGATGTCCTGCAGCTCGACCGTGCCGGCGAAGGTCGCCGAGACGGGGCCGACCTTGAGCTGCACCTTGGCGGCGAAGCTGGTGGGCGAGGTCTGCTCCAGCTCCTTGCAGCCCGGAATGCAGGCCTTCAGCGTCTCGACGTCGAACAAGGCCGCCCAGACCTTCTCGCGCGGTGCCGTGATGCGATGTTCGCCGGTGATATCCATGATTGCCTCCGGAGCGCGCGTCAGACGGCGCAGTAGCGTTCTTGAACGGCCTTGTCGGCCAGCAGCGCGGCCGCCGTACTGCGATGGACGACCTCGCCCTGGTCGACGATCACGGCACGGTCGGCGAGCTTCAGCGCCCATTCGACGTTCTGCTCGACCAGCAGCAGCGTGACGCCCTGATCGCGCAGGCGCCGGAACAGCACGCCCATCTCCTCGACAAGCACGGGCATGATGCCCTCCGAGGGCTCGTCGAGCAGGATCATCTTCGGCTTGGCGATCATCGCCCGCGCGATGGCCAGCATCTGCTGCTCGCCGCCGGACATGGTGACGCCCTGCTGGTCGAGACGTTCCTTGAGGCGCGGAAAACTCTCGGCGATCTCGTCGATGGCCCGGCGCTCATCGATGGAACCGTCGGTCGCGACGAGGCCGAGCTGGAGGTTCTCCCGGACGGTGAGGCCGGGCACGATCCGCCGCTCCTCGGGCACATAGGCAAGGCCGAGCCGGAAGCGCGCATGGGCCGGCCGCGGCAGCAACTCGGCTCCGGCGAAGCGCACCGAGCCTGCGGTGCGCGGCATCAGGCCCATCACCGAGCGAATCGTCGAGGTCTTGCCGGCACCGTTGCGGCCGACGAGGGCGACGATCTCGCCCGGCTCGACCGCCAGAGAGATGCCGTGCAGGACATGGCTCGCGCCGTACCAGGCGTTCAGGTCCTCGACCTCAAGCATAGCCATGGTTCTGCCCCAGATAGACGCGGCGGACCTCGGGGTCCGTCTGGATGTGCTGCGGGCTGCCATCGGCGATCAGGCGGCCGTGATGCAGCACGAGGATGCGGTCGGAAAGGCCGAGGATCATCTTCATCTTGTGCTCGACAAGCAGGATCGTGCGCCCGGCCGCGAGCCGCTCCAGCAGAGCCACCATGTCCTTGGTCTCCTCCGGCCCCATGCCGGCGGTCGGCTCGTCGAGCAGCAGGAGCTCGGGATCGGCGACCAGCGCGATCGCGATCTCCAGTGCGCGCTGCTCGCCATGGGCGAGGAACTTCGCCGTCGCGCCGCGCCGCGACATCAGCCCGACGGCGGCGAGCGCGGTATCGGCCCTGTCGTCGAGCTCGGTCATCGCGGCCCGGTTCCGCCAGATGTCGTAGCGCGAGCGGAAAGCCTGGGCCGCCACGCGCACGTTCTCGTGGACGGAGAGCTCCGGGAAGATGTTGGTTATCTGGTAGGAGCGTGCAATTCCCAGATGCGCGAAACGGTGCTGCGGCATCCCGGTGATGTCGCGGCCCTTGAAGCGGATCGAGCCGCCTGAAGGCGCCAGCACGCCGGAGAGCACGTTGAAGAAGGTGCTCTTGCCGGCCCCGTTCGGCCCGATGATCGCCGTGACCTTGTTCGGCTCGAAGGAAGCGGTGACGCCCTCCAGCGCGACGAAGCCGCCGAAGCGCCGGCCGATATTCTCGACCGCGAGCAGGGGGGCGCTCATCGGCCGGCCCTCCAGGCGAGCGCCGTGCCCCAGATGCCCCTGGGCAGGAACAGCACGAACAGGATGAAGACGCTGCCGACGACGATCTGCCAGTGCGAGGTCCAGAGCGAGACGACGTCCTCCATCAGCAGGAAGGCGAGCGCGCCGACGAAGGGGCCGAAGAAGCTGCCGGCTCCGCCCAGCAGGGTCATCATCACGATCATGCCGGAGGTGTGGTAGTGCAGGATGTCGAGCGGCACGATCGCCAGATGCAGGGCCGAGAGCGTCCCGGCCAGCGCGCAGATCAACCCGGACAGGGTGAAGGCGATCAGCTTGCTGCGCTCGACGTCGTAGCCGCAGGCGCGCGCCCGGGTCTCGTTCTCGCGGATCGCCTCGATCACCGCCCCGAAGGGCGAGTTCAGGATGCGGGAAACCAGCCACAGGGCCGCCGCCGCGAAGACCATGAGCACGTAATACTTCTTCAGCGGGTCGAGGAAGTCGACCGTCCAGCCGAAGAGGTCGATCCTGGCGACGGTGAAGCCGCGCAGCCCGTTCTCGCCGCCGGTCAATGAGTAGGCCTGCAGCGCGACATAGTAGACGAGTTGCGACAGGGCGAGCGTCACCATCGAGAAATAGATGCCGCGCGTCCGGATCGAGAGCAGGCCGATGACGAAGGCGAGCGCGCTGCCGGCGAGGACACCGAGCGCGACGGCCACGTACCAGGGCAGTCCGAACTTGCCGATCGCGATCCCCGTGACATAGGCGCCGGCCCCGAAGAAGGCGGCATGGCCGAAGGAAAGCAGCCCGGTGTAGCCGAACAGCAGATTGTAGCCGACCGCGACGAGCCCGTAGATCAGCACGTTGACGGCGAGCGCCTGGGAGGGCAGCACCCAGGGCAGCAGGCACAGGGTCAGGATCGAGAGGGGAACGCGCCAGGCCGTCAGCCTTGCGCGCCAGCCCCTGTGGCCGTCCGGCCCGGCCATGACGGCGGCGACGGAGGAGTCGGAAGCGGTCATCGTCGTCTCCTCAGCCGCGCACCGGCTTGCCGAACAGGCCATGCGGCCTCACCAGCAGCACGAGCGCCATCAGCGCGAACATCACGATCGTCGCCATTTCCGGGGCGAACAGGGCCGTCATGCTGATCGCCACGCCGACGAGCAGCCCCGCGACCACGGCGCCGACGAGAGAGCCCATGCCGCCGATGACCGTGACGACGAAGGCCTCCGCCAGCACGAGCGAGCCCATCTCCGGATTGACGTTGCGCATCGGCGCGGCGAGCACGCCGCCCAGCGCGGTCAACCCGATGCCGAGCCCGAAGACCAGGAGCCACACCTTCGAGATGTCGACGCCGAGCACGCGCATGATCTGTGGATCCTTGGCGCCCGCGCGCACGATCAGCCCGAACTTCGTCTTCTCCAGCCCGAGCCAGAGCAGCACGAGGATGACGGCGACGACCGCGACGACGAAGAGCCGGTAGATCGGGAAGAAGCCGATGCCGAGATCGGCGACCCCGGCCAGTTCCGGCGGGGTCTGGAACGGGATCCCGTCGCTGCCGAAGACGATCCGGACGGCCTCGACCAGCACATAGCCGAGCCCGAAGGTCAGCAGCAGCGGGTCGTCGATCGAGCGTTTGTAGAGCGGGCGGATCAGGAAGCGCTCGATCAGCATCCCGAAGGCGCCGATGGCGATGGGGGCGATCAGCAGCCCCCACCAGAAGCTGCCGGTCAGCGACGCGACCCAGAGCCCGGCATAGGCCCCGATCATGAACAGCGCGCCATGGGCGAAGTTCACCACGCCCAGCATGCCGAAGATGATCGACAGGCCGAGCGCGACCATGATCAGGATCGCCCCGAGCGCGACGCCCGAGAAGAGCTGCATCGCGATGAGTTCGGCGTCCATCACAGACCCTCCATGACGCGTGTGTCGGCGATGCTCAGGCCGGGAAGCCGAGTTCCGAGCAACTGCGCAGAATGGTTTCCGAGGCGGGCTCCGTGGCGAGAACCTTGAAGAGGTCGGCCTCGTTCTTCATCTCGGCCTTCTTCTTCGACTCGAGCACCAGCACCGACTGCACCGACTGATGGTCGCATTTGCGATAGTGCTGCGGGCCCTTGGCGATGTCGTATTTCAGCGCCTCGAGCGCCGCGATCACCTTGTCGGTGTCGGTGCCGCCCGCCTTCTCCATGGCGAGCAGCAGCGAATAGACGCCGCTGAAGCCATAGGCGCCGTAATCGGTCGGGTAGGCGCCGCCATTGGCGGCCTTGAAGGCGTCGTTGAAGCTCTTCGCCGTCGGAATCGTATCCTCGAGGCCCCAATAGTAGTTGGCGCCGCCGATCACGCCCTCGAAGGCCTCGGGACCGATGGCGAGCCGCTGGTTGTGGAGCAGCACGGGCACCACGATCTTCGACTGGCGGTTCATGCCGAAATCGACCGCCTGCTTGACCGAGTTCGCCTGGTCGCGGCCGAAATTGCAGATGCAGAGGATGTCGGGGCGCATCGAGCGCAGCCGTGGCATGAAGGTCGAATAATCGGCCGCGCCGAAGGGGTGCAGGATCTCGCCGGCGCTGGTCGCGCCGATGGCCTGCTGCGCCCGCTTGAAGCCGCGCAGCATCTCGTGGCCGTAGGCGTAATCGGCGACGAGATAGGCGATCTTGGAGTCCTTCTTGAAGGTGTGCTTGGCCACCGCCGCCGTCGTCATGTGCGGGTTCAACGCCTCGTGGAAGGTGAAGCGGCTGAAATCCTTGATCTCGTTGATGGTGTCCGACTGGCTGATCGAGACGTAGATGACGCCGCGCGCCCGCGTGACCTCGTTGACCGCGAGCTGAACGGCGCTGGAGAGCGCACCGACGATGGCGTGGACCTTGTCCTTCTCGATCAGTTCCAGCGTGCGCGTCGCCGCCTCACCCGCGTTGAGCTTGTCGTCGCGCACGAGCAGCTCGACCTTGCGGCCTGCGATGCCGCCCTTGTCGTTGATCAGCTTGACCGCGAGCTCGGCGCTCTTGACCTGGTCCTTGGCCTCGGCGGCGAAGGGGCCGGTCAGCGGCGTCGGGAAGCCGATGCGGATGGTTTCCCCCTGCGCGCGCAGGATGCCCGGCATGGCGAGCGTCGCGCCGCCGGCGGCGAGGCCCGCGAGCGTGGCGCGGCGTGTGAATGAAGGCAGGCTTTTGCTCTTGTCTGTCATGATCGTCTCCTCCGAGGGGCTTTGTTCTTGTCTCTGTTCAGATCGTTCCGAGCGCCTTGAGCAGGCGCGTCGGCGTCATCGGGATTTGCGCGATACTGGCGCCGAAAGGCGCCATCGCGTCGTTGACGGCATTGAGCGCGGCGGCGGATGCGGCGGCAGTGCCGGCTTCACCGCAACCCTTGGCGCCCAGGGCGGTGTCGGCCGTCGGCGTCTCGATATGGGCGATCACGATGTCCGGCATCTCGCACGCCATCGGCACGAGGTAGTCCGCCAGCGAGCCATTTGTGAGCTGGCCGTTCTCGTCGTACCGGCATTCCTCGAAGAAGGCTGCGCCCAGGCCCTGAACCACGCCGCCGCGGACCTGCTCGTCGACCAGCAGCGGATTGATGATCCGTCCGCAATCCTCGACGACCCAATGCTTGAGGATCTTCACGAAGCCGGTCTCGGCGTCGAGCTCGACATGACAGCCCTGCACACCGTTGGTGAAGGCGAAGGGGTAGCCCTGCGGCGCATGATGATGCGCGACGGTGAGTTGGGCGCTCGCATCCTTCGGTAGCGTATCGGAGCGGAAATAGGCGATGCGCGCGATCTCGGCGAGGCTGACGCGCTCGGCGCCGCGCGTGTCGACCACCACGCCGTCCCGCATGTCGAGATCGCCCGGCCTGGCTTGCAGGATCGTCGCGGCCAAAGACAGCACGTTGCCGCGCAGCTTGCGGGCCGCCTGCAGCGCGGTCTCGCCGCCGATCCCGGCACCGCGGCAGGCCCAGGTCGCGCCGCCATGGGGCGTGTTCTCGGTGTCGCCGGTGATGACGCGAACCTTCTCGCGCCCGATGCCGAACTGGTCGGCCACGATCTGGCCGATGATGGTCTCGGTGCCCTGTCCCTGCTCGGTCACCGAGATCTGGCAGCGGATCTCGCCTGACGGCGTCACCGCCAGAACGGCCCCGTCCTGCGCCGAGATGCGCGCGCCGCCGATGCCGTAGAAGGCCGGGCTCGGATTGGAGATCTCGACGAAGCTCGCGAGGCCGACACCGCGATGGATGCCGCGCCCACGCAGCGCCGCCTGCTCCGCCCGCAGCGCGTCGTAGCCCATCAGCACCTTGAGCCGCGCGAGGCTCTTTTGATGCGACAGCGCCTCGAACTGGTATCCGGTCGGCGAGGTGAAGGGATAGGCGCCGTCCGGTATCAGATTCTTCTCGCGCAGGCTGATCGGGTCGAAACCTGCCCGCGCGGCAGCCATGTCGACGAGCCGTTCGGTGACGGCGCAGGCGATCGGGTGGCCGACGGCGCGATACTGGCTGGTCTGGACCTTGTTCTGGAATACGACTGAAAGCTCGGCGCGGTAGCTGTCGAACCGATAGGGTGCGCCCATCAGCCGGATGACCTGGTTGCCCTCGACCGCGCTGGTGCGCGGATAGGTCGAGAACGCCCCGATCGCCGTGACGTCGTCGACGTCCATCGCCAGGATCGTGCCTTCCGCATCCAGGGCCATCCGGGCGCGCACGCGGTGGTCGCGGGCATGGATGTCGGAGACGAAGGACTCGATCCGGTCCGCCACGAACTTGACCGGTCGCCCGCAGAGCATGCTCAGGCCCACGACCGCCATATCCTCGTGATAGACATGCAGCTTCATGCCGAAGGAGCCGCCGATATCGGGGGCGACGACGCGCACGCTCGCTTCCGGGATGCCGTAGTGGCGCGAATAGAGGTCCTGGAACTGGTAGGGCGTCTGCGTCGCGTGATGGACCGTGAGCTTGCCCTCGCTCGCATCCCAGTCGGCGAGGATCGCGCGCGGCTCCAGCGTCACCGCCGTATGCCGGCCGAAATGGAACTCCTCCTCGACGATATGGGCGGCCCCCGCGAAGATATCGTCGATGCCGCCGGTATCGAGCCGGCAGCCGAAGCAGAGATTGTCGGAGACGGCGACGGCGGCCCGGTCGGCATCCGGCTCCCGCGCGGCGTCCACGTCGACGACCGGCGGCAGCTCCTCGAACTCCACCGCGATCGCCTCGGCCGCATCCTCCGCCTGGGCGCGCGTATCGGCGACCACCGCCACGACCGCCTGGCCGGCCCAGAGCACCTCCTCGAGCGGCAGGGGCAGTTGCGGGGCCGATTTCATGCCCTTGAAATGATCGAGCGTACCGCTCCAGGGCTTGCACAGCTTCGCCAGATCGCCCCCCGTCGCGATGAGCCGCACGCCGGGCATGGCGCGCGCCTCCGCGGCATCGATCGAGACGATGCGGGCATGGGCATAGGGGCTGCGCAGGAAAGCGGCGTGCAGCATGCGCGGCAGCACGAGGTCGGTGACGTAGCGACCCCGTCCCGCAAGCAAGCGCTTGGCGTTGGGACGCGAGACCGAGCGGCCGATATAGGAGTTCGGGCGGTCGAGGGTGCCGAGCGGCGCGTTCATGCCGGCTCCTCCAGGAAGGCGGCTGCGGTCTCGCCTGCGGCACGGCGGCGCGCGACGGCCTCGATCGCATCGACGATCGCCTCGTAGCCGGTGCAGCGGCAGTAGTTGCCGGAGAGGGCGTCGCGGATCTCCTCCCGGCTTGGCGTCGCCTTGCGCACCAGCAGTCCATGGGCGGTGACCAGCATGCCGGGCGTGCAGAAGCCGCATTGCAACGCGTTGCGCTCGTGAAAGGCGCGTTGCAGATCGGCGATCACGGCACTTTCGCTCAATCCTTCCACCGTCTCGACGGCGCCGCCGCCTGCCTGCACCGCAAAGGTCAGGCAGGCATGAACCGGCACGCCGTCCAGCATGACGAGGCAGGCGCCGCAGACACCCATCTCGCAGCCGGCATGGGTGCCGGTCAGGCCGAGATCGCGGCGCAGGAAATCGGCCAGCGTCTCGCGCGGCTCGGCCAGCCGCGTCAGCGTCTCGCCATTGATCGTGAGGGTGACGGGAACGGCCGCTGTCATGACGCCTCCGCGATCCGGCCAAGCAGGCGCCCGAGCAGGACGCGCGCCAGATGCAGGCGCATCGCGGCCGGCACCTGTTCGTCGTCCTGCGGATCGAGGTCGTCGGCGAGCGCCGCCTGTGCCCGGCGGATCGTCTCGGCGTCGAGCACGCCTCCGGCGAGAACGGTTTCCGCCGTCCTGGCCCTCACGGGAACGGGGCCGACCGACAGCAAGGCGATGCGTGCCTCCTCGACGAGGCCCCCTTCCAGGCCGAGCATCGCGCCACAACCGACGATGGCATAGTCGCCGCGCCGGCGCGCCAGCTCGTCGAAGGCGCAGCGATGCTGCGGATGCGCGGCGGGAATATGGAACGCGACCAGCAATTCGCCGGGCTCGATCGCCGTCTGGTAGAGGTCCTGGAAGAACGCCGCCGCAGGCACGCGGCGCGCACCTTCGGGGCCGGCGATCTCCATTTCTGCATCCATCGCGAGCATCATCGCCGGGAATTCGGAGGCGGGGTCCGCCAGGGCGACGCTGCCGCCCAGCGTGCCGCGATTGCGGATCGCCGGATGTGCGACATGAGGGGCGGCCAGTGCGAGCAGCGGCGCGTATCTGGCGATCAGCGGATCGTCATGCGCTTCGACATGACGGGTCAACGCGCCCAGGCGCAAGCTGCCGTCCTGCAGCGAGATGCCGCGCAGTTCGGGGATATGAGCGATGTCGATCAGGCGCTCCGGCGCCTGCAGGCGCAGGGCGAGCGCCGGCACGAGGCTCTGCCCGCCGGCTATGTAGCTGGCATCGCCGGCGGCCTCGGCGAAGGCCGCGAGCGCCTCCGCGATCGTAGCGGGGCGAAAATAGCTGAAGGCTCGGGCTTTCAAGGCTCCGAACTCCGTCGTGCGTTTCCAGGCCAGATTTGTGACCATCTGGTCTCAAAATGAATGCACGCGCCCCGGAGGGCGTCAAGAAGAAATGACCAATTGGTCACAAAATTTCCTTGCACGACCAATGCGTTATATTCCATTAGATATAACGACAGAGACCCTCCTGGCATGCCGGACACGGATCGGGCAGAGCTAAGCTTCGGGCAGGACTGGCAAAGTACGCAGGCCGGCAGAGACGGCCGCGACGAACCTGCGTTGCGGGGATATCTGGAATTGCGCTGGCCAAAATGACCAGATGGTCGCAAATTCGGACGACCGGGTCGGCACGGCCCGGTGCGAAACTGGAGCGCGATGGCACGCATGACCACATCCGGAGCTGGCGAGACCCGGCCGCGGCGGCGCAACATGCGTGCGACGGACCGGGAACAGGCGATCCTGAGCGAGGCGATCCGCTTCTTCGCCGAGCATGGCTTCGACGGCCAGACGCGCGAGCTCGCCAAGCGCATGGGCATCACCCATTCGGCGATCTACCGGCATTTCCCAAGCAAGGAGGCGCTGATCGAGCGTGTGTACGAGCAGGTCTATCTCAGTCGCTGGCAGCCGGGCTGGGCGCCGCTGATCAAGGACCGCTCACAATCGCTCGAAGCGCGGCTCGACCAGTTCTACCGCGAGTATGTCGCGAAGGTCTTCGACCATGACTGGGTCCGGATCTTCGTCTTCTCGGGCCTGCGTTCCTTCGATATCACAGGCCGTTATCTCGACATCGTGAGGCGCGAAGTGATCGAGCCGGCCTGCGCCGAACTGCGTCGGGAGCTCGGCCTGCCGGATGTGGCTCAACTGCCTCTGATCGAGCGCGAGACCGAGATGTTTTGGGGCTTGCACGGGCGCATCTTCTACATCGCGATCCGACGCTTCGTGTACCAGACCGCGACCCCGTCCGACCTCGGCGATATCGTCGGCGATGCGGTAAGGGGCTTCTTCATCGGGGCTCGCCAGATTTCGAGCGAGCTCGTCAAAGTGAACGATCACCGGTCAGGCTGACGGCGCTCTGCGGCGAGGGCACAGGCAACCGCTCACCGTAGCGAGCGCGTTCGGCGGTGTCTCTCCGTCGAGCGGTTCTTTGATTCGACCATGTGCCGCTGACCCCGGTCGAGTTCCTGGTGCGGCCGGCCGAGGAACTGCGCAGCTTCTGCCGCGCGCATCTTGCCTGACAGCACTATTCCCGATCCGACGCCGGTAAAGACCAGCCCCGCCGCCAGGTCGTGGCAGCGACGAGGCACGGACCGAGGTCGCCCTGGGGGAACATGGCTCGCGACCGCCCGATCGATCGTTCGCGGCACATCGTCTTTTGGGATGGGTCGGGCTACGATGGGGATGGTGCTGACACTTTCCCGCTTATGACCGATCTGTCCCTATCCCTTCTTCTCGTGGCAGCCGTCACGTTCTTCGCCGCCGGCACGGTCAAAGGCGTGACCGGCATGGGCCTGCCCACCGTCGCGATGGGGATTCTCGGCGCGGTCATCTCGCCGCTCGCGGCGGCGAGCTTGTTGATCGTGCCCTCATTCGTCACCAATCTATGGCAATTGCTGGCCGGGCCGGCCTTCGGCGCGCTCATCCGCAGGCTCTGGCCGATGATGTTGGCGATCTGCGCCGGCACGATGCTGGGCTCGGCCTGGCTCGCCAGCGGCGACATCGAGGTGACGACCACAGCCCTCGGCGCGACGCTTGCGATTTATGCCGGCTACACCCTGGTAGCGAGACAGCTTCACGTGCCCGTCCGAACCGAACGGTGGCTCTCGCCCCTGATCGGCGCGATAACCGGCATGATGGCCGGCGGCACCGGGGTTTTCGTCATCCCGGCTGTGCCTTATCTGCAAGCGCTCGGTCTTTCGAGGGACGATCTGGTCCAGGCTTTGGGACTGTCGTTCACCGTTTCGACCGTTGCCCTGGCCGCCGGGCTCAAGGCTCAGGGCGCTTTCGCCTCGGAGACAATGGGGCTCTCGCTCCTGGTCCTGGTGCCGGCGCTCGCGGGGATGTGGGCGGGACAAAAGCTCCGCAACCGGATCAGCCCGGCCAGCTTCCGGCGCGTGTTTCTCGTCTGCCTGCTGCTTCTGGGCATCGAGATGACCCTGCGACCATTGCTCTGATCGTCCGGTTTCGGCCGCCACGACGAGATCGGCGCAATGCCGGGCTCGTCAGGTTGGCTCTTCTTCTGGCGGTCAGGCGAGATCGCGCCGCGCAAGCGTGCTCGCCGCGCGCCCGGGATGACCGCGTCTTTCCGTATAAAATCAGCATGCTCTGGCGTATTTTGGGGCGAAGTGGCCGCCGGTTCGCGCCGCGCGGGGAGGGGGCGGCGCAGCGCCCCCGTCCGGCTTTCAGCCCTTGTAGGCGACGATGTTCTGCTTCTGCTCGCCGAGCCCCTCGATGCCGAGTCGGACGACCTCTCCGCCCTTCAGGAAGCGCGGCGGCTTGAAGCCGAGGCCGACGCCGGGCGGCGTGCCGGTGGTGATGACGTCGCCGGGATCGAGCCGCATGAACTGGCTGATATAATGGACGAGGTGGGCGACGCCGAAGATCATCGTGCTGGTGGAGCCGTTCTGGACGCGCTCGCCGTCGACCTCGAGCCACATGCTCAGATTCTGGATGTCCGCGATCTCGTCGGCGGTGACGAGCCAGGGGCCGAGCGGGCCGAAGGTCGGGCAGCCCTTGCCCTTGGCCCATTGCCCGCCGCGCTCGATCTGGAACGCCCGCTCGGAGACGTCGTTGCAGACGCAGAAGCCGGCTACCGCCGCCATCGCGTCCTGCTCGGCGATATAGGAGCCGCCGTCGCCGATCACGATGGCGAGCTCGACCTCCCAGTCGGTCTTCTGCGAGCCCTTCGGGATGATCACGTCGTCGTTCGGCCCGACGATGCAGTTCGGCGCCTTGTTGAACAGGATCGGTTCCTTCGGGATCGCGGAGCCGGTCTCGGCCGCATGATCGGCGAAGTTGAGCCCGACGGCGATGAAATTGCGCACGTCGCCGACGCAGGCGCCGAGGCGCGGGGAACCCGCCACCAGCGGCAGCGACTCCGGCGCGAGTGCCCTGATCCGCGCAAGCGAGGCGGAGGTCAGCGCCTTGCCGGTGAGATCGGGAATGACGCCGGACAGGTCGCGCAACCCGCCCTTGCCGTCGAGAAGGGCCGGCTTCTCCTGGCCGGGCGCGCCGTAGCGGAGCAGTTTCACGATGGTCCCCCGTTCTCTGACGATCTTGAATGGCTGGTGATCCTGACCGGATGCCGGCCTAAAACACAAGCCCGTCCCCTGCATGGCGCATCGGCGGCAGGCCGGCGCCCGGATTGTTGCCTGAATGCAACGGCGCTGCTCAAAGCGACGGCTTCCGTAAAGGAACGGGCGCGGCGGAAAGGCCCGAAACCGGCAATGGTTCTCATATAAACGATATCTTTCCGGGCAAGCTTGCCGGGACCTGCCTGAAAATCGGCATATTCGGGCGATTTTCCGGCGCGGCCGGCCGAATGGGGAGGCTGTGCGGCGTTTGCGGCGCGTCGGAAGCAGGATTGCGGCGGTAATCGGCTCGCGCCATGATTCCGAATCAGGCGAGGTGTCGGGCCTCGGAGAACCGAGATCGGGATGGATTCGATGAAGGGCCTTGTCCGCACCACCGCTGCCGCCACGGTTTCGCTCGCCGCTCTCCTGGCGGCCGGAGCGGCTTCGGCGAGCTCCTTCTCCATCCGCAGCGGCCAGGGCGCCGAGGGGCTCGGCATGGCCTATGCGGGCGCGGCCGCGGGCGGCGTCGGCATGAGTTCGATGGCCTGGAACCCGGCGACCATCACCATGTTCCCCGGCCGCACCAGCCAGTGGAATTTCACCTATCTGCTGCCGCAGGGCGAATATAAGCCGACGACGGGCACGCGCGTCATGACCTCGCCGGTGACCAGCGTGCCCAACACCGTGCTCGGCGGCAGTCCGCTCGGCACCGGCCCGATCGGCGGCGACGGCGCCTTCATCCCGGCCTCCTATTCCGCCTGGCAGCTCACCGACCGGTTCTGGATCGGCCTGACGACCGGCGCGCCCTTCGGCATGCGCTCCAAGGCCGACAACACCTTCCACGCCGCCCAGACCTATGGCCGCTCGGCCAAGGTGCGCTCGATCAACGTCTCCCCGACCATCGGCTATCAGGTCAATGACTGGCTCTCGATCGGCGCCGCGCTCCAGGTCCAGTATTTCAAGGCCGACCTGAAGCAGGCTACCGGCCTGAGGGCCACCGCCGGCAACGCGATCCTCGACGGCGACACCGTCGATTTCGGCTATCGCTTCGGTGTGAACCTCACCCCCTGGCAGGGCACCAACATCGGCATCGCCTATCGCTCCTCGATCCGGCAGACGCTCGAGGGCACGCTGGCGGGCACGCCGGGGCTTCCCCCCGTTCTGCCGGTCAAGGCGAACCTCAACCTGCCGGATTCGGTCGTCTTCGGCGTTTCGCAGGTCATCAACGAGCAGTGGCAGGCCCATCTCGGCGTCGAATGGACCAACTGGAGCCGCTTCCGCCGCATCCCGATCGTCAGCCGGATCAGCGGCCAGCCGCTCAGCAGCCTGAACTTCGTCTATGACGATTCGTGGTATTTCGCCGCCGGTGTCGAATACAAGTACAACCCCGACCTGACGCTGCGCGCCGGCGTCGGCTACGAGCTCTCGGCGGTCAACGACACCAACCGCACGATCTATATCTCCGACAACGACCGGCTCTGGCTCTCGGCCGGCATGAGCTACAAGTTCTCGGAGAAGATCAATCTCGATCTCGGCTACACCTATATCCACATCAACAAGGCGCGGGTGAACTACAACCCGGCGCATCCGCAGTTCAGCCCGGCCGCCCCGGTGATCTACTCCGCAGAGGCCAAGCCGCAGGTTCACGTCCTCTCGGCCGCGCTGACCTATCGCTGGGACAACCCGGCCGAGACGATTCCGGTGCAGCCGGTCGTGCGCAAATACTGAGCTCGACCGCTGTCGCGTGAAAAGCCGGCCTTCGGGCCGGCTTTTTCGTTGGCGGTGGCATGCGACAGCTCTGTCATTCCGGGTTCTTCGCTGACGCGAAGCCCCGCAATGACAAGGGTGGCGCCCTACGCCTTCACCTTCACATAGGTCCCGGGCGCATCGGCGAGCGGCTTGAGCTTGCCGTCTCCCGGCTCGCGTGCCGCCACCTTCTTCGGCGCCTGCGCCTCGAGCCAGGAAAACCAGTGCGGCCACCAGGAGCCGGGATGCTCCTGCGCCTTCGCCAGCCAGTCGACATAACGGCCGGTGGGTGGGCCGCCGGTCCAGTACTGATATTTCACCTTGGCCGGCGGGTTGACGACGCCGGCGATATGGCCGGAGCCGGCGACGACATGCTCGACCGGCCCGCCGAAGCATTGCGAGCCGTTGAAGACCGATTGGGCCGGCGCGATATGGTCCTCGCGCGTGGCGAGGTTGTAGACCGGGATGGTCACCTTCCCGAGGTCGAGCGTCTTGCCGCCGATCTGCATCTCGCCCTTGGAGAGCTTGTTGTCGAGATAGCAGTTGCGCAGATAGAAGGAATGGTTCGCCGCCGGCATCCGCGTCGAATCCGCGTTCCAGTAGAGCAGGTCGAAGGGCGTCGGCGTCTTGCCCTTGAGGTAGTTGTTGACGGCGTAGGACCAGATCAGGTCGTTGGGTCTGAGCATGTTGAAGGCGCCCGCCATGCGCGAGCCGTCGAGATAGCCGGTCCTGGCCATCTGCTCCTCGACCGCGCGGATCTGCTCCTCGTCGACGAAGACCGAGAGCTCGCCGGCCTGCGAGAAATCGACCTGGGTGGTGAAGAAGGTCGCGCTCTCGATCCTTTTGTCGCGGGTCGCCGCCATATAGGCGAGCGTCACGCCCAGAAGCGTGCCGCCGACGCAGTAGCCGATGGCCGAGACGCGCTTTTCCCCGGTCGCCTCCTCGATCGCCTCGAGCGCGGCGAAGATGCCCTCGCGCATGTAGCTCTCGAAATCCTTGGCGGCGTGGCGGGCATCCGGATTGACCCAGGAGATGCAGAACACGGTGAGCCCCTGCGCGACGCACCAGCGGATGAAGCTCTTCTCCGGGTTGAGGTCGAGGATATAGAACTTGTTGATCCAGGGGGGCACGATCAGGAGCGGCCGCTTCAGCACCTGCGGGGTTGCCGGCGCGTACTGGATCAGCTCGATGATCTCGTCGCGGAAGATCACCTTGCCCGGCGTCGTGGCGATGTTGACGCCGACCTCGAAGGCGCCGTGGTCGGATTGTCGGATCTTCAGTTCGCCGCCGCCGGCCTCGACGTCCTCGGCGAGCATCTTCATGCCGCGCACGAGGTTCTCGCCGTTCTGCTGCAGCGTCTCGCGCAGCAGCTCCGGGTTGGTGGCGACGAAATTGGTCGGCGCGAGGGCGCCTGCGATCTGCTTGATGTAGAAGCGGGCCTTCTCGCGCGTATGCGGGTCGAGGTCGTCGGCCTTGTCGACCATCGTCTCGGCCCAGCGCGAGCCGATCAGATAGGCCTGCTTGATGAAGTCGAAGGTCGGGTGGTTCGTCCAGTCGGGGTCCTTGAAGCGGGGATCGCGCTTGTCGGGCTCGGCGACGGGGGCGACCTCCTCGCCGCCGGCGCGCTTCAGCGCCGTGCTCCACAGGTTCATGAAGTCGCCGGTGAGCGAGGCCTGCGCCTCGATGATCTTGGCGGGATCGTTGACCCAGCGCTCGGCGACGCGGCCGAGCGTCTTGACCATGTCGCTCGCCTCGTCGGCCTGGCCGGTCTTGGCCTGCCCGCGTTCGAGCGGCTTGAGGTAGGCGGCGGTAACCTTGCCATATTCCTCGACGAGCCGGCCCATGTTCTGGGCGAACTGGTCGAAGTCGGGAGCGGCGGCCTTCGTCTTGTCGTCGCTGTTGCGGGTCATGGTTTGGCCCTTTCCCCCCGATCGTTGCAGGATAGCGCATGGCGCTCCATTTTGATCCTATTAAGGACGCAGCCCCTGTGCTTTACCAAGTGAAATCGACGAACCGCTGGATGCCCCGATGCCGATTGAAACCCCTGCGAAGAAGCCGCTCGTGACGGCGGTGCTGCTGGCGGTGGCCGGCATGGCGCTCGCGGGCTGCGGGGCGAGCGAAGGCTTCAAGGGCGTCGCGGAGGCCGCCGGCATGGCGACCACCCCGCAGGAATCGAAGGGCTTCGTTCGGGAGGCCCGCCCGGCCGAGCTCGAATACATCCCCGTCGGCTCGAGCATCGCCCGCGACGCCCCGCGCAAGCCGGTCGGCGACTACAAGGCGATCGAGGCCGAGCTCGAGGCCAAGCGCAGCGCCAACGAGGCCGCCGGCAATACGGCCAAAGCGCTCGGCGCGACGCCGCCGCCCGCGCCGGCCGTCATCCCGCAGGACTGAAGATCGCAAGATATTGCGTCTTTTCCCCTGTCATGACGAAAGATGCGATGCTAAGCAGCCCCGGCGCAAGGATATGATCCGCGCTTAAATCGTGATGCCGGCTGGCGCCGGCCCTGGGACCTGTTCGAGATGACCGATTTTCACCGTATCAAGCGCCTGCCGCCCTATGTTTTCGAACAGGTCAACAAGATCAAGGCCGCCGAGCGCGCCAAGGGCGTCGACATCGTCGATCTCGGCATGGGCAATCCCGACCTGCCGGCGCCGAAGCACGTCATCGAGAAGCTGGTCGAGACCGCCGGCAAGCCGCGCACCGACCGCTATTCCGCCTCGAAGGGCATCACCGGCCTGCGCCGCGCCCAGGCGAACTATTACGATCGCCGCTTCGGCGTGAAGCTGAACCCGGAGACCCAGGTCGTCGCCACGCTGGGCTCGAAGGAGGGCTTCGCCAACATGGCGCAGGCCATCACCGGGCCGGGCGATGTCGTGCTGGTGCCCAATCCGAGCTATCCGATCCACGCCTTCGGCTTCCTGATGGCGGGCGGCGTGATTCGCTCCGTCCCGGCCGAGCCGACGCCGGCGATGTTCCCGGCGCTGGAGCGGGCGATGATGCATTCGGTGCCCAAGCCCATCGCGCTCGTCACCTGCTACCCGGCGAACCCGACGGCCTATGTCGCCACGCTCGATTTCTACCGCGACCTCGTCGCCTTCGCGAAGAAGCACGAGATCATCCTGCTCTCCGACCTCGCCTATGCCGAGGTCTATTTCGACGAGGCGAACCCGCCGCCCTCGATGCTGCAGGTGCCCGGCGCGATCGATGTCGCGGTCGAGTTCACCTCGATGTCGAAGACCTTTTCGATGGCGGGCTGGCGCATGGGCTTCGCCGTCGGCAACGAGCGGCTGCTGGCGGCGCTCGCGCGGGTGAAGTCCTATCTCGACTACGGCGCCTATACGCCGATCCAGGTCGCGGCGGCGGCGGCGCTGAACGGCCCCGACGATTGCATCCGCGAGATGCGCGAGACCTATCGCAAGCGCCGCGACGCGCTGGTCGAGAGCTTCGGCAAGGCCGGCTGGGAGTTTCCGGCGCCGGAGGCCTCGATGTTCGCCTGGGTGCCGATTCCGGAGAAGTTCCGCCATCTCGGCTCGCTGGAGTTCTCCAAGCTCCTGATCGAGAAGGCCGAGGTCGCGGTCGCGCCGGGCATCGGCTTCGGCGAGCATGGCGACGATCACGTCCGCATCGCCATCGTCGAGAACGAGCAGCGCATCCGCCAGGCGGCGCGCAATATCGGCCGCTTCCTGAAAGGCGCCGACGCGACCCTGCACAACGTCATCCAGATGCCGAAGGCGGGGTAGGGCGGCCCCGCTCGCCCCAAAAAGCGGTGGTCGTCCCGGACAAGCGGCTTTAGCCGCGCCGATCCGGGATGACGGCGTGCTGCCGCGGCGCCCTTGCCTCTGGACCCGGCCGGCAAAACATGGGAACCCAGCGGAGCGGACGGATCGGTCCGCATCGCGTCCGGGGCTCGTTTTCCATGTCACGACAAGGCCGCCTCGTCGGCGTCGCTTTCGCCGTCTTCGCCCTGATCTGCCTCGTCGCGACCTATGACTATTCGAGGGGCCGTATTCCCGAGACGCGCTCGGCCCTGGTCTCGGACGTGCTTTCCGTCAGCAACGGGCGCGAATGCGCGCGCGACGCGACCGAGATCGTCACCCGCCATATCCCGCTGGGGACCGGCCGGGCCGAGGCCGAGAACATCCTCGCGCAGGTGACGATCGACCCGCCGAAGCCCTGGTTCTGGACGCCCGCCGTCGAGAACAGCACCGTTTCGGAAGGCACCACGATCGAGGCGCTGCACACCATCAAGGCGACGGCCTTCGGCAGCAACCTCCTGCGCATCTATCTCGGTTTCGAGGACGGCAAGGTGAAGCGCGTCGCGGCCGAGGTCGTCTGCCATTTCGGCTGACCGCCTGCGGCTTCCTCGTTGACACCCGCCGCGCCTCATGCGACCCCGCGCGCATGACGAACCCGCCTCTTTCGCCCGCTTCCCGGCCCCTGCGCATCGGCCTTGCCGGCCTCGGCACGGTCGGCGCCTCGACGCTGCGCATCCTGCGCCGGCAGGAGAATGCTCTCGCCGCGCGCTGCGGCCGCGCGATCCGCGTCACCGCCGTCTCGGCGCGCGACCGCAGCCGTGACCGCGGCGTCGATCTTGGCGGGCTTTCCTGGTTCGACGATGCCGTGGCGCTGGCGGCCTCCGACGAGATCGACTGCTTCGTCGAGCTGATCGGCGGCGCCGACGGCCCGGCCAAGGCCGCCGTCGAGGCGGCGCTGTCGGCCGGCAAGCATGTCGTCACCGCCAACAAGGCGCTGCTCGCGGCCCATGGCGTCGCGCTGGCGGAGCTGGCGGAGCGCAAGGGCGTGGCGCTCGCCTTCGAGGCCTCCTCGGCCGGCGGCATCCCGATCGTCAAGACGCTGCGCGAGGCGCTCTCCGGCAACAGCGTCAGCCGCATCTCCGGCATCCTCAACGGCACCTGCAACTACATCCTCTCGCGCATGGAGCAGGAGGGGCTGACCTTCGAGGCCTGCCTGAAGGACGCCCAGCGCCTCGGCTATGCCGAAGCGGACCCGACCTTCGACGTCGAGGGCTTCGACACCGCCCATAAGCTCGCCATCCTGACGAGCCTCGCCTTCGGCACGAAGATCGACGCCGAAGCGATTCATGTCGAAGGCATTTCCGCGATCGCGCCGCTCGACCTCAAGATGGCCGACGATCTCGGCTACCGCATCAAGTTGCTCGGCGTCGCCGAGCGCACCAGGACCGGCATCGAGCAGCGCGTGCACCCGACCATGGTGCCGAAATCCTCGGCCATCGCGCAGGTGATGGGCGTGCTCAATGCCGTCAGCGTCGATGCCGACGCGGTCCGGGAGATCACGCTGGTCGGCCCCGGCGCCGGCGGCGACCCGACGGCGTCCGCCGTCGTCGCCGACATTGCCGATGTCGCGCGCGGCACGGCGGGCCTGCCCTTCGGCCTGCCGGTGGCGCGGCTGGAAGAACCCCGGCGCGCGCCGATGCAGCGGCACGAGGGCGGCTACTACGTCCGGCTCGCCGTCGCCGACCGGCCGGGCGCCGCCGCGGCGATCGCAACCCGGATGGCGCAGGCCGACATCTCGCTGGAAAGCATCGTCCAGCGCCGCTCGCCCGAGGCCGCCCATCGCGATCCGGAGGGGCGCTCCGGCGCGCCGGTCCCGGTCGTGCTCATCACCTACGCCACCAGTGAAACCGCCATCCGCGCCGCGCTCGAGAAGGTCACGGCCGACGGCCATGTCGCGGAACCGCCGCAAGTCATTCGCATAGAACGGGAGTAGGCAATCGCGATCATCGCCTGCCGACTGCCTAAAGAAACCGGGAGCCCTCCATGTCCGTCGATCTCCGCATCTCGCCTGACCAGATCATCGAGCGCTATCTCTCGATGGAGCTGGTGCGCGTCACCGAGCGCGCCGCCGTCTCCGCCGCCCGCTGGCGCGGCCACGGCAACGAGAAGGCCGCCGACCAGGCCGCGGTCGACGCGATGCGCCGCGAGCTGAACCGCCTGCCCATCGACGGCGAGATCGTCATCGGCGAGGGCGAGCGCGACGAGGCGCCGATGCTCTTCATCGGCGAGAAGGTCGGCAACCGGCAGGGCCCGAAGGTGCATATCGCGGTCGATCCGCTCGAGGGCACCACGCTCTGCGCCAAGGACATGCCGGGCTCGATCGCGGTGATGGCGATGGCCGGCGCCGGCAGCCTGCTCTATGCCCCCGACGTCTACATGGACAAGATCGCGATCGGCCCCGGCTATCCCAAGGGCGTCATCGATCTCGACGCTTCCCCGGCCGACAACATCAATGCGCTCGCCAAGGCCAAGGGCGTCAAGCCCAGCGAGATCTCGACCCTGATCATGGATCGCCCGCGCCATGCCAAGCTGATCGAGGAGGTCCGCAAGACCGGCTGCTCGATCCGCCTGATCACCGACGGCGACGTCGCCGGCGTGATCTTCTGCACCCAGCCGGAGAAGACCGGCATCGACCTTTATCTCGGCATCGGCGGCGCGCCGGAAGGCGTGCTGGCGGCCGCCGCGCTGCGCTGCGTCGGCGGCCAGATGCAGGGGCGCCTGATCCTCGACACCGAGGAGAAGCGCCAGCGCGCCGCGACCATGGGCGTCAAGGACCCGAACAGGAAATACGACATGCTGGACATGGCCTCGGGCGACGTCATCGTCTGCGCCACCGGCGTCACCGATGGCGGCCTGCTCTCCGGCGTGCGCTTCGGCCAGGACGTGATCGAGACGGAGACCATCGTCTACCGCTCGATCACCGGCACGGTCCGCCGCATCTATGGCGAGCACCGCGAGTTCTCGAAGTTCCAGCTCGACTGAGAAGGGGCCGTCGGCCGTCGGACTGAACGACTGCCGGCTGCCGATTTCATGGATTCGCAGGCTCACCGCCTTTTCCTCGGCGTTTCGCGCTCCGTGCTCGGCCGCCCCTGGCGCGACCGGCTCGATATCGCCGGCCTCGGCCGCGCCGAGGCTCTGAGCCAGCAGCAGGGCCTGCCGGACATCCTCGCCCGCCTGCTCGCCTTCCGCGGCGTCGCGCCCGCCGAGGCGGCGCGCTTCCTCGAGCCGAAGCTGCGCGACGTCCTGCCGGACCCGTCCGTGCTGACCGACATGGATCCGGCCGCGGCCCGGCTGGCCCGTGCCGGCATGCGGGGCGAACGCGTCGCGATCTTCGGAGACTACGATGTCGACGGCGCCTGCTCGTCCGCCTTGCTCGCGTGGTTCCTGACGCAGGCCGGCGCGCGCCCGCGTATCCATATCCCCGACAGGCTGATCGAGGGCTACGGCCCCAACAGCGAGGCGATCCGCATGCTGGCCGGCGAGGGCGCGACCCTCTTGGTCACGGTCGATTGCGGCACCACCAGCGGGGAGCCGCTGGCGGAGGCGCGCCGGCTCGGCCTCGATGTCGTCGTGCTCGACCACCACCAGGCGCCCGAGCGGCTGCCGGCCGTCGCGGCGCTGGTCAACCCGAACCGGCAGGACGATCTCTCCGGCCTTGGGGCTCTCTGCGCCGCCGGCGTCGTCTTCCTCGTCATGGTCGCGACCAGCCGGGCGCTGCGCCGGCAGGGCCACTGGGCGGCGCTGGGCGGCGAGCCCGACCTCCTGCGCGCGCTCGATCTCGTCGCGCTGGCGACGGTCGCCGACGTCGTGCCGTTGCAGGGCCTCAACCGCGCCTTCGTGCGGCAGGGGCTGGCGATGATGCGGATGCGCGGCCGGCCGGGTCTCGCCGCGCTGATGGACGTCTCCGGCCTCGACGGGCCGATCCAGCCCTGGCATCTCGGCTTCCTGCTCGGCCCGCGCATCAATGCCGGCGGGCGCATCGGCGACGCCGCGCTCGGCGCGCGCCTGCTGCTGACTGAGGACGAGGTCGAGGCGCGCACGATCGCAGCCGAGCTCAACCGGCTCAACCAGGAGCGCCAGGAGATCGAGCGCCTCGCCGTGCTCGAGGCAGTCTCGCAGGCGGAGCACGAGCTCGCCGGCGTGGCGGAACTGCCGGTCCTGCTCGCCGGCAGCGCCGACTGGCACCCCGGCATCGTCGGCCTCGTCGCGGCCCGGCTGAAGGAGCGCTTCCGCCGCCCGGCCTTCGCGCTGGCGCTCAACGGTGAGGGCGGGGCCACCGGCTCCGGCCGCTCGGTCGCGGGCGTCGATCTCGGCCGGGCGGTGCGGGCCGCCGTCGAGGCCGGGCTCGCGCTCAAGGGCGGCGGCCATGCCATGGCGGCGGGCGTGACGCTGGCGGCCGGGCAGGCGCAGGCCTTCCACGCCTTCCTCAACGCCCGTCTGTCGCCCGAGGTCGGCGCCGCGGGCGAGGCCGAGGCGCTCTTCGTCGACGCCGCGCTCTCGGCCGGCGGCGCCAGCCCCCGCCTGCTCACCGAGATCGAGCGGGCCGGCCCCTTCGGATCGGGCAGCCCCGAGCCGGTCTTCGTCTTTCCGGCGCATCGCCTGACTGAAGCCGTCGAGATCGGCAGCGGCGGCCATGTCCGCGTCAAGCTGCGCAGCGGTGACGGCGCCGTGATCGGCGGCATCGCCTTTCGGGCGGCGCAGGAGCCGCTGGGCCGGGCCCTCATCGCCGCGCGCGGCGAGAGCGTGCATCTCGCCGCGACGTTGTCGCTCAACCGCTGGGGCGGCCGGGAGGCGGCGGAGCTGCGCATCCTCGATCTTGCCCGGCCGACCTGAGGTGCAAGCGCCCCGCGATTTTTCTTGTGAGCGGGTGCTTGCGGAGCGGAAAGCCTGCCACTATACCTCGCCCCGCCTCGGCAGGAACCTCCGCGGTTTCCGGGCAAGCGGTCTTCGTCTATCGGTTAGGACACCAGCCTTTCACGCTGGGAAGACGGGTTCGATTCCCGTAGACCGCGCCATTCAGGCATTCAAGCGCTTGATCTGAAAGACGTTATTGGCTTTCATGGCTTCTGCTCGCCCTGCCGCTGCAAAGGGCGCTACAAGGTGGCTGTTCCAATGACCTCCCTGACCCGCGACCAGCATGAGTAAGCCATTCGAAGGCAAGACCGTCATCGTATTCGGAGCGGGAGCCTGCGGCCCTGGCTGGGGCATCGGCAAGGCCGCCGCGGTCTCCTACGGCCGGCGCGGCGCCAATGTCGTCTGCGTCGATATCGACGGGGAAGCGCTGGCGCAAACGCACCGGATCATTGCCGACGAGGGCGGCATCAGCACGGCGATCCGCGCGGATGTCTCGTCCCAGGCGGATGTCCGCATGGCCCTCGATGCCGCCGTCAGCACCTATGGCGGCCTCGACATCCTGCACAACAATGTCGGGATGCCCGCGGCCGGCGGTCCCGAGGCGACGAGCGAGGAAACCTGGGACAGGGTCGCGGACGTCAACGTCAAGGGCACGTTCCTGACCTGCAAGCACGCGCTGCCGCTGCTGCAGGCGGCCGGCGGCGGTTCCATCATCAATATCGGCTCCGTCGCGGGCCTGCGCTATCTCGGCATGCCGCAGATCGCCTACGCCACGACCAAGGGATCGCTCGTCGCCATGACGCGCGCGATCGCGGCGCAGTACGGGGCCCAGAACATCCGGGCGAACGTGATCTCGCCCGGCATCACCGATACCCCGCTCCTGGCCCGTGGAGCCAGCATGACCTTCCGGGAAACCCTGGGCATCACCGATCCCGACGAAGCCATGGCCCTGCGGGCGCGCACGATCCCGCTTCGCCGGTTCGGCACGGCCTGGGACGTCGCCAATCTCGCGATGTTCCTCGCTTCGGACGAGGCGAGCTACATCACCGGCACGGAGCTCGTCGTCGATGGCGGCCTGACGGCGCAGGTCCAGTTTCCGATGACGTGAGCGAGCGCGGCCGGCCTGATGCCGGCCGGCGCGTGCCTTGAGGTTTCGCGGAATCCGGCGCCGAAGGCTATCGACGCCGATCCTCCAGGATCATGGCCGCGCCCTTCTCCGCGATCATCATCGTCGGCGCGTTGGTGTTGCCGGAGGTGATCGTCGGCATCACCGAAGCATCGACGACGCGCAGGCCCTGAAGGCCGATCACCCGCAGTCGTCCGTCGACCACGGCATCGGGATCATCGGCCAGCCCCATGCGCGCCGTTCCCACCGGATGGAAGATCGTGGTGCCCAGCTCGCCGGCGGCGGCAAGCAGGTCCGCGTCGCTGGCGCAGCCCGGGCCGGGCGATACTTCCTCGGGATGAAAACCGCTCAAGGCCGGCTGCGATACGATCCGACGCGTCAGCTTCAGCGCCTCGACGGCAACCTGCCGATCCTCCTGCGTGGCGAGGTAGTTCGGCCTGATCGCGACCGCGCGCGGATCGTCGGCGGCCGTCGCATGGCTGCTGCCGCGGCTGCTCGGGCGCAGATTGCAGACGCTGGCGGTGAAGGCCGGGAAGCGGTGCAGTCCCTCTCCCCATTTATCGAGCGAGAGCGGCTGGAAATGGAATTCGAGATTGGCGGTCTCATAGCGTTCGGAAGATCTTGCGAAGGCGCCGACCTGTGAAGGCGCCATCGTCAGCGGTCCGCGCCGCCGCAGCACGTAGTCCAGCCCCATCAATCCGCGCCGGAACAGGTTCCGGTAGTCTCCGTTCAGCGTCCGCGCATTGGCGACGCGGTAGACGGGCCTGATCTGGAGGTGGTCCTGCAGATTCTCGCCGACGCCGCGGCGTTGATGGATGGGCGTCACGCCGATCCCCGTCAGGCGCTCTCCGTCTCCGATGCCGGAGCGTTCCAGCAGGGCCGGCGAGCCGATCGCGCCGGCTGCAAGGATCACCTCGCCGCCGGGCCGCAGGTTCGCGATGCGCTTCTGCCCGCCCTCGCGCAGCACCACGCCCCTGGCGGCCGGACCCTCGAACAGCACGCGCTCGATCTCGGCATGGGTCAGCAGGGTCAGGTTCTTGCGCGTGAGCGCCGGTTTCAGGAAGGCGGTGGCCGCGCTCCAGCGCCTGCCGCGCCGCTGCGTGACCTGGAAGTAGGAGGAGCCGGCATTATCCCCGCCGTTGAAGTCCTCGATCTTGGCGATCCCGGCGCTCTCGGCCGCGTCGCGGATGCGGTCGAGCAGGTCCCACCGCACGCGCGGGTATTCCACCCTCAGTTCGCCGCCGGAGCGATGACAGGGCGATGGCGGCGCCTCGTGGTCCTCGTGCCGCAGGAAATAGGGCAGCACCTCGTCCCAGCCCCAGCCTTCGAGCCCGCGCTGGCGCCAGCCGTCGTAATCGGCCGCCTGGCCGCGCATATAGATCATCGCGTTGATCGCCGAGCTCCCGCCGATCACGCGCCCGCGCGGATAGGCCAGGCGGCGCCCGCCCAATCCCGGCTCGGCCTCGGTCTCGAAGCGCCAGTCCGCGCGCGGATTGCCGATGGCGAAGAGATAGCCGACCGGAATATGGAACCAGATCCAGTTGTCGCGCCCTCCCGCCTCGACGACGAGCACGCGCTGTGACGGGTCGGCCGAAAGCCGGTTGGCGAGCAGGCATCCGGCCGAGCCGGCCCCCACGACGATGAAGTCATAAGCCTCCCCGGAGCCGGGGAGGGAATCTGCAGCCGCGGTCACATCACCGCTCCGACCTGCCAGGGCACGAATTCGTTATGGCCGTAGTCGTGCTCCTCGCTGAGCGTCGGCTTGCCCGAGGCGGTCTCGATCATCGCCCGGAAGATGCGCTCGCCGACCTCTTCGACCGTTTCGTCACCGGTGACGATCGTGCCGCAATTGATATCCATGTCGTCCTGCATGCGCTCGTACATCGGTGTGTTCGTCGCCAGCTTCAGCCCGGGTGTCGGCTTGTAGCCCGCGGTCGAGCCGCGTCCGGTGGTGAAGCAGACGAGATTGCAGCCGCCGGCCACCTGGCCGGTCACCGCGACTGGATCATAGCCGGGCGTGTCCATGAACACAAAGCCCGGCTCATCGATCCGCTCGGCATATTCATAGACGGCGTTGAGGTTGGTGCTGCCGCTTTTCGAGATCGCGCCGAGCGACTTCTCAAGGATCGTGGTCAGGCCGCCGGCCTTGTTGCCGTGCGAGGGATTGTTGTTGAGCTCGGCCTTGTTGCTGGCGGCATAGTCGCGCCACCAGGCGATGCGCTCGAGCAGCTTCTCGGCCACGCGCGGGCTCGCGGCCCGGCTGGTCAGGAGATGCTCGCCGCCGTAGATTTCAGGCGTTTCCGAAAGCACCGCGGTGCCGCCGTGGCGGACCAGCAGGTCCGCCGCATGCCCCAGCGCGGGATTGGCGGAGATCCCGGAATAGCCGTCCGAGCCGCCGCATTCGAGAGCGACGACCAGCTTCGAGGCGGGCTGCATGCTGCGCCGCGCCGCGTTCGCCCGGTCGAGCATGGCGCCTATGGCGTCGATCGCGGCCGCGATTGTCTTCTTGGTCCCGCCGACCTCCTGGATCGTCATGGTCCGCAAGGCCTCGCTTTCCGAAAGGCCGTGCTTCTCCATCAGGAGCGGAATCTGGTTGGTCTCGCAGCCCAGCCCGATCATCAGGGCGCCGGCGACATTGGGGTGCCGGGCATAGCCGGCGATCGTGCGCGTCAGATAGGCATAGCCCTCGGCCTGCGTGTTGATCGCGCAGCCGCCGCCATGCGTCAGCGCGACGACGCCGTCGATATGCTCGAAGCCGGCAAGCCCGCCGCCGCGGTTGAAATAATCCGCCGCCGCGTGGGAGACGGTGGCCGAGCAGTTCACCGAGGACAGGATCGCGATGAAATTCCGCGTCCCGACCCGTCCGTCCGGCCGCAGATAGCCCTGGAAGCCGGCGCGCTCGGCCTCCGGCACGAACGCGGTCGGCCGCGCGGTGCTCGAGAAGGCGTGATGCAGCTCGACGTCGCGCATCTCGACATTCTGGGTGTGGACGTGCTCGCCCGCCGCGATCGGCTGGCTGGCATAGCCGATGACCTGCCCGTATTTCACCACGGGCTCGCCGGCCGCGATCGGCCTCAACGCCACCTTGTGGCCGCGCGGTACGTCGACCAGCGTCGTCAGGCCCTCGCCGATCGTCTCGCCGGCGGGGATCGGTCGGCGCGAGGTCGCGACATTGTCTTCGGCGGCGAGCCTGATCAGGGCTGGGACATCGGTCATGATGCGGTTTTCCGGGGCACTCGCGCGGGTTCGGCGCCTTCGCCGATCAGCCGCGCCTGCGGCAGGGTTTCGAGCGCGGCGATGGCCGCGAGTGTCCGCTCGGCCGCCTGCGCCCCGATCAGGGGCGCGGCGTCGTCGCGGAAGCGCTGGCGGACCTCAGCGGCGCTCATCGAGGCGAAGTCGTCATGGCGCTGCTCGACGAGCCGGCCATCGCTCATCCGCACGCGAATATGGCAGCCGCTGCGGGCGGGATAGGCGGCGGAGAGCTCGGCGTCGATCACGACCGCGCATCGTGCCGCGAGCGCGGCGAGCTCAGGGGCCTGGAAGCGCGCCCAGGCGCCGGCGTCGAGACGGCCGGCCAGAAGCGTCGAGGCGACCGCGAAGGGGATGCTCATCACCGCGGCCTGGAAGGTGTCGATCCCGGTCGCGGCGGCGCAGCCCGGATAGGCTGCGGCCTGGCCGGTCACGCGGATCTCGACAGCCTCGATCCCGCCGCTGTCGAGGGGCGGCATCGCGGCGGCCACCTGCGCCGGGGTCTGCGCGAAGAAGCAGGCCGGGACGGGCTTGAAGGCGATCTGGTCGAACTCGAAGGTTGAGCCGAGATCGCGGGTCAGCTCGGCGCCGCGCGCCCGCACGCCATAGCCGGCCAGCAGGCCCGAAACACCGTCGAGCGCTCCTGGAGCCGCCTCGAAACCCTCGGCCGCCAGATAGGCGCTGGTCACGCCGTTGCGCGCGGCGAAGGCGGCGTGCACGACATGCTCGCCGGTGCCCGCGCGCGCCCATTCGTTGAAGCCGATCGCCGTCTGGGCGGCGAGCGACCCCGCGACCGCGATCCGGCGCGCATCGAGACGCAGCGCCGAAGCCACGGCCATCGCCGCCGCGGCCGGCGCGGCGACGGCGGTGGGGCGGAAGATCCTCGCCAGCTCCGGCGACATCACCGCGCGCGCGATGCGGCCCATGATCTCGTAACCCGCCGCGATGCCGCGCTCGAGATCCAGCCCGCTGCCGCCGCGTTCCTCCAGCGCCGCCAGAACCGCGGGGATGACGATGATGCCGGGGTGGGTCGCGGTCGGCAGATGCGTGTCGCTGCGATCGGTGGCCGCGGTGGCGAGCGCGTTGACGAAAGCCGCGTCGCCGGCATTGGCGCGGTGGCCGGTGGTCAGCACATGCGCCAGGCCCCCCGCGGCCCGCGGCATCACCGTGAGCGCGGCCTGGGCCCTCGCATCGTGATGAAGGTGCAGGCAGCCCCAGACGCAGTCGATGAGCGAGCTGCGCAGCCTCTCGCGCACCCGCGCGGGCAGGGCCTCTGGCTGCAGGCCGGCGGCGAATTCCGCCAGCGTCAGCAGAGCCGGTCGCTCCGCCGTCATCTCAGTCGTGCTTCGCCGGGGGCGGCACCTGCCCGGTGCCCTCGGCCGCCAGCAGCGTCATCAGGAAGGTCTGCGCGTATTCGAGGCGCGAGGCCGGCGTCATCGGCGTCATCGCGTAATAGGCGCGCCGGCCGAGCCCGACCGAGACCTGGTTCTTGCTCTTCAGCATCGCGATATACTCGGCCACGGCCGCGTCGAGCCCGGAGCGCGGCACCACCTTGTTGACCAGACGCAGCTCCAGCGCCCGCGCCGCGGAGAAGCGATCGCCGGAATAGAGGATGTCGAAAGCCTCCTTGGGCGGCACCATCGGGATCAGCACCGCGAGCGCCAGCGCCGGGAACTGCCCGTAATTGACCTCCGGATAGCCGAACTCGACATCGTCGGCCGCGACCGCGAGGTCGCAGAACGAGAGCAGGCTCATGCCGCCGGCGACGCAATGGCCGCCGACGCGCGCCACGATCGGAACATTGGCGCGGGCGAAGGCCTCCTGCATCTGGACGAAGGCGAGCGCATAGGCGCTGCGCTGTTCCAGCGTGCCGTGCGGATGCCCGTCCGGCCGGCCGCCGCCGCAGAAATAGGGGGCGGCACCGGTGACCACGATCACCCTGACGGCCTTGTCGGTGGCGGCCCGGTCGATCGCCGCGATGATCGCCGCGGTCGTGCGCCGGTCGATCCGGTTGTTGTCCTCGGGCCGGTTGAGCGTGACGGTGAGGACCCCGTTGTGAAGATCGGTCAAAACCACGTCGGTCATGGCGGCAATGTCCTCAAGGGCGTCACGAGACGAGCGTCTTGAGCTCGTAATGGATCTCGGAATGCGGCAGGCGGGTCGAATAGAAGGTGATGATCTCCTCGACGCCGCCCTGGTCGATCGGTCGGCCCCAGGCGCCGCCCGCCGGCCCGTTGCAGGGCAGTTGCGAGCCGAAATAGGGGACCTTGCGCGCCTCCTCCATGGTCATGAAGCGGCCGGCGATCCGAAGCTCGACCTCGCGCACCGTGGAGGGATCGACGCCCCAGTCGAACAGCGCGTTCACGCCGATGAAGTCGAAGCGCATGTTCTCGTCGGCGACGCCGCAGCGCTCGCGGAGCTGGCCGCGCACCATCTCGGCCGCTTTCCTGGCCTTGTCGTAGCAGCCGACGCCGCCATAGACGATGCGGCTCATGCCCATATAGCCCTCGCGCACGGCCAGCGCGACGCGCGCATCGGATGTGCGCGGCCGCCCGGTCGTGCCGTCGACGCGCACGCGGTCCGGGCCGAGCTGCTCGACCCGCGTCGTGGTGAAGTCGACGACGCCGCTGGCATGGACGTAGTTCTTCGGGTCGCCGATCTCGTAGAGCAGCTGCTCGCGGCAGGTCAGCTCGCTGATGACCCCGCCCGTGCCGGCGACCTTGCTGATCGTGGCGCCGCCATCCTCGTCCATCTCGATGATCGGGAAGCCGAGGCGGTGCATGTCGGGCACGTCCTTGTAGCCGGGGTCGTAGAAATAGCCGCCCGAGAGCTGGGCGGCGCATTCGGCGAGATGCCCGATGCCGAGGCCGCAGGCGATCTTGTCCCAGTCCTGGCCCGTCCAGCCGAATTCATGCATCATCGGGGCGAGGAACTGCTCGGAATCGCCGGCGCGCTGGGTCAGCACGATGTCGGCGCCGCCCGCGAGCGCTTGCCGGATCGCGTCCGTGCCGCCATAGGCCAGCGCCCCGAGCACGTTGTTGCCGAGCGCGGAGACCGGCTTGCCGGTCTCGATCACCGTCGGGTCGAGCCGGCGCAGCTGGTCGAGCACGTCGCCGCCGGTGGAGTAGGCGATCTTGACGTCCTTCAGGCCGAGCTCGCGGCAGATCTCGGCCGCGAGCATGCCGGCGCCGTCGGGGTCGAAGCCGCCGGCATTGGCGATGATCCTGGTGCCGTTGCGGATGCAGGCCGGCGCGACCGCGCGCAGCTTCGCCGCGAGCTGAGCGTCGAAGGCGGGCAGGCCGTTCGAGCGGCGGATCAGCGCCAGCGAGATCGCCTTCTCGGAGGTGCAGTCGAAGACGATGTAGTCGAGTTCGCCCTTCTCGGCGAGCAGCTTGGCGGCGTCGAGGTCGTCGCCCTCATGGGCGGAGCCGGCGCCGAGCCGGATGGTGCGCTTGGTCATGCTGCTTCTCCCGTCGGCTGGCCGGGATGGCCCCTGGAGGCCAGCCCTTTCGGCGCCACGTCGCAATCGATCATCATTTCGAGCAGGCAGGCGCTGTAGCCCTTGCCGTGGCCGTCGATCATCAGCGCCTTGGTGACGCCGCCGTCGAGCGCATGCTCGATCAGGAAGTTGAAGGCGGACAGGTTCGGCAGTTCGAAGCGCCTGGCCGGCCCTTTCGCCAGCGGGGCGAAATGCTTCAGCACCGCCTCGGCCGTGACGTGCTGCTTCACCCAGTCGTAATCGGCGGGATCGTAGCAGAGCAGGCCGAGATTGACGGTGTCGCCCTTGTCGCCGGAGCGGGCATGGCAAACGTCCTTGAGCATAACCTTGGGCATGTCGTCCTCGTCGATCCGGCTCAGGAGAGCCCGTATTTCGCTTCCGTCGCGGCGATCCAGCTCCGGTCCCACCGGTTCTGCGCGATCGCCCGCACGCCTTCCTCCTCCTTCGCCAGCTGCGCGCCCGCGGCAGTGATCAGGCGCCCGGCTTCGGTGGGCGGAAAGGCGACAAGGCCGTCGGTATCGCCGACGACGATGTCGCCCGGCGCGATCACCAGCGTGTCGATCGCGACCGGGATGTTGTATTCGCCCGGCCCCGTCTTGAAGGGGCCGCGGCAGGTCGTGCCCCGCGCGAAGCAGGGAAAGTCCTTGCGTCCGATCTCGTCGGTGCCGCGGACGGCGCCGTTGATGACGATGCCGCGGCAGCCGATGCTTTCCAGATAGGTCAGCATGATCTTGCCGGTGACGGCCTGGGCGACCTCGCCGCCGGCGTCGACGACGAGCACGTCGCCGCGCCGGACATGGTCGAGGGCGCGATGCAGGACCAGGTTGTCGCCGGCACGCACCCGCACGGTGACGGCCGTTCCCGCCATCCGCCCGCCGCGATGCCAGGGCCGCAGCAGGCCGGTTCCCACCAGGCCTTGCATGTTGTCGCTCAGGATGGCGGTGGGCAGGCCGGCGAGGGCGTCGAGCGTCGCGGCAGGAACCTGTTCTGCCGAGGCGTTGCGGCGCTCGCCGATCGGACGGTGGGGCGTCATCGACGGAACCTTCCTCAGAGCACGGGCGGCGGCGGCAGCGTGTCGCCGATGATGGATTCATAGATCTTCTTCAGGTCGCCGTTCTCGCGATGGAAGAAGACGAAGGTGTTCAGCCATTGCAGGAGATCGGTGTCGCCCGAGCGCACGCCGATGCTGTACCAGTTGCGCGGCGGGATGATGATCTTGATGTCGTACTTGCCCGGGAAACGCTTGATCAGGGCCGAGCCGGGCACGTTGCCGACGCCATAGGCATCGACCTGTCCGCTCGCCATGGCCGCCATGGCCTGGGCATCGTCGTCGAAGCGGACGATCTGCACGTCCTTGGGCAGGGCCGCCATCATCACCTGCTCGGTATAGGTGCCGCGCGACACCGAGATCTTCTTGCCGGCGAGATCGCCATAGGCTTTCGCCGCAAGCCCGACCGGCCCCATGATGACCGAGGTCACCGAGCCGTAGGGCGCGCTGAACCAGACCGACTTGGCCCGGTCCGGGAAGATCGAGAACGCGCCCATCATCATGTCGACGCGGCCGGTGACCAGATAGGGAATGCGGTTGGCGGCGGAGGTCGGCACGATCTCGAGCTCGACGCCGAGATCCTTGGCGATCAGGCGCGCGGTTTCCACTTCGGATCCCGCCGGCTGCTGCTTTTCGTCCTGATAGGCGAAAGGCGGCGCCGACATGTCCATGCCGATCAGGACCTTGCCGCGCTTCAGGATGGCGTCGAGCGTGCCGCCGGGCGCCTGGGCCGCGGCCGGCAGCGCGAGCATGGCCGCCAGCGCGACGGCCGACAGGCAAGTGATGAGGCTGCGTCTTGCTATCATGGTGATCCTCCCCTTTTTTGGCCTCTAGAGACTGGTCGCGATGAACTGCTTCAACTCCGGCGTGCCCGGCTGGCTGAACAGCGTGGCGGGCGGCCCCTCTTCCCAGATCAGCCCCTCGTGCATGAAGACGACGTGGTCGGCGACCGAGCGCGCGAACTGCATCTCGTGCGTGACCAGGATCATCGTCATGCCCTGCTGGGCGAGATCGGCGATCACCTTCAGCACCTCGCCCTTGAGCTCGGGGTCGAGGGCGGATGTCACCTCGTCGAACAGCATCACCTTCGGCGAGAGCGCCAGGCAGCGCGCGATCGCGACGCGCTGCTGCTGGCCGCCGGAGAGATGGTCGGGATAGGCGTCGCGCTTTTCCAGCAGGCCGACCTGCCTGAGCGCGTTCTCGGCGATCGTGCGCGCCTCGGCCAGAGCCATGCCGCGCACCACCGTGAGGCCGATGGTGATGTTGCGCTCGACGGTCAGATGCGGGAACAGGTTGAAGCTCTGGAAGACGAAGCCGATATCGCGCCTGAGCGCCCGCAGCGCCTTCTCGTCCGGGAGAACCGGCTTTCCATTGACGGTGATCTCGCCGCCCTGGATCTTCTCCAGCCCGTTGATGCAGCGCAGCATCGTGCTCTTGCCGGAGCCGCTGCGCCCGATCACGACCACGACCGAGCCACGCGCCACCGAGAGCGTCACGCCCTTCAGGACCTCGAATCCGCCATAGGATTTACGAACCGACGTGAGCTGAACGATCGACATTGAAATTCCGTTCGATGCGATGGCTGAGTTCCGCCAGGGGCATGCACAGCACGAGATAGATGGCGCCGACGACCAGGAAGGTGCTCAGCGGCTGGAAGGTGACGCCGGAGATGAGCTGGCCCGCGCGCGTGACCTCGACGAAGCCGATCAGCGACGTCAGCGCGGTTCCCTTGAGGATCACCACCATCATGCCGACGGTCGGGGCGAGCGCGATGCGGAAGGCCTGCGGCACGATGATGTAGCGAAGCTGCTGCATCCGCGACATGCCGATCGAGGCCGCGGCCTCCCATTGCGTGCGGGCGACGGCCTCGATCGAGCCGCGCCAGATCTCGACGAAGAAGGCCGCCGCGTTCAGCGTCAGCGCGATGGCCGCGACCGTCATCGAGGACAGCTTCACCGGCAAGAGCAGCGTCAGCATGAAGAACCACAGGAAGAGCTGCATCAGCAGCGGCGTGCCCTGCAGCACCTCCACGAAGCCGATCGCGAAACCGCGGAGCACGCGGCTCTTCGAGATGCGCATCAGCGTGACGAGCCCGCCGACGATGCCCCCGCCGGCGAAGGCGATCAGCGCCAGCAGCACGGTCCAGCGCGCGGCCTCGATCAGATAGATGACGTCGTTGAGCCCGAAGGTGCGGAAGCCCATGCCTCAGACCCCCGCGCCGGCTGCCGCGCCGCGCCGATAGGGGAACAGCACGTAGCCGAGGCTGCGTGCGCCCGCCCGCAGCAGGAGCGTCATGATGAAATAGATCACGATCGAGACGAGATAGACCTCGATGCTGCGGAAATTGAGCGTCTGGATATGGCCGGCGAATGAGGTCAGCTCGTCGACGCCGATCGCCGAAATCACGCTCGTGCTCAGCATCAGCAGGATGAACTGGCTCGACAGCGCCGGGTAGACCTTCTGCAGGGCCGGCACGAGGACGACGTGGCGGAAGACCTGCAGCCGCGACATCCCGATCGACAGGCCGGCCTCGACCTGGCTTCGGTGCACCGCCCCGAGGCCGGCCCTGATGATTTCCGTCATGAACGCGCCATTGTAGAGGACGAGTCCGATCAATGCCGCTACATAGGCGTTGAGACGAATGCCGAGACTGGGCAGGCCGAAGAACAGGATGAAGAGTTGGACCAGGAACGGTGTATTGCGCATGATTTCGACATAGAGGCGCGCGACCGCGCGCACCCATGCGAACCGGGACCGGCGCGCGACCGCGCCCAATATCCCCACGGCGACGCTCAGGAACGCGGCGACGAAGGTGAACGCCAATGTTACCAGCAGGCCGTTGAGCAGCCAGGTCCAGTAGCGCGTGACCTCGCCGAATTGGAAGGTGTAGTTCATCGGGCAGGAACCCTGAAATAAAGACGACGAAGCTCGTGCCGAGACGACGTTCGCCCTGGCCCTCCGAAGCGATTTCCTCAGTCTGGTTCTTTCTGACGCCCTCTGAGCGGGGCGCTCTCTCGTTGACAGGCGAGGCCTAACATGATTGGCTTTCGCCCGCAATAGCCATTTATGGAGATTCCAAGGTGTCGTCCGCTTCTGCTTCCGGGGACGAGGACGGCGCGGTCGGCGAGGCGCTCTATCTGCGTTTCGAGCGCATCCTGCGCCGCTCGATCGAGAATGGCACCCTGCCAGCCGGCACCGTCCTGCTCGAAGGCCCGCTCGCGGAGATCCTCGGATCGAGCCGGGCGCCGGTGCGCCAGGCCCTGATGCAGTTGCAGGGGGCCGGGCTCGTCGAGCGCTTCGAGGGCCGCGGCTACCGTGTCGGCGGCGACAGGGCCGGCGTTCGCCGGGTCAAGCTTTCCGCCGGGATGCTCGATATCGACGAAGCGCCGGAGATGCTGAAGCGCTCCTTCGCCTGGCAGGGGATCTATGAGGAGGTCGAGCGGATGATCATTCACCGCTCGGCTTTCGGCAGCTACCGCGTCAACGAGCTCGAGCTCGCCCGCCACTACAATGTCGGGCGCACCGTCGCTCATGACGTCCTGGTCAGGCTGCAAAGCCTCGGCATGCTGGAGAAGGATGAGCGCCAGCGCTGGATCATCGTCTCGCTCGACCGGGAGAGGCTGAACTTTCTCTACGAGCTGCGCGAATTGCTGGAGCCGGCGGCGCTCGCCCAGGCGATCCCGCACCTGCCCCGGGGCGAGGTCGAGGCGATGCGCCAGCGGCTGCTCGATTGCCTGAAGGCCTATCCGGCCGTCACCGCCACGCAGATGAACGAGCTGGAATACGATCTCCATGTCCGCTGCCTCGAGGCCTGCCCCAACAAGGAGCTGCTCGGCGCCCTGCTGCGCTCGCGTTGCGTGCTGACGCTGAGCAAGCATGTGCTCGGCGTCGAAATGGACGTGCCGGTGCATGAGCCCTTCATGGAAGAGCATCTGCACATCTTCGACGCCATGCTCGCCGGCAAGGAGAAGGGCGTGGCCAAGGCGCTGCGCGCGCATCTCGAACTGTCCCGTCCGAAGGTCGTCGCGCGGCTGGAGGAGTTTCGGCGGGTGTTCACCCCGCCGCCGCTCGGTTACGTCAGTTGAGCCGTCCGATGGTGCGCACGCTTTCCCTCGTCGACGGCTTCGGCTTCGACAACCTGCGCTGGATCGATCGCGAGCCGGCCGATCCCGGCCCCGGCGAGGTGCGCGTCCGCATCACGGCGCTCGCCCTCAACTATCGCGACCTCCAGGTGGTCGAGGGGGTGCGCCGGATCCCGCTGCCGCTCGTGCCGCTGTCCGATGCCTGCGGCGTGGTCATGGCTCTCGGGGCCGGCGTCACCGGTTTTTCGGTCGGCGACCGGGTGATGCCCGCCTTCATCAAGGGCTGGCATCACGGGCCGCTGCCGCTGCTCGACAGCCTGCCGACGCTGGGCGGACCGCTCGACGGCGTCGCGCGCGAGGAGGCGGTGTTTCCCCAGGACGAGCTGGTCGCCGTGCCGCCGCATCTTTCCGATGCCGAGGCCGCGGCGCTGCCCTGCGCCGGCGTCTCCGCCTGGAATGCTCTTTTCGTGGCGACCGCGCTGAAGCCGGGGGATCATGTGCTGGTCCAGGGCACGGGCGGCGTCTCGCTCTTCGCGCTGCAATTCGCGAAGCTCGCCGGCGCGCGCGTCACGCTGATCTCCAGCAGCGACGGCAAGCTCGAACGGGCCCGCGCGCTCGGAGCCGATCTCGGCATCAATTACCGGGCCGAGCCGGATTGGGGCGCGGCCATCCTCGCCCGGGCCGGGCCGGTCGATTGCGTCGTCGAGGTCGGCGGCACGCAGACGCTCGGGCAATCATTGGTCTGCCTGCGCAATGGCGGGCATGTCAGCTTCGTCGGCTTCCTGTCGGGGACGACGCCGTCGTTCGACCTGGGCGAGCTCAGCCGCAAGGGCATCGGGCTGCGCGGCATCCGGGTCGGCAACCGCGACAGCTTCGAGGCGATGGGCCGCGCCGTCGCGCAGCATCGGCTTAAACCCGTCATCGATGGCGTAAGGCCGTTCGACGAGGTTCCGCAGGCGCTGCGGACCTTCAAGCAAGGCGGCCATTTCGGCAAGGTCTGCCTGACGCTCTGACGCTTTCGGGAGACGGCCGTGACCGGCTCCCTGCCTCCACCGCTCACAGGAGAGAATGACGATGATTGCCGGCGCGCGCTTCCTGCACACCATGCTTCACGTCGCCGATATCGAGCGCAGCATCGCCTTCTATACCGATGTCCTCGGCATGCGGGTGCTGCGGCGCGGCGACATGCCCGACGAAGGCCGCCGCAACGCCTTCATCGGCTACGGCCCAGAGGAAAATACCACCGTCCTGGAGCTGACGGATTATCGCGGCCGCTCCGCTTACGAGGCCGGTGACGCATTCGGCCATATCGCGCTCGGCATGGACGATGTCCGCGAGGCCTGCAGGCTCATCGCGGCCGCGGGCGGGCAGGTCACCCGGGAGCCCTTCACCATCGCCTCGGGCAAGGTCATCGCCTTCCTGGCGGACCCGGACGGCTACGCCATCGAGCTGGTCCAGCCGGCGCCGGCCGGTTAGATCATCGCGCGTCCTATCGGACGCGATAACGATGATCTATCTCATTGTTCGAGCATCGGATTTTTCCGAAAAGTGGATTCCACTTTTCGGTCCGATGCTTTAGCCGGGCCGCCGGCCGCGCGGCCCGAGATAGAAGCGCGCGGCGTTCCCGCCGAACACCGCCGCCTTTTCGGCGGGCTTGAGGCCGCCGAGCAGGTTTTGCGCCGCCTCGCGCCAGGAATCGTAGCTGCCGGCCTTGGTCAGCACCGGCCAGTCGCTGCCCCACATCAGCCGCGCCGGTCCGAATACGGCCAGCAGATGATCGACATAGGGGCGCAGCGTCTTGGCGCTCCAGTCGCCACGGGCTTCCGTCGCGAGCCCTGAGACCTTGCAGAGGGTGCGCGGCCTTGCCGCGATCGCCGCGATGTCGGCCCGCCAGGGATCGAGCGCCGCGTTGCGGATCTCCGGTTTGCCGCCATGGTCCAGAACCACGGGCAAGCCGGGATAGCGATCGAGAAAGGCGCAAAGCCGCGGCAGATGGCGCGGATAGACCAGGGCGTCGAAGACCAGCCCGTGCTCCTGCATGGCGGCGATGGCGGGCGCGATGTCGCGGCGCAGCAGCCAGTCGTCGTCATCGAGGTCCTGCACCATCGGCCGCAGGCCGACGAGGAGCCGCTCCCCAGCCAGCTCCGCGATCTGCCGGGCTGCGTCGGGCGCGGTGAAGTCGACCCAGCCGACGACGCCGAGAACGAAAGGCGCCCGCTCGGCGATGTCGAGCAGGTAGCGTGTCTCCGCGACCGTCTGCGCCGCCTGGACCAGGATCGTGCCGGTGATGCCGTGGCGGGCGAGCAGGGGGGAGAGATCCTCCGCCCCGAAATCGCGATAGAGCACGCCCGCTTCCGGCGTCAGCCAGCCATAGTCGCCACGCGCGGTGGCCCAGAAGTGCTGATGGGCGTCGATCATGAGACGGCTCGACCCATGGGCGACCGGGCCTGACGGGTCAAGGCGCTCGTCCCTGTCAGAGCGTCGGAATGTTGTTCAGCGGCACGCCCATCCACTTCTCGTTGATGCGCGAGATGTTGCCGTTCTGGATGTTGAACATCAGCGCGGTGTTCAGCCACTGCAGCAGGTCGGTATGGCCGCGCGCCACGCCGGCGCCGTACCAGAACTTCAGCACCGAGAACTTCTCCTCGAAGCCGCGGTCGGGAAAGCGCTTGTAGAGCGTCTGCGCGATGGCGGGCGTGGTGATCAGGCTGTCGACCTGGCCGGTGATCAGCGCGGCGCTGGCCGCGGCATCGTCGTCGAGGCGCACGATCTGCGCGCCCTTCGGCGCATTCTGTCCGAGCGCGATCTCGGCGGCCGAGCCGCGCGTGGTCGCGATCTTCTTGCCGTCGAGATCGGCATAGTTGCGGATCGTCGTGCCCTTCGGCGCGATGATGATCGAACCGGTGGTGCCATAGGGCGTCGTGAACCAGACCGACTTCGCCCGCTCCGGCGTGATCGCGAAGGTCGCCATCACCGCATCGACCCGGTTCGTCGTCAGATAGGGCACGCGATTGGCCACGGTCGTCGGCACGATCTCGAGCTCGACGCCGAGATCCTTGGCGAGCATCCGCGCGGTCTCGACCTCAGACCCCTGCGCCTCCTGCTTCTCGTCCTGGAAGCCGTAAGGCGGCGAGTTGATGTCGATGCCGACGAGCAATTTACCGCGCTTGATGATCTCGTCGAGCCGCTGCGCCGATGCCGGCGCGGCCATGAAAAGGCAGGCGAGAGCAGCGACGGCAAAGCGCGCGATGAGGTTCGTGCGAGACATGATGGCGATCTCCCTGATTTCCCCTGGCGCCTGCGGGCGCGGGCGATCGGTTATTCCGACCTTGGAGGCTATCTAGATCATAAATGCCCAATGCGTGCAACAGCCATTCATAGGGCGGCGAGGTCATCCCGCGAAGCGCGGCTCGCCGACCCCCCTGACGCCGAGGCCGTGAATGGCGAGCACGCAGCCCGCCAGAGGCTGTTGCTCCGCTTCGCCGGGTTGCAGGAAGATCGTGCCCGTCGTCACATACATCGTCTCGAGATCGGGCCCGCCGAAACAGCACATCGTCGGATAGCGCGTGGGCAGGCGAACGATGCGGTCGATGCGGCCGACCGGGTCGAAGCGGACGATCATGCCGTCATAGATCATCGCGCACCAATAGCCGCCCTCGCTGTCGAAGGCGGCGCCATCGACGCGGCAGGGCATGTCCGCCGTCGAGCAGAACAGGCGCCGATTGGAGATCACGCCCTCTTCCAAGTCGAAATCATAGGCGAAGAGGACGTCGGACTCCGAATCCGACATCATCATCGTGCGGTCGTCGGGGCTGAAGGCGATGCCGTTGGGCACGATGAAGCCCACGTCCATCCGCGTGCATTCCCGCCCGTCGAGCCGATAGAGCGAGCCGAGCGGCGTGACGGAATCCTCGCCGCGGGAGCCGCACCAGTAGCGCCCGCGACGATCGCATTTCCCGTCATTCATGCGGTTATCCGGAAGATCCGGCTCCGCTTCGACGATGAGGCGGCGCGTGAACGCCCCATCCCCGTCCCGGGCGCGCAGATCGAGGCGAAAGAAGCCGTCCTCCATCGCTGCGAGAATGCCGCCATCGGCGCGAAAGCCGAAGGAGCCGATGCGCTTCGGCAGGGCCCAGCGTGTCGGCGCTCCGCCGGGCGCCTGCCGGAAGATCGCCCGGCCCCGCGCGTCGATCCAGTAGAGATGCCCGTCATCCGGGTTCCAGAGGGGACACTCGCCGGCGAGGTTGGCCAGGGAACAGAATTGCTCGATCTCGACGACACGCTTCACGGGATCATCGCCTCCGACATGGCGCTACAGCGAAGCGAAGCTTGCCTCGATCAGGCGGCGCGCGCGAGGACCGTTGTCGATGCGCTCGTGCATCTTGTTCATCAGATAGGAAAAGCTCAGCCCCGTGTCGGGATCGGCCAGCCCGATCGAGCCGCCGACGCCGTGATGGCCGAAAGCGTTCTCGTTCGGGCCCATCCAGGCCCATTCCGGCGAATTGCGCAGCATGCCCAGCGCCTGGCAGTAATCGCGGTTGTTGACGATCTCGGTCAGGCGGTGCTGCTGCGTCGTCATCGTCGCGATCGTGTCCGGCCGCATCAGGGTGACGCCATCGAGCCTGCGCCCGGCAACCAGGCAGGCATAGAAGCGGGCCACGGCGCGGGCCGTGCCGTGGCCGTTGCCGGAGCCGTGCTCGCAGGAGCGGAACGCGGGCGAGTTGCTGCTCTCGGGCAATTGCGCCGTCGCCTTGGCGATCAGGGAATCCGGCTCCGCCGCCGCTTTCTGGAAGATGGTGCCGCGCTCGGCGTTGACGAACTCGGCCGCGCGCGCGTGATCCGCGACCGGCAGGCCGACATGGAAGTCGAGCTTCAGCGGCAAGGCGATCTCGTCGCGCAGGAACGTGCCGAGCGTCTTGCCGGACACCCGCCGCACGATCGCGCCGATGAGGAAGCCCATGGTGAGGACATGGTAGCCGGCCTGGCTGCCCGGCTCCCAGTTCGGTGCCTGCGCGGCGAGGCCTTCCTCCATGGCCTGCGTATCGAAGATCCCGCCGCGATGGGCCGGGCGGTCGATGCGGGCGAGGCCGGCGCGATGATCGAGGATATAGCGGACGGGGATCTTCGCCTTGCCCGCCTGCGCGAATTCCGGCCAGTACCGCGCGATCGGCGCATCGAGATCGACGAGCCCGCGATCGACCAGCATCATCAGGCAGGTGGCGGAGAAGGCCTTGGTCGTCGACATCGTGTTGACGATCGTGTGCTCAGACCATTCGATCGTGCGGGCCTTGTCGGCGTGGCCGCCCCAGAGGTCGTAGATCTTCCGGCCATGCCGGTATCCCGCCGTCGACGAGCCGATCTCCTCGTCGTTGGCGAAGCCCTGCGCATAGGCATCGACGACCCCGGCGAAGCGCGGATCGACATAGCCCTGGATGCGCGCCGGCCCGGCCGGCGTCTCGACCACCCGCTCGACCCGTTCCAGCCCCGCATGGCCGAGGGTCTCCTCGCCGTTCATGTGAAAGTGCGTGGCGACCGTCATGAGGCATCTCCGGCATGCTGGCTGGGGGAGCTCTTTCGAGCGGGGGCAGCACCGGCCGGCGCGGGATCGCGCCGGGCGCGCCAGAGCCCGTGCCAGCGGTTGAACTCGCCGACGATGCCGGTGCGGAAGGCCAGGACGCAGAAGATGAAGATCAGCCCCTGGATGACGGTCACCCAGGAGCCGAAGCGGGCGAGATATTGCTCCATCGCCGTCATCACGAAGGCCCCGACCACGGGCCCGAAGATCGTGCCCATGCCCCCGACCAGGGTCATCAGGACGACGTGGCCCGAGGTGGCCGCGTGGACTTCCGTCAAGGTCGCGATGCCGAAGGCCAGCGCCTTGACGCCGCCCGCCATGGCCGAGAACGTCGCGGAAACGATGAAGGCGATCAGCTTGTAGTGCGCGGTGTCGTAGCCGAGCGATGCCGTCCGCGTCTCGTTCTCGCGGATGCCCTTCAGGATCTGGCCGAAGGGCGAATGCACGACCCGGTGGATGACGGCGAAGCCGAGCAGGAAGACGACCGCGCAGAACCCGTACATGGCGAGGTCGTTGTCGAGCGGGATCAGCCCGAGGAGCCGGCCGCGCGGAACGTGCTGGATGCCGTCCTCGCCGCCGGCGAAAGGCGCCTGCAGGCAGAAGAAATAGACCATCTGCGCCAAGGCGAGCGTGATCATCGCGAAGAAGATGCCCTGCCGGCGGATCGCCACCCAGCCGAAGGCCGCGCCCATCGCGGTGCCGACGAGCCCGCCGGCCAGGACCGCGAGCTCCGGCGTCAGGCCCCACTCCTTCGCGGTCCAGGCCGAGATATAGCTGCCCATCCCGAAAAAGGCGGCGTGGCCGAAGCTCATCAGCCCGGCGAAGCCGACCAGCAGGTTGAAGGCGCAGGCGAAGAGCGCGAAGCACAGCACCTTGATCAGGAAGACCGGGTAGAGCAGCAGCGGCGCCACGGCGACGACGGCCGTCAGGATCGCCATGCGCAACGCCCATGAGCCCTTCCGGCTGCGCTGTTTCCGCAGCGCGCCGAGGGCCGTGCCGGACATCTCGATTGCGGACATCAGCGCGCCTTTCCGAAGAGGCCGTTCGGGCGTGTCGTCAGCACCACGACCATGATGATGAAGATCACCGTCGAGGAAGCGGCCGGGTAGAAGACCTTGGTCAGTCCCTCGACGATGCCCAGCCCGAAGCCGGTGGCGATCGAGCCCATGATCGAGCCCATGCCGCCGATCACGACGACGGCGAAGACGATGACGACCAGATTGGTGCCCATGCTCGGATTGACCGAATAGATCGGCGCCGCGAGCACCCCGGCCGCCGCCGCGAGCATGATGCCGCCGGCATAGGTCAGCGCGATCATCCGGGGCACGTTGACGCCGAAGGACAGCACCAGCTTCGGGTTTTCGGTGGCTGCCCGCAGCCGCGCGCCGATCGGCGTCTTCTCGATGACCAGCCAGGTGCCGAGGCAGATGACGAAGGCCGCGACGACCGCGAACAGACGATAATACGGGATGAACAGGATGCCGGCATCGAAGCCGCCGCGCAGCTGCGGCGGAACGGGATAGGGATTGCCCGTGCTGCCGAAGGCGTTGCGCATGATGCCCTCGATCACGAGCGCCATCCCGAAGGTCAGCAGCAGGCCGAGATGCGGGTCGAGACCGTAGATGCGCTTGATCACGATGCGCTCGAGCAGCAGCGCGAAGGCTGCGACGATCAGCGGCGCCACGATCAGCGCGCCCCAGAAATTGACGGCGAGCCAGGGCGGCACCGACAGGCCGGGCGAGATCATCGGCAGCCAGGTGTTGGGAAAGCCGATCAGCCAGGCCACGAAGGCGCCGAGCATGAAGAACGCGCCATGCGCGAAGTTGATGATGTTCATCATGCCGAAGATGACGGCCAGGCCCAGCGAGAGCAGCGCGTAGAAGGCGCCGTTGATCATGCCGAGCACCAGTTGGCCGAGGATGAGTTCGAGCGGCACGCTCGCCAGGGCGGTCATCGCTCACACTCCGAGATAATGGTGCAGCTTGCCGACATTGCGATCGAGCATCGCGTTGTCGAACATGTCGACGACGCGGCCGTGCTCGACGACATAGTGCCGGTCGGCCACCTTCTGCGCGAAACGGAAGTTCTGCTCGACCAGCAGGATCGTGAAGCCGCGTTCGCGAATGGTCTGGATCAGGCGCGCGATCTGCTGGACGATCACGGGCGCGAGCCCCTCGGTCGGCTCGTCCAGCAGCAGCAGCCGCGCCCCCGTGCGCAGGATCCGGGCGATGGCGAGCATCTGCTGCTCGCCGCCGGAAAGCCGCGTGCCCTGGCTGTTCGCCCGCTCCTTCAGATTGGGGAAGATCGCGTGGATCGTATCGATATCGAGCCCGCCGGCGGCGATGCGCGGCGGCAGCATCAGGTTCTCGGTGACGGACAGGGTCGCGAAGATTCCGCGTTCCTCGGGGCAGAAGGCGATTCCGCGCTGCGCCACCTTGTCGGCGCGCAGATGGACGGTTTCCTCGCCCTCGAAGCGGATGCTGCCGCGGCGCTGGTCGATCAGCCCCATGATGCTCTTCATCGTCGTCGTCTTGCCCGCGCCGTTGCGGCCGAGCAGCGTGACGACCTCGCCGGCACGCACCTCCAGCGATATGCCGTGCAGGACATGGCTCTCGCCATACCAGGCCTCGACCCGGTCGAGCTGGAGCATGGCCGGCCCTGGTTGATCGGCGTTCATTCCGGGCTTCCCAGATAGGCGTCGATGACATCGGGATTGGCCGACACGGCGGCATAGTCGCCCTGCGCCAGGATCCGGCCCCGCGTCAGGACGGTGATTTCGTCGCACAACCCCTCGACCACCGAGAGATTGTGCTCGACCATCAGGATGGTCCGGCCCTTCCGGACGCGGCGGATCAGGCCGACGATGCGCTCGACATCCGCCTGGGTCATGCCCGCCGTCGGCTCGTCGAGCAGCAGCATCGACGGGTCCAGCGCCAGGGTGGTCGCGATCTCGAGCGCCCGCTTGCGGCCATAGGAGAGCAGGGCTGCTTCCGCATCGGCGTGATCGCTAAGGCCGACCTCGTCGAGCAGGTCCATGGCGTCGCCGTCATATTGATCGAGCACCGTCTCGGAGCGCCAGATGTCGAAGGAACGTCCTCTGCGCCGCTGCAGCGCCAGGCGCACGTTCTCCAGCGCCGTCAGCTTTGGAAAGATCGAGGAGATCTGGAAGGAGCGGACCATGCCGAGCCTTGCGACGGCAGGCGCATCCAGCGCGGTGATGTCCCGGTCGCGAAAGCGGATCGTGCCGCGCGTCGGCGGCATGGATTTGGTCAAGAGGTTGAAGCAGGTCGTCTTGCCCGCCCCGTTGGGGCCGATCAGCGCGTGGATCGTGCCCTCGTGGATCGTCAGATCGACCGAATTGACGGCGATGAAGCCGGAGAATTCGCGCGTCAGGCCCCGCGCTTCCAGGATTGCGTCAGACATGTTTGTCCTCAAGGCGGATGCGGGTGCCGCCGCGCGGCGCCCGCTTGGGCGTGATCCGCCTCACTTGATCAGCGGGCAGCCTTCCTCGTTCAGCGGCTTGTAGGCATCGGCGCCCTTGATGGTGGCGACGAGCTTGTAGACGTCGAACTTCGACTTCGACTCGGCCGGCGTCTTCACCTGGAAGACGTAGACGTCACGCACGAGACGGCCGTTGGGGCGCACGACGCCGTTCTTGATCATGAAGTCGTTGACCGGCAGCTCCTTCATCTTGGCGGCGACGGCCGAGGCCTCGACGCTGCCGGCGGCCTGCACCGCCTTGAGATAATGCATGATGGCGCCATAGACGGAGGCCTGGTTGACGCTCGGCGGCATGCCCTTCTTTTCCTGGAAGCGCTTGCTCCAGGCCCGGGTCTCGTCGTTCAGGTCCCAGTAGTAGGGCTCCATCAGGGTCAGGCCCTGGGCCGTGTCGAGGCCGATGGAGACGATGTCGTGAAAGGCCGCGTTCAGGGCCGCGATCTTCTGCTTGCCGCCGATGCCGATGCCGAATTCATTAGCCTGCTTCAGGGAGTTCGCCGTGTTTTCGCCGGCATTGGCCAGCGCGATCACGTCGGCGCCCGACGCCTTGGCGCCGATGATGTAGGAGGAGAAATCGGTCGCCTCGATCGGATGCTCGACACCGCCGACGACCGAGCCCCCGGCCGCGTCGATGACCTCCGTCGCGTCCCGCCTCAGGATCTGGCCGAACGTGTAGTTGGCACCGATGAAATACCATTTCTTGGCGCCGTCCTTGACCATCATCTTCGGCAGGACCGAGGCCATGACCGCCGTGTCGTTCATCCAGTGGAACGAATAGGGCGTGCAGAACTTGCCGGAGAGATCGTGGACGACGCCCCCGACATTGATGAACATCTTCTGCTTCTGCTTGGAAATTTCCTGCACCGCGAGCGCGACGGCGGAATTGGGCGTATCCGCGACGAGGTCGAAGCCCTGATCGTACCATTGGCGAGCGATCGAGGCGCCGATATCCGCCTTGTTCTGATGGTCGGCCCCCGAGATCTCGATCGGCCGGCCCAGGACCTTGCCGCCGAAATCGTCGACGGCCATCTGGGCGGCGATCACCGAGCCCTTGCCGTTCGCGTCGGAGACGATGCCGGACTGATCGTTGAGGATTCCGATGCGGATCGGCGCCTGCGCCTGCGCCTGTGCCTGCCCTGACCATTGCAGCGCCAGCAACATGACAGAAGCGGCGGTCATTCCTGCTTTGAACATCATGCTGTAACCTCCCGATGCTGGCCTCATGGGCCCTGCGTTCTTAGGTGCGGTCTTGTCGCCGCCTTGGGTGAAGCGCTTCACATCCGGCGCGCAGACCGGCAATGCAGCGCCGGAGCGGCGCCGCATCGAGACAGATCAGGCTGGACGTCAGGAGAACCAATTCCGAAACCGGTTTAGACCGGTATTTTTCTTTACCCTAGTGATACCGGCCCGCCAAGCATTTTTTGCACATTGCCGGCGTTAGTCGATCATTGATCCGCCGGGTGGCGGATCCGGCTCATGCCTGGTCGAAGGCCTCGCGCGCGTTGCGGAAGGCGTCCATCGCCGCCGGCACGCCGGCATAGACGGCGACCTGCAGGAAAACCTCCCGGATCTCGTCCTTGGTGACGCCGTTGCGCAGGGCGCCCCTGACATGCAGCCTCAGTTCATGCGGCCGATTGAGGACGGCGATCATCGCCAGGTTCAACAGGCTGCGGGTCTTCCTGGACAGGCCTTCGCGGGCCCAGACGGCGCCCCAGCAGAACTCGGTCGACAGATCCTGCATCGCGCGGTTGAAATCGTCGGCGCTCGCCATCGACTTGTCGACGTATTCGGCGCCGAGCACCTCGCGCCTGACCTTCATGCCCGCTTCGTAGGTTTCGCTCGCCATGATCGTCTCCTTCACGCCGAGGGCCCGGCGCCGATTTCGACGCCCGCCCATTCCTCGTAGATGCGCGCGACCTCGGTGAAATCGGAGGCCGGCCCGAACTTCGCGTTGGTCGCGGCCATCATCTGGCGCACCAGCGATCCCAGAAGCATCGGCACGCCCAGATTCTCCGCCTCGTCGACGCAGAGGCGCGCGTCCTTGTAGGCGAGCGCGGTCGCGAAGCCGTAGTCGAAGCCGCGCGTCACGACCGCGCGCGGAAACTTGTCCTGCGTCGCGCTGTTGCGGCCGCTGCCGGCATTGATGATGTCGAGAAGGATGGCGGGATCGAGCCCGGCCTTCACGCCCATCGTCATCGCTTCCGCGGTGATGACGAGGGCTGTCGTCGACAGCATGTTGTTCGCAAGCTTCGCGGCCTGGGCGAGGCCCGGCCGGGTTCCCGTGCGAAAGATGCGCCCGAGCGGCGCGAGCACCGGCTCGGCTTCGGCGTAGAGCGCGTCCGTGCAGGACACCATCACCGCAAGCGTTCCGCCCTCGGCGCCCCTGGGTCCGCCGCTGACCGGCGCCTCGACCCAGCCGACGCCGCGCTGGGCGAGCGCGGCCGCCGTCGCCGTGGCGGCTTTCGGCCCGATCGTCGAGAGATCGATCACGGTCCTGACCCGCGAGGACCCGGACAAAAGGCCGTCGGGAGCGAACAGCACATCGTCGACGACCGCGGCGTCGGGAAGGCTGAGCAGGACCGTCTCGGCCATCTCGCCAAGCTGCGCGAGGCTGCCGGCCCGGCGCAATCCATGCTGACCGGCCGGCGCGGCGGGATCGTAGCCCACGACCGCGTGCCCGGCCGCGACGAGGCGGCCCGCCATCCGGCTGCCCATGCGGCCGAGGCCGACGAATCCAAATGTTTGAGCCATCCGCCGCCCCTTTCGCCTCACCAGGAGGCTGCGATGTATTGCGTCTCGAGGAATTCGAGCAGCCCATGCGAGCCGCCCTCGCGGCCCAGGCCGCTCTGCTTGACGCCGCCGAAGGGAGCCGCGGGGTCGGAAACCAATCCGCGATTGAGCCCGACCATCCCGCTTTCCAGGCGGCCCGCGACCCGCAGCCCCCGCTTGAAATCGCCGGTATAGACGTAGCCGACCAGACCGTATTCGGTATCGTTCGCCAGCGCCACGACCTCGTCCTCGCCGTCGAACGGCACGACGGCCGCGACCGGGCCGAAGATCTCTTCCCTGAGGATCGCGGCCGAAGACGGCACTTCGGCCATGACGGTCGGCGGATAATAATACGGCCAGGCGGGCGCGGCCGCCTGCGTGACCACGCGCGCGCCGGCGCTGACCGCGTCCGCGACCAGGCGCCCGACCTTCTCCACGGCCGCGACCGTGATCAGCGGGCCGCATTGGGTCGCCTCGTCGCGGCCGGGGCCGACCCGCAGGCTGCCCATGCGCTCCGCCAGCCGGTCGACGAAGGCGTCGTGAATGCCGCGCTCAGCGAAAAACCGGTTTGCGGCGGTGCAGGCCTCGCCGCCGTTGCGCATCTTGGCGATCATCGCTCCCTCGACGGCGGCGTCGAGATCGGCGTCGTCGAACACGATGAAAGCTGCGTTGCCGCCGAGTTCCATCGAGCAGCTGATGACCTGGTCGGCGGCCTCCCTGAGCAGAAGCCGGCCGACGGATGTCGACCCGGTGAAGGAGAGCTTGCGCACGCGCGGATCATGCAGCATCGCGCTGACGACCGGTCCGGCGCGCGTCGTCGCGACCACGTTGACGACCCCGGCCGGCACCCCGGCCTGCCGCATGATCTCGGCGAGAGCCAGCGCCGTCAGCGGCGTTTCCGCCGCCGGCTTCAGGATGCAGGTGCATCCTGCCGCGAGGGCGGGCGCGATCTTCCGCGTCGCCATCGCGGCCGGAAAGTTCCAGGGCGTGACCAGCACGCTGATGCCGATCGGGCGGTGGTCGACGAGCAGGCGGTTGGCCCCCGTCGGCGCAAGGCCCAGGCTGCCATGAGCCCGCACGGCTTCCTCGGCATACCAGCGGAAGAATTCGGCGGCATAGGAAACCTCTCCGCGCGCATCCGCGATGCTCTTGCCGTTCTCGAGCGAGATCAACTGGGCGAGCCGCTCGTGCTGCGCGAGGATCGCCTCGAATATCGACATCAGCAGCTCCGCCCGCCTGCGCGGAGCGGTTTCGGCCCAGCACTCCGCCGCCGCCGCGGCAGCGTCGACGGCTGCGATGGCGTCCTCTATCGACGCGTCGGCAACCTCGGCGACCGCAGCGCCCGTCGCCGGGTCGATGACCTTGAAGCGGGACATCTCCGCGGCGTCCCGCCAGATGCCGCCGATCAACAGTTGCCGAGGCACGCCGGCAGGCGGGTTGTCGCGCTCGAATTCCGGAAGCACAGTCGCGGTCGCGTGCATCTGACCTCCAATGTCCTGAGTGAGCGGAGCAGTGATTGGTATTGCTACCGGTGTCAATATCAACCAATATGGTTTAAACCGATCGAGGAAATTGTGACGAACAAGCTCTGGGCCTACATCGAGAGTGAGCGACTGACACCGGGCGATCGGCTCATGGCCGAACGCGATCTTGCCGCGCATCTTTCACTGCCGCGGACAGCGCTGCGGCGTATGCTGGCGGAGCTTGAAGGTGCCGGCATGATCGTCCGCGAGATCGGGCGGGGCACCTTCATCGCCGGCTCGGCCGGCCCGCCGCGCCTGGGCGGCCGGCGGCAGGGCCCGCCCGCGCAATCCCTGGACTGGCTCGCGAATACGAACCCGACGGAGGTTTTCGAGACCCGCCTGACGATCGAGCCGCAACTGGCGCATATGGCGGCGCAGCGCGCGACGCCCGAGCATATGCGGGAGATGAGCGAGGCGATCGAGCGTGGCCGGCGGGCGCAGTCTCTCGGCGAATTCGAGCATTGGGATTCGAAGTTTCACAGCGTGGTCGCCAAGGCGGCGCGCAATGAGTTGATGCTTGCCGTCTATGAGCTGATCAGCTCGGTCCGCGCGGGCAATCTCTGGGGCAAGCTGAAGGAGCAGAGCCTCACGCCGCAGCGGATGGAAGGTTACGTGGCTGACCACGAGGTGATCACGACGGCGATCCGTGATCGCGATCACCAGAGGGCGGAAGAGGCGATGACGTCGCATATCTTCAAGGCAAGAAACAACATGTTCAATCTGGACTGAAGCGGCAACCCACGGCGGTGGCCCGTCCCCATGAATTTGACTTTTGCGCGCAATGGTCATGAATTAGGAGGCGGTTTGCGCATCCTGCCCGGGTCCGTCCCGGGGGCGCGGACGGTCGAAAGCCCGGCCTCCAGGCTGCGGGACCCGGGCTTTCGACGAAGGATCACCCCTTTTTCTCCCCCGACGCTGAGAGACGCTTTCGAATGACCGAACCTTACAAGGGCATCCTGCCGATCGCGCCGACGATCTTCCACGAGAACGGCGACCTCGATAGCGAGGGCAACAGGCGCGTCATGGACCTGATGGTCGATCAAGGCGTCGACGGCATCTGCATCCTCGCCAATTTCTCGGAGCAGTTCCTGCTCACCGACGACGAGCGCGATGAGGTCATGCGGCTTTCGCTGGAGCAGGTCGCGGGCCGCGTGCCCGTGATCGTCACCACCTCGCATTTCTCGACGCGTGTCGCCGCCGCCCGCGCCAAGGCCGCGGCTGCTGCCGGCGCTAAGATGCTGATGATGATGCCGCCCTATCACGGCGCGCTGCTCAAGGCCGACGAGCAGGGCATGATCGAGCATTTCAAGGCGGTGGCCGACGCCTGCGGTCTCCCGATCATCCTGCAGGACGCGCCGCTTTCGGGCGTGACCATGACCGTGCCCTTCATGATCCGGCTGGGCAAGGAGGTCCCGCTCGTCCGCTATTTCAAGATCGAGATGCCCGGCACCGCGAACAAGCTGCGCGCGCTGATCGAGGCTGGCGGCGATGCGGTCGTCGGCCCCTTCGATGGCGAGGAGGCGATCACCTTGATGGCCGATCTCGATGCCGGCGCCACCGGCACGATGACCTCGGCGATGATCCCCGATCTGATCAAGCCGATCCTCGCCGCCCATGCCGCCGGCGATCGCAGGCAGGCGATGGCGCTCTATGCCCGCGTCCTGCCGATCATCAATTACGAGAACCGCCAATGCGGCCTGCGCTCGGCCAAGGCGGTGATGAAGGAAGGCGGGGTCATCAGGTCGGAGGCCGTGCGCCATCCGCTGGCGCCGCTGCATCCGAAGACGCGCGAAGGGCTGATCGAACTCGCCCGCGAGCTCGATCCGCTGGCGCTGCGCTGGGGCCGCTAGATCATCGCGCGTCCTGCCGGCAAGGTCCGGTCACGGCTCGGCCCGGAAAAATGCGGAATTGTTCCGGGCGACCTGATAGGGGAAGGGAATTCTCCCGACCAGCCGGCAGGAACTCATGCAGATTCTCCCCGATTTCGACGAGCGGATCGATCGCCGCGGCACCCATTCGGCCAAATGGGACAAGATGGAAGCCGTCTATGGCGTGCCGGCCGGGGATGGCATCGCGATGTGGGTGGCGGATATGGACTTCCGCCCGCCGGCCTGCGTGCAGGCGGCCCTGGATGCGATGACCGCTCACGGCGTCTACGGCTATTTCGGGGATGAGCGGGCCTATCTCGCGGCGATCCGCTGGTGGATGTCGAACCGGCATGGCTGGGAGGTCTCGCCCGCTTCGATCTTCACCACCCACGGCCTGGTGAACGGCACGGCGCTGTGCGTCGAGGCCTATACGAAGCCCGGCGACGGCGTCGTGCTGATGACGCCGGTCTACCATGCCTTCGCGCGGATCGTCGCCGCCTCGGGGCGCCGGGTCGTCGAATGCCCGCTGGCGCTGGATCAGGGACGCTACGTCCTCGACATCTCCGCCTGGGACGACGCGATGACCGGGGCCGAGCGCATGCTCATCCTCTGCTCGCCGCATAATCCGGGCGGGCGGGTCTGGTCGCGGGAGGAGCTCCGCGAAATCGCCGCCTTCTGCCGGCGCCACGACCTCGTCCTCGTCTCTGACGAGATCCACCACGACCTCGTCATGCCCGGCCGGACGCACACCGTGATGCCGCTCGCGGCGCCCGAGATCGTGGATCGCCTCGTCATGATGACGGCGACGACCAAGACCTTCAACATCGCCGGCGCCCATGTCGGCAACGTCATCATCCCCGACGAGCGGCTGCGCGGGCCGTTCCGCGGGCGCATGGAGGCGCTCGGCATCTCGCCGAACTCCTTCGGCATGGCCATGGCGAGCGCCGCCTACAGCCCTGAGGGCGCCGCCTGGGTCGATGCGCTCACCCTCTATCTCGACGGCAACCGCCGCCTCTTCGATGCCGGCATCGCGGCCATTCCCGGCCTGCGCTCGATGCCGCTCGAAGCAACCTATCTCGCCTGGGTGGATTTCTCCGGGACGGGGATGGAACCGGCCGAATTCACCGCGCGCGTCGAGAAGCAGGCGAGGATCGCCGCCAATCACGGCCCGAGCTTCGGCAAGGGCGGCGAAAGCTTCCTGCGCTTCAATCTGGCGACACCGCGCGCGGTGGTGGCGGAAGCGGTCGAGCGGCTGAAGGGCGCCTTCGCCGACCTGCAATAGTCGCGTCCGGTTTAGGACGCACGGCGGTCTAGATCAGCCCCAGGAGGTGCAGGCCGACGAATGAGCCTGCTCCGGCCGCGATCAGCAGCAGCGGGTTGATGGGCGTCAGCATCAGCAGGGCCGTCGAGGCGATCGCGGTGCCGCGGCCGAGCCAGCCGCTGTCGAGCGACTGGACCAGGACGTAGCTCGCCGCCAGGATCGCTCCGGCCGCGACCGGCCTCAAACCCCTTTCGAGGGCGCGCAGCAGGCGCGCCCCCTCATAGCGCGACCAGAGATGGGCGACGCCGTAGATCAGGAAGGCCGTCGGCCCGAAGATGCCGGCGGTGGCCGCGACCGCGCCCCAGAAGCCGGCGATCTGCCAGCCGATCAGGGTCGCGATCAGCGAGCCGGGCCCCGGCGCCAGCCGCGCGATCGCGAAGGCATCGACGAATTGCGCGGCGTTCATCCACTGATGCACCTCGACGACCTGGCGGTGCATGTCGGCGACGGCGCTCTGGCCGCCGCCGATGGTCACCAGCGAGAGCGGCAGGAAGACGAGGAGGATGCCGAGGGGCTGGGGCTGCATCGCGTCGTGCTCAGCTCTCGCGATAGGCGATGGCGACGCTGAGCGAGCCGGCGGCGAGCACGGTCCAGATCAGCGGCCATTTCAGGATCGCCACCGCCACGAAGGTCAAGGCCATGATCGCGAGCGGGAACAGCCGGCGCGGCACCCGTCGCGCCGCGGTCAGCCCCATCGCCAGCGACAGCCCGATCGCCGCGGCGGCCGCGCCGCCGAGCGCGACATGGCTGAGCTCATAGCCGCCGAGCGCGGAAAAGAGGCTGCCGATCAGCACGATGAGGAAGGCCGACGGCACGACCATGCCGAGCCAGGAGGCGATCGCGCCCTTGCGCCCGCCGAGCTTGTAGCCGATCCAGATCGCCATGTTGGTGACGTTGACGCCGGGCAGGGCCTGCGCGATCGACAGCCCGTTGAGAAAATCCTCCTCGCTCATCAGCCGGCGCCGCTGCACGAATTCCCGCAGGAGCCAGCCGCTCAGGCCGCCGCCGAAGCTGGTCAGCCCGATCCGCGCGAAGATCAGGAAGAGTTGCGGCGCGCTCGGGCGCTCGGCCAGGATATCCGGCATCGGGTTCAAGCCATCACCGGGGTGGGGCGTCGGGCCGCCGCAGGGTGCGCCGGACGGCGCGCTTCAGCTGGGCGCCGGCCTTGCGCACGATCTCGCGGTTGCCGGGCCTGGCCCCCTGGCCGCCCTGCGAGGCGGCGGCAAACGGCAGGGGCGGCTCGCCGCCTTGCAGCGCCGGCGCCGGCGGGGCCGCCAGGCCTGAGTCGACATAGGCCTTGATCGGCAGATGGTCCGAGGCGACGCGCGCGAGCGGCGTGTCGTGGACCGCGACCTCGGAGAGGATCTCCGGGCGGTCGGCGATGATCCGGTCGAGCGCCAGGAGCGGCAGCCCGGCCGGGAAGCTCGGCACCGGCATCGGCATGGTGCCGAAGGCCGCATCGAGCGCGCTCAGCGCCGAGCGGCCGCCGAGGCGCCATTCGTTCAGGTCGCCGACGAGCAGGGTGGGGCGTGCGTCGCGGCTGCGCATCAGCCCGAGGATCATGCGTGCCTGCTGCGAGCGCGAGCGCCTGAGCAGCCCCAGATGCGCCGCGACGATCCGAAGCGCCGCGCCGCTTTCCAGGTCGATGTCGACGACGAGCGCGCCGCGCGGCTCCAGGCCCGGCAGCGAGACCTGGTGGACGTCGCGCACCAGCCCCTGTCGGAACAGCACGACATTGCCGTGCCAGCCATGGGCGGCGGCGTTGGCGTTCGCGACCGGCACCGGCACGAGGCCGGTCTCCTCCTTCAGCCGCGCGAGGTCGAGCAGGCCCTGGCGGGCGCCGAAGCGCTTGTCGGCCTCCTGCAGGGCGATCACGTCCGGCGCGATCTCGCGGATCACCTGCGCGATCCGGCCAGGATCGAAGCGGCCATCGACGCCGACGCATTTATGGACGTTGTAGGAAGCGATGAGCGTGCCGGCGGGGCGCCGCTGCGCGCCGGCCGGCAGGGTGCCGGGGCGGTTCCGGCGCTGGCGCAGCGAGGCGATGATGCTGGCGGGCAGGCTCTGCTTGTTCTTCTTCTGCATCGTTCCGCCGGCTCGTGCTCCGGAGCTGCCCCGCTCGACGGTGTCGGGAATCGGGTTGGTCCGGCTCATAGATAGGGTGAGCCGAGCCAGATCAGCCTGTCGACCAGACGCATGACATAGGGCCGGGCGCAAAGCCCGACAAGCGTGACCGGGGTCGCGCTTGCCATCACCGCCTCGATCCGGCGCTCGATCGCCTCGGCGAAGCCGTGGTCGAGGATCTCGAGATCGATCTCGAAGTTCAGCCTGAGCGAGCGCGGATCGAGATTGGAGGAGCCGACATAGGCCCAGCTCCCGTCGATGGCCAGCAGCTTGGAATGGTCGAAGGCGCCGGTGGAGCGCCAGATCCGGCAGTAGTTCTTCAGGATCTGGTCGAATTGCGCGGTCATCGCCCGGTCGACCAGCACGAGGTTGTTGACCGAGGGCACGACGATGTCGATGTCGACGCCGCGGCGCGCGGCGGTGACGAGCGCGCTGATCAGCTCCTGGTCGGGCAGGAAATAGGGCGACATGATCCTGACCGAATGGCGCGCCACCGACAAAGCCCCCGTCAGCAGCTTGTGATTGGTCTCCAGATAGGAATCCGGCCCCGAGGGCACCGCGCGCGCCAGCACCGCCATGCCGCCCGCCGCCGGGGGCGGAATCTTCCAGACCGGGCCGGTGAGCGATTCACCGGTGGCGAAGCACCAGTCCTCGGCCGCGACGGCGAAGAGATCGGCCACCACCGGCCCCTCGATGCGGAAATGCGTGTCATGGGCGAAGGCGTCGCCGGCGAATTCGCGGGTGAACCCCTGGCGGATGTTCATGCCGCCCATGAAGCCGATCGTGCCGTCGACGACGATGATCTTCCGGTGCGTCCTGAGATTGGCATAGGGCAGCCTCAGGCCCATGATGATGTTGCCGTTGAAGACGTCGACCGCGATCCCGCCCTCGCGCAGATGCCCGGCGATGCTCGGCACCGAATAGCGCGCGCCGACCGCATCGATCAGCACCCTGACCGCGACGCCGCGCCGCCCGGCCTCTATCAGCGCGTCGGCGATGCGCAGGCCGATCGGATCGCGGTCGAAGATGTAGCTTTCCAGGATGATGCTGCGCTCAGCCGCCGCGATCGCCTCGAGCATCGCGCCATAGGCCGCATCGCCCGTCTCCAGCGTCTCGATGCGGTTGCCGGTGGTCAGCGGGTGGCGGGCGACGCGGTCGCCGAGCGTCTTGAGCGCGAGGAAGCGCCGGCCGAAATGCGTCGCCAGCGCCCCGTCCTCGACATGGAAATCGGCCGCCGCCATGCCGTGGCCGGGGCGCTGGGCGAGCAGCGAGGCGCGCCGGATGCGGTTGATCCCGACGATGGCGTAGAGCAGCGGCCCGACGATGGGCGAGAGGATGATGACGCCGACCCAGCCGATGGCGGCGCGCACCTCGTCCTTCGTCATCACCGCATGCGCCCCGGCGATGCTCGCCATCACGACCGAGATGACGGCGAGGATATGCGGCCAGTAGGTCGAGAGAATCTCCCACATTCCAACGAGGCTAGGACGAATCCGGTGCGATGACAAAGACTTGCGTCGTTGCGCTCGATCCGAACCACCGCTGTCATTCCGGGGCGTGCCTTAAGGCGCGAACCCGGAACCCACGACCGGGTGAGATTTCTCATGCCCGGTTGAGAGCCGCCCGCCCGGTCGTGGGTTCCGGGTTCTTCGCTACGCGAAGCCCGGAATGACAACGGTATGGCAAGCGTCCATCGCCTGGAGGAGGCGCCCGCGAGACTTGGACTCGCCTTCCGGCAAAAGGTGTTCTATAAGAGAACAAAGAGAGAACAATCGCCTTGCCTCCATGCCAGAGACCGCACCGACCCTGTCCGATCTGCGCCGCAGCCTTGCCGAGGCCGCCTTGCGCGGCGGCCCGGCCGCGGCCGGGCGGATCGGGCTGGGCGTGCCGGCGCTGGACGCGGTCCTGAACGGCGGGCTCAAGCGGGCGGCGCTGCACGAGGTCTATGCCGGCGCGGTCGCCGATCTTGCCGCAGCGACCGGCTTTGCGCTCGGGCTCGCCCTGCGGGCGGGGCAGGAGAAGGCTGCCGGGCGGCCGATCCTCTGGGCACGGCAGGATTTCGTCGATGCGGAGGCCGGGCGGCTGCATGCGCCGGGGCTCGGCGAGCTCGGCCTCGATCCGGGCCGCCTGCTGCTGGTCAGGGCGCGCGAGGCAGAGGGCGTGCTGCGGGCGGGCGCGGAAGGCGCGCGCTGCCCGGCGCTCGCCGCCGTGCTGATCGAGCCCTGGGGCGAGCCGCGCCCTTTCGACCTGACGGCGAGCCGGCGGTTGTCTCTGGCGGCGGAAGGCTCTGGCGTGCCGGTGCTCTTGCTGCGCGTGGCGGCGGCGCAGGCGCCGAGCGCGGCGCAGACGCGCTGGCAGGTGAGGGCGCTCGCCTCGCGGGCGCTGGAGGCGAACGCGCCGGGTGCCCCGGCCTTCACTGCCAGGTTGCTGCGCCAGCGCGGCGGCGCGGGCGAGCGTGAGTGGCGTGTGGAGTGGGACCGTGACCGATGTGCTTTCACTGAGCGACCCGTTTTCGACCGATCCGACAGGCTCGAGCCCCGCAGAACCGATGCCGCGCCGCTATCTCGCCCTCTGGTTCCCTTTCCTGGCGACGGACAGGTTGCGGCGGACGGGCGCGATACCGGCCTGCGGCGGGCGGGTTGAGAAGCCGCACGTCCTCGTCGAGACGCAGCACGGCGGCCTGCGCCTCGTCGATTGCGACCCTTGCGCCGTTCGGCTTGGCCTGACGCGGGGGCTGACGCTCGCCGATGCCCGCGCCCGCATCCCCGATCTCGTCGCGCTGGAGGCGCAGCCGCGGGCGGATTTGGACTTCCTCGAAGCGCTCGCCGGCTTCTGCGACCGGTTCACGCCGCTGGTCGCCTGCGACGAACCGCACGGCCTGATCCTCGACATCACCGGCTGCGCCCATCTCTTCGGCGGCGAGGCGGGCATGATCGATCGCGTGGGGCATGCCATGCGGACGATCGGCCTTACGCTGAAGGCCGCCATCGCCGGCACGCCCGACGCTGCCCGCGCCTCCTCCCGCTTCGGGGGCGGCGGCATCGTCCCGCCGGGGCGGGAGGCGGAGATGCTCTGCCCGCTGCCGGTCGCAGTGCTGGAGGTGGAGCCTGAGACCGTGATCGCGCTCTCCCGCGCCGGCCTGAAGACGCTTGCCCATCTCGCGGCGCGCCCTTCCGCGACCCTTTCCGCCCGCTTCGGCGAGGTGCTGGTAAGGAAGCTTCGGCGCATCCTCGGCCATGAGGATCGCCGCATCACCCCCTTGCGCCCGCCGCCCGACTGCGTGGTCGAGCGTCATTTCGCCGAACCCTTCGCCGATGCCGCGAGCCTGGAGGCCGTGGTCGCCCGGCTGGTCGGGGAGGCGGCGCGGGTGCTGGAGGCGCGTGGCGAAGGCGGGCGCGTCTTCGAATTCGCCTTCTTCCGCAGCGACGGCGCGGTGCGCCGCCTCGCGATCGAGACCGGCCGCCCCTCGCGCGAGGGCAAGGCGCTGCTCAGGCTCTATCGCGAGCGCATCGCGACGCTGGCCGATCCGCTCGATCCCGGCTTCGGCTTCGATGCGATCAGGCTTGCCGTGCCGCTCTGCGAGCCGCTGGCCGCGCCCCAGCACAGCCTCGACGGCCGCGCCGTGGAGGAGGAGGCGGTGGCCGATCTGGTCGACCGCCTCACCGCCCGCTTCGGCCGCGACCGGGTGCTGCGCTTCGCGGCGCAGGACACCCATCACCCCGTCCGGGCGGCGAAGGCGCTCCCGGCCGCAGCGCCGCGGCCGGAAACGCCCTGGCCCGAGCCCGAGCCGGACGAGCCGCCGGCCCGCCCCTTGCAGCTCTTCGAGCCGCCGCAGCCGGTCGAGGCCATCGCCGAGGTGCCGGACGGCCCGCCGATCCGCTTCCGCTGGCGCCGCCTCGTCCATGACGTCGCCCGCGCCGAGGGGCCGGAGCGCATCGCCCCCGAATGGTGGCGCGACGGCAGCGACGAGCCGATGCGCGACTATTACCGCGTCGAGGATGCGCAAGGCCGCCGCTTCTGGCTCTACCGTACCGGCTTCCACGATGCCGACGGTGCTCCGCCGCGCTGGTTCCTGCACGGGCTCTTCGCATGAATCAGAACGAGAATACCTTCGCCGAACCCGTTGCGGCGACTCATTTTTCCTTCCTGCGCGGTGCCTCGCCGGGGGCGCATATGGTGCTGAGCGCGCTGCTCATCGGCCATGCCGGCATCGGCATCGCCGACCGCAACACGGTGGCGGGCGTCGTGCGCGCCTGGGCGGCGCTCCGGCAGTTGCGGGAGGACGGCCTGCCGGCGCCCGACAAGGTCAGGGAAGGCGGCAGCCCCGGCGAATATCTCTGGGTCGAGAACCCCGATTTCGCGGAGCTGCCTTTCACGCCCGGGCAGATGAAGGCGCTTGCCCTCCGCTTCAAGCTCGCGACCGGCACCCGCCTCGTCTTCGCCGACGGCACGTCCGACATCGTCGCCTATCCGGCCAACCGTGCCGGCTGGGGCAGGCTGTGCCGGCTGCTCAGCCTCGGCAACCGCAAGGAGGGTGTGAAGAAGGGCGAGTGCCGCCTCATCCTCGACGACCTCCTGACCGATGCCCGCGACCTGCTGCTGATCGCGATGCCGGGCCGCAGGCCGGACAGCCTCGCCGCGCTGCTCGCACGCCTCGACGAGGCCGCGCCCGGCGCGGTCTGGCTCGGCGCCGCCATGCACCGGCTGGGCGACGACCGCCGCCGCCTCGCGCGGCTCAAAGGCATCGCCGCCGCGACCCGCACCCCGCTGATCGCGACCAATGACGCGCTCTATGATTCCAGCGCCCAGCGCGACCTCCAGGACGTGCTCACCTGCATCCGCGAGGGCGTCACGATCGAGCGGGCCGGGCGGCTGCTGGAGATGAATGCCGAGCGCCACCTCAAGCCGCCGCGCGAGATGGCCCGCCTGTTCCGCGACGCGCCCGAGGCGATCGCCGAGACGCAAGCGCTGTTCTCCCGCGTCGGGTTCGATCTCGGCGAGCTCACCTATGAATATCCCGACGAGCCGGTCCCGCCCGGCTGGAAGGATCGGGACTGGCTCGTCGAGCTCGTCCGCCGCCGCAGCCTGATCCGCTATCCGGGTGGCGTGCCCGACAAGGTCGAGAAGCTCCTGGCCAAGGAGCTTTCGCTGATCGAGACGCTGGATTACGCCCGCTATTTCCTGACCATCAGCGACATCGTCGATTTCGCCGAGAGCCGGGGCATCCTCTGCCAGGGCCGCGGCTCGGCCGCCAATTCCGCCGTCTGCTACGTGCTCGGCATCACCGCCGTCGATCCGGCCGAGAACGACGTGCTGTTCGAGCGCTTCATCTCGGCCGAGCGCCGCGAGCCGCCCGATATCGACGTCGATTTCGAGCATGAGCGGCGCGAGGAGGTGATCCAGTGGATCTACGGCAAATACGGCCGCGAGCGCGCCGGCATCGCCGCCACCGTGATCCATTACCGGCCGCGCAGCGCCATCCGCGAGGTCGGCAAGGTGCTGGGCCTGACCGAGGACGTCACCGCCCGCCTCGCCGACACGCAATGGGGCAGCTGGGGCGATGGGATCGGCGACAGCCGCATCCGCCAGGCCGGGCTCGACCCGGCGAATCCGACGATCCGCCGCGCCGTCGATTTCGCCACCCGGCTCCTGGGCTACCCGCGCCATCTCTCGCAGCATGTCGGCGGCTTCGTCCTGTCGCGCGGGCGGCTCGACGAGACGGTGCCGATCGGCAACGCCGCGATGGCGGATCGCACCTTCATCGAATGGGACCGTGACGACATCGACGAATTGCGCCTGATGAAGGTCGATGTGCTGGCGCTCGGCATGCTGACCTGCATCCGCAAGGCGTTCGACCTGATCGCGGAGCATGAGGCGAAGCCCTACGAGCTCGCGGATTTCAAGGACGGGGATGAAGCCACCTACGACATGCTCTGCGAGGGCAAGTCGCTCGGCGTCTTCCAGGTCGAGAGCCGGGCGCAGATGAACATGCTGCCGCGGCTCAGGCCGAGGGAGTTCTACGATCTCATCATCCAGGTCGCGATCGTCCGCCCCGGCCCGATCCAGGGCAACATGGTGCACCCTTACCTGAAGCGGCGGGCGAGGATCGAGGAGGTGGTCTTTCCAAAGCCCGCGCCTCCTCATGATGCCGACGAGCTTCACGGGGTCCTGAACAAGACGCTCGGTGTTCCGCTCTTTCAGGAGCAGGCGATGAAGCTCGCCATGGTGGCTGCGGAATTCTCCGATATCGAGGCCAACGGCCTGCGCAAGGCGATGGCGACCTTCCGCAATGCCGGCACCATCGGCAATTACGAGGCGATGATGGTCGAGCGCATGGTCGCGCGCGGCTATGAGCGCGACTTCGCCCGGCGCTGCTTCGAGCAGATCAAGGGCTTCGGCAGCTATGGCTTCCCGGAGAGCCACGCCGCCTCCTTCGCCAAGCTGGTCTACATCTCCTCCTTCCTGAAGCGGTGGCACCCGGCCGCCTTCGCCTGCGCATTGCTGAACTCCCAGCCGATGGGCTTCTACGCCCCGGCCCAGATCGTGCGTGAGGCGCAGGAGAACGGCGGGGTCGAGCCGCGGCCGGTCGATGTGAATGCGAGCGGCTGGGACAACCGGCTGGAACGTCTGGATGAACAGGACATCGTCATCCCGGGCGACTGTAGGAAGACCCGGGATCCATGTCGCGAGGGGGTGAAAAAACACCCCTTCGCGCTGCGCCTCGGCTTTCGCCAGGTCGACGGCTTCAAGAAGGAATGGGGTTTCGCCATCGAAAAGGCGGGAGGGGAAGGCGCGTTCCGCGACGTCGAGGAACTGATGCGCCGGGCCGCCCTGCCGGCGCGCGCCATGCGCCTCCTCGCCGATGCCGATGCCTTCCGCTCGCTTAGCCTCGACCGGCGCGAGGCGCTCTGGGCCGTGCGCCGCCTGCCGGACGATGGCGCGCTGCCGCTGTTCCAGGCGGCGCGCGCCCGCGAGCTGGGGCAGGAGCCCGCCATGGCGCTGCCCGTCATGCCGCTCGCCGAGCATGTCGTCGCCGATTACCAGACGCTGCGCCTGTCGCTGAAGAGCCACCCGATGGCGTTCCTGCGCTCGCGCTTTCGTCGCGAGGGCGTGCTGAGCTGTGCGCAGATCGAGGCGAAGTCCGATTCAGCCTTTGCCCGCACCGCCGGCATCGTGCTGGTGCGCCAGCGGCCGGGCAAGGGCAACGCCGTCTTCGTCACGCTGGAGGACGAGACCGGCATCGCCAATGTCGTGATCTGGGCGCGGCTGTTCGAGCGCTTCCGCCGCGAGGTCATGGGCGCGCGGCTGATGCTGGTCGAGGGCCGGGTGCAGAAGAGCCCCGAGGGCGTCGTCCACCTCATGGCCCGGCGCATCGCCGACCGCTCGCCCGATCTGCTTTCGCTGTCGGACACGCACCGCGCCGAGATGCCCATGTCCGTCGACGAGTTGAGGAACCCGCCGCCGCCGCGCCATCGCCACCCGCGCAACGTCCGTATCCTGCCGAAATCGCGGGATTTCCATTGAGGCGGCGAAGGGCCGCCCGATGCTAGAACAAGGAGCTAGTGTCCCTCGGTGTGGCTGCGGCGGCCCGAGGGCGTGACGTCGGGAATGGTCGGCATCATCGGCTTGCGCTCCCCGAACGGATGGGCCGAAGGCGGGTTGCGCCGCAGGCGGAAGGCGAGATAGGCGCCGGTCGCCGCCGAGAGCAGCCCGAAATAGACCAGGAGGCCCTGCGGCCCGATGACCTGCATGAAGGTGGTCGAGACCAGCGGGCCGATGGCCGAGCCCGTGGCCCACAGGAAGAGGAGCTGCGCGGACAAGCCCAGTGCCCGCTCGGGGCCGAGCCGGAAATAGGCATGCGCGACGGCGACCGCGTAGATCGGCATCGCGCCCGCGCCGATCAGCGCGAACAGGCCGAACAGCCAGAACCGGGCATAGGGCAGCGCAAGCCAGATCACCGTGCCGAGCGCCATCGAGCAGAGCAGGACCGAGATCGCCGCGCCCAGCATGATCTTGCGGCTCTCGACGCGGTCAGCCAGCAGGCCGAGCGGCCATTGCAGCAGGAGCGCGCCGATCTGGATGCCGGCGGTCAGCAGGATCGCCCAGGCCTGGTCGAGGCCGATCAGGATGCCGTAGGCCGGCACGATATTGGTCAGCGTGGCGCCCATCAGCCCGGTATAGAGGCAGCCGATCACCGAGGCCGGCGCATATTGCCACATCGTGTTGAGCCTGACCGAGATGACCTTGCCCGATTCCGGCCCCTTGGCGTGGGTCATGCCGACGGGGATCAGGGCGATCGAGAAGGCCGCGCTCGCCAGCAGGAAGATGTCGTGCGATTGCAGCGCGACATAGCCGACGCCGATCTGCGAGCCGATCAGCGCCAGGCGGTTGAGGATCTGGTAGAAGCCGAACAGGCGCCCGCGCTGGCCGGGCTTGGCCTGGCCGCTGATCCAGGTCTCGATGCAGATCGCATGGCCTGCACCGGCGAAGCCCATGCCGAGCCGCGCCGCGCCCCAGAGATCGAGCGGGGTGAGCGCAAAGCTCAGCGTGAACACCGCCTGCAGGGCCGAGAAGACCGCGAAGGCGCGGATATGCCCGACGCGGCGGATGAAGGCGGGGACCACGAAGCACCCGGCGAGGAAGCCGACGGAATAGGCGGAGCCGACGAGGCCGATCAGCAGCGGCGGCATCTGCTCCAGCGCCATCTTGAGCGGCACGACCGTGTTCACGATGGTCGCGGCGATCTGGAGAATCAGCGCGCCGCTGACGATCGCGCCCAATGCGGCGACTGAACTCGTCCTCGGCTCGGCTGGCTCACTCACAGCGGTCCCGGCCTCCTGTTGAGCCGCCATGGAAGCCTGCCGGCCCGGCGGTTGCAACCTCCGCGGTTACGATAGCTGCGACATAGCCGATTCGATGGCCGGGGCGGGAAATATGGCGCCAGATTCAGCGATTCGGTTCACCGCCGGTTAACCAAGAGGGCGCCTTATCGAAGCGGAACGACATTCGGGTTCGGCCAGTGGCCGCCGGGCGTGGCGTAAGCGTATCGAGAGTGCGGCGGATGAGCTATGCGACCTATGTGCGGGAAGGCGGCATACCCTATGTGCGCTCGCGCCGCCGCAACCGCCGCCAGCCCCTGCTGAAAGGCCTCCTCCTCGCAGCCGCACTGGCCGGCGGCGTCATGTCCGGCTTCTGGATGCTGGGGCCGGATGCGCCGGAAACCGAGATGGCGCGCGCGCCCGCCGCCCTTGTGCCCGCCGCCCCTGCGCCACAGGCTCCCGCCTATAGCGGCCTGCTCGATCCGGCCCTGTCGGGCGGGAAGGCTGCTTCCTTCGTCCGGGGGGCTCCCTTCCGCGCCGCCTTCCAGCCGGCGCCGCCCGTGGCCGCCGAGCCGGCCTTGCCTCTGCCGCCGCAGCCTCAGGTCACGCTGGCGGAGACGGTCGCGCCCCTGCCGGTGCCGCGCCCCTCGGACCTGCTGGCGAACCGCGATGCTCCGCCGCCGCGCCTGGCGCAGCCCACGCCGTCCCGGCGCAACCGCGCCGCCGCCGCCCAGCCGACGCCCGAGGACAACCGCAATTTCTTCGAGAAGCTCTTCGGCGTATCGAAACAGCCCGCCGGGACCGCGCTCGCCTATGCCGCGCCGCAGGACGAAGTCCTCGACCGTGGCCGCGTCACCCGTCTCAGCCCCTCGGCCGGCACGCCGCCGCGCACCGCCGAGGCCGGCACGGCGATCTACGATATCGCTGCCAGGACGGTCCACATGCCGAACGGAGAGCGGCTGGAGGCCCATTCCGGCCTCGGCGAGATGATGGACGACGTCCGCTACGCCCATGTCCGGATGAAGGGCGTCACCCCGCCGCACACCTACACGCTGACCGAGCGCGAGGCGCTGTTCCACGGCGTGCGCGCCATCCGGCTGAACCCGGTCGGCGGCAGCGGGGCCATCCACGGCCGCGCCGGCCTGCTCGCCCATACCTATCTGCTCGGGCCGCGCGGCGACTCGAACGGCTGCATCTCCTTCAAGGACTATGACCGCTTCCTGCAGGCCTTCCTGCGCGGCGAGGTGAAGCGCATCGTCGTGGTGGCGAGCCTCTGACCGGGCGAAGGCGGGCTGCGCTTCAGCCGCGCGCCGCCTTGGGCGGCTTCTTCTCCGCCTTCTTCGCGGGTGCCTTCTTGGCCGGTGCCTTCTTGGCTGGTGCCTTGGGCTTCGCGGCGCCTGCGGCCTTGGCCTTGCCCTTGGCGCCGCCCTTCGCCTCGGCCTTGGCGTTCACCAGCGCGATCGCCTGTTCGAGCGTGACGCTTTCCGGCGCCATCGCCTTGGGCAGCGTCGCGAAGATCTTGCCCCAGGCGACATAGGGGCCGTAGCGCCCGGCCTTGACCTCCAGCGCCCCGCCGGAAGGATGCTCGCCCAGCGCCCGGCCCGGCGTCGCGGGGCGTCCACCGCGCCCGCCGCCGCTCTCCTTGGCGACGATCAGGTCGATGGCGCGGTTGGCGCCGAGCTCGAGCACGTCGTCGCCCTTGTCGATATTGGCGTAGACCTTGCCGTGCTGCACGTAGGGCCCGAAGCGCCCGATGCCGACCAGGATCGGCTCGCCGCTCTCGGGATGCCTCGCCACCTCGCGCGGCAGCGAAAGCAGCGCCAGCGCCTTTTCCAGCGTCACGCTCGCCGGGCTCATGCCCTTGGGCAGGCTGGAGCGCTTCGGCTTCTCGCCCTCGCCGAGCTGGATATAGGGGCCGAAGCGGCCGTCGCGCAGCGTGACTTCGAGGCCCGTCACCGGATCGGTGCCGAGGATGCGCACGCCGGGCGTGCCCTGTCCGCCCTCGGCCGAGGCCTCGCCATCGGCGGCGGGCACGGAGAGGGGCCGCGTATAGCGGCATTCGGGATAGTTCGAGCAGCCGACGAAGGCGCCGAACTTGCCGAGCTTCAGCGAGAGCTGGCCGTTGCCGCAGTTCGGGCAAACGCGCGGATCGGAGCCGTCGGCCTTCTTCGGGAAGATGTAGTCGCCCAGGATGCCGTTCAGCGCCTCCAGCACGTCGCCGACGCGCAAATCCTTGGTCTCGCCGATCGAGGCGGTGAACTCCTCCCAGAAGGCGCGCAGCAGCGCCTTCCAGTCGACCTCCGCATTGGAGACGCGGTCGAGGTTCTCCTCGAGATTGGCGGTGAAGTCGAACTCGACATAGCGCTTGAAGAAGCTTTCGAGGAAGGCTGTCACCAGCATGCCCTTGTCCTCGGGCACGAGGCGCTTCTTCTCGATGCGGACATATTCGCGGTCGCGCAGCGTCGAGAGCGTCGCGGCATAGGTCGAGGGCCGGCCGATGCCGAGCTCCTCCATGCGCTTGACGAGGCTCGCCTCCGAGAAGCGCGGCGGCGGCTCGGTGAAATGCTGGTCGGCGGTAATAGCGCGCTTCTCCAGCCGGTCGCCCGCCTTCATCGCCGGCAGCTTCTTCGAATCCTCGTCCTCCTCGTCGTCACGGCTTTCCTGATAGAGCGTCAGGAAGCCGTCGAAGAGCACGACCTGCCCCGAGGCGCGCAGCTCGAGATTGCGCGCGCCGACTTTTGCCGCGATGTCGACCGTGGTGCGTTCCATCTCGGCCGATTCCATCTGGCTGGCGATGGTGCGCTTCCAGATCAGCTCGTAGAGCCTGGCCTGCTCCGGTTCGAGATGGCGCGTGACCATCGCCGGCAGCCGGCCGAGATCGGTCGGGCGGATCGCCTCGTGGGCCTCCTGCGCGTTCTTGGCCTTGACCGTGTATTTGCGCGGCACGTTCGGCACGTATCTGTCGCCGAACTCCTTGCCGATGACGCGGCGCGCCGCGGCGATGGCCGAGCCGTCCATGTCGACGCCGTCGGTTCGCATATAGGTGATGAGCCCGACCGTCTCGCCGCCGATGTCGACGCCCTCATAGAGGCGTTGCGCCAGCTGCATCGTCCGCGCCGGGGCGAGGCCGAGCTTGCGCGAGGCTTCCTGCTGCAGCGTCGAGGTCTGGAAAGGCGGGTAGGGGTGGCGCTTGACCGGCTTCGCCTCGACCTCGGTCACCGTGAAGAGGGCACTTTCCAGCGCCTCCTTGAAGGCTTTCGCCTCCTCGGCCGTACCGATGTCGAGCCTCGCGATCTTCTTGCCGTCGGCGCCGACGAGGCGGGCCTCGAAGGTCTGGCCGGATTGCGTGGCGAGCGTCGCCACCAGCGACCAGTATTCGCGCGGGCGGAATGCCTCGATCTCGCGCTCGCGGTCGCAGACGAGGCGCAGCGCCACCGACTGCACCCGGCCGGCCGAGCGGGCGCCCGGAAGCTTGCGCCACAACACCGGCGAGAGCGTGAAGCCGACGAGATAGTCCAGTGCCCGCCGCGCCAGATAGGCATCGACCAGCGCCTGGTCGATCGCGCGCGGATTGGCCAGCGCCTTCTGCACGGCGTCCTTGGTGACGGCGTTGAAGGTGACGCGCTCGACGGCTATGCCCTTCAGCACGCGCTTCTGGTTCAGCGCCTCCAGCACGTGCCAGGAGATCGCCTCGCCCTCGCGATCCGGGTCGGTGGCGAGAATCAGCTTCTCGGCGCCCTTCACGGCGCGCGCGATCTCGGCGACCTGCTTGGCGCCGCGGCCCTCGATCTCCCAGGTCATGGCGAAGTCGTTGTCCGGCTCGACCGAGCCGTCCTTGGCCGGCAGGTCGCGGATATGGCCGAACGAGGCGATGACCTCGTAGTCGGAGCCGAGATATTTGTTGATCGTCTTGGCCTTGGCCGGCGACTCGACGACGAGGAGCTTCATGATGCGTGGTCTCGACAACAGGTCTTCCGGAGCGCGGAGCCGGCCCGGGACGGGGCGGTTCCGCGACCGGCAAGGCTCCGGCGGTTCGGAATTGCGCGCGAAAGTGGGTCAGCGGAGAGGCCGTGTCAAACGGCGAATGCGCTTTGCGTGTCGTACAGGACCGTTTAGAGCCTTTCGCGGTGCATCGCCGTCACATGGGGAGAAAAGCGTGTCGTCGCAAGCACAGATCAGGCGCCTGACGGCGCTCGACATCACGAGCCGCAAGGCGGCCGAGCCGATCGTGACGCTCACCGCCTATACCGCGCCGATGGCGGCGCTGGCCGACCGCCATTGCGATATCCTGCTCGTCGGGGATTCGCTGGGCATGGTCGTGCACGGCCTCGACAGCACCGTGGCGGTGACGCTGGAGATGATGATCCTGCACGCGCAAGCCGTGATGCGCGGCTCGCGAAGGGCGCTCGTCGTCGTCGACATGCCCTTCGGCAGCTATGAGGAGAGCCCCGGGCAGGCGTTCCGCAACGCCGCCCGCGTCATGCGGGAGGTGGGCTGCGGGGCGGTGAAGCTCGAGGGCGGGCAGCGCATGGCGCCGACGATCCGCTTCCTCGTCGAGCGCGGCATCCCGGTGATGGGCCATGTCGGGCTGACGCCGCAGGCGGTGAACGTGCTCGGCGGCTTCAAGGCGCAGGGGCGCAACCGCGCGCAATGGCCGGCGATCGGCGCCGACGCCGCGGCTGTCGCCGAGGCCGGCGCCTTTTCCGTGGTGCTGGAGGCGATCGCCGAGCCGCTCGCGGTCGAGATCACCGCCGCGGTCGCGATCCCGACCATCGGGATCGGCGCCTCGGCGGCCTGCGACGGGCAGGTGCTCGTGCTCGACGACATGCTCGGCCTGACCGGGCGCGTGCCGAAATTTGTGAAGCTCTTCGGGGGTCTCGGCGAAGCCGCCGACAAGGCGATGGCGGATTACGCCGCCGAGGTCCGCGCCCGGCGCTTCCCGGGGCCGGGGCATGTCTATGCGGTGAAGGACTAGGCGCTACCCCTGTCGTTCCGGGGCGCGCCGCAGGCGCGAACTCGGAATGACGCTGTTGCTACCACGCCCGCTTGCGCGGCGCCCGACTCGCGCCTAAACAGCCTGCTTCAAATGACATCGCCAGCACCGCTCTATCCGCACCGCCATCTCCTCGGGATCGAGGGGTTGTCCCATCTGGACATCGAGGCTCTTTTGGACAGGGCGGAGGACTATGTCGCCCTCTCCCGGCAGGTCGAGAAGAAGGCGGCGACGCTGCGCGGACGGACGCAGATCAACCTGTTCTTCGAGCCCTCGACACGGACGCAGGCCTCCTTCGAGCTCGCCGGCAAGCGCCTCGGCGCCGATGTGATGAACATGTCGGTCGCCTCCTCCTCGGTGAAGAAGGGCGAGACGCTGATCGACACCGCCGCGACGCTCAACGCCATGCGGCCGGACATCATCGTCGTGCGCCATCACGCGGCGGGCGCGGTCAACCTGCTCGCCCGCAAGGTCAGCTGCTCGGTGGTGAATGCCGGCGACGGCGCCCATGAGCATCCGACGCAAGCCCTGCTCGACGCGCTGACGATTCGCCGCAACAAGGGCCGCATCCAGGGCCTGACGGTCGCGATCTGCGGCGACATCCTGCATTCGCGCGTCGCCCGCTCCAACATCATCCTGCTCAATGCGCTGGGTGCCAAGGTCAGGCTGATCGCGCCGACGACGCTCTTGCCGGCCGGCATCGAGCGCATGGGCGTCGCGGTCTTCACCGACATGAACAAGGGCCTCGAAGGCGCTGATATCGTGATGATGCTGCGCCTCCAGCTCGAGCGCATGCACGGCGCCTTCGTGCCCTCGCCGAAGGAATATTTCCGCTATTACGGGCTCGACCATGACAAGCTCGCCCGCGCCGCGCCGGACGCGCTGGTGATGCATCCGGGACCGATGAACCGGGGCGTCGAGATTTCCTCGGCCGTGGCCGACGGCGCCCAGTCGCTGATCCGCGAGCAGGTCGAGATGGGCGTCGCCGTGCGCATGGCGGTGCTCGACGCGCTGGCCCAGCACCTGCCGAACGTCTGAGCGGGATGACCGAACATGGCTGAAACGCAGGACATCGCAATCCTCAACGCCCGGCTGATCGACCCCGCGACCGGACGCGAGGGCGTGGGCTCCGTCCGGCTCAGCGACGGCGTGATCGCGGCTGTCGACTGGCAGGGCATGCCCGCCACGGGCGAGGGCGTGCGCCGCATCGACGCCAAGGGCCAGGTGCTGGCGCCCGGCCTCGTTGATCTGCGCGCCTTTCTCGGCGAGCCCGGCGCGGAGTTCCGCGAGACGCTCGGCACCGGCTCGCAGGCCGCCGCCGCCGGCGGCGTGACCACGATCGTCTGCCGTCCCGATACCCACCCGGCGATCGACGACCCCGCGATCATCGATTTCCTCAAGCGCCGCGCCCGCGACAAGGCGATCGTCAACGTTCTCTCCTGCGCCGCCCTGACCAAGGGGCTCGAGGGCAACGAGATCACCGAGTTCGGCCTGCTGCTGGAGGCCGGTGCCGTCGCCTTCTGCGACGGGGCGAGGGGCCTGCGCAACCCGCAGGTCATGCGCCGCGCCATGATCTACGCGCTGAATTTCGACGCGCTGATCATGAACCATGTCGAGGACCCCGAGCTGCGCGGTTCGGGCGTGATGAACGACGGCGAGTTCGCCAGCCGCAAGGGCCTGCCGGGCATTCCCCGGGAGGCCGAGACGGTGATGCTGGAGCGCGACATCCGCCTCGCCCGCGCCACCGGCGCCCGCTACCACGCCGCGATGATCTCCTGCGCGGAATCGGTCGAGCTCATACGCCGCGCCAAGCAGGACGGCGTGCGCGTCACCTGCGGCGTCTCGATCAACAGCCTCACCCTCAACGAGAACGACGTCGGCGACTACCGCACCTTCTGCAAGGTCTCGCCGCCGCTGCGCCACGAGGACGATCGGCTGGCCATGGTCGCGGGCCTGGCCGAGGGCGTGATCGACGTCGTCGTCTCCGACCACGATCCCCAGGACGTCGAGACCAAGCGCCAGCCCTTCGCCGAAGCCGCCGACGGCGCGCTCGGCATCGAGACCATGCTCTCGGCCTCGCAGCGGCTGGTGCAGGCCGGGCAGATCGGCCTGCCCGGGCTCCTCGCCGCGCTCTCGGCGCGGCCCGCCGCGCTCATCGGGCTTCCCGCCGGCCGGCTCGCGGCCGGGGCGCCGGCCGATCTCGTGCTCTTCGACCCCGAGGCGCCCTTCGTCGTCGACAAGCGCAAGCTCAAGTCGCGCGCCAAGAACTCGCCCTTCGACGAGGCGCGGCTGGAAGGCATCGTCCAGGCGACCTTCGTCGGCGGCCGGGTGGTCTACGAGGCGGAAGCCGGCTAGGCTGTCCGCGCGCACCGCGGGGGAAATGGGCGGCATGACGGATGTTCTGAACTGGGGCCTCTCCGGCCCGGCCACGCTCATCGCCCTCGTCATCGGCTATCTCTTCGGCTCGATCCCCTTCGGCATCGTCGTGACGAAGCTTTCCGGCGGGCCGGACCTGCGCAGCATCGGCTCCGGCAATATCGGCGCGACCAACGTGCTGCGCACCGGCAGCAAGAAGCTGGCGGCCGCGACCCTCATCGGCGACATGCTGAAGGGGACGGCCGCGGTGCTCGTCGGGGCGCGCTTCCTCGGCGGCCCGGAGGCGGCGCTGGCGGCGGGCTTCGGCGCCTTTCTCGGTCATCTCTTCCCGGTCTGGCTGGGTTTCAAGGGCGGCAAGGGCGTCGCGACCTATCTCGGCGTGCTGATCGGCGTGAAGCTTCCGGTCGCGCTCGTCTTCGCCGCGGTCTGGCTCGGCATTGCCGGCATCTGGCGTTATTCCTCGCTCGCCGCGCTGGTCGCCAGCCTGCTGACGCCGCTCCTGCTCTGGCTCTGGGCCGGGATGCCGCAGGCCGCGCTGGTCATGGCCGTTCTGACGCTCCTGCTCTGGATCATGCACAGAGGCAACATCGCCCGGCTCGCCGCCGGGACCGAAGGCAAGATCGGCCAGAAGGGCTGACGGGATGGCCGGCATCGTCCTCTCCGATCGCCAGCGCCTCGACTGGCTCAGGCTGATCCGCAGCGAGAACATCGGCCCGCGCAGCTTCCGCTCCCTGATGAACCGCTTCGGCGGCGCGGCCGCCGCGCTCGACGCCCTGCCGGATCTCGCCCGTCAGGCCGGCCGTGCCATCCGGCTCTGCCCGGCGGCGCAAGCCGAGCGCGAGTTCGAGGCGCTGCACCGCCTCGGCGGCCGGTTGATCGCCTCGGGCGAAGCCGCCTATCCGGTGCCGCTCCAGGCGATCGATTCGGCGCCGCCGCTCATCGCGGTGCTCGGGCAGGCCGAGGTGCTGCAACGGCCGGGCGTGGCGCTGGTCGGCTCCCGCAACGCCTCGGCCGCCGGCCTGAAATTCACCGCCCGCCTCGCGCGTGAGCTCGGCGAGGCCGATTTCGCGATCGTCTCGGGGCTCGCCCGCGGCATCGATACGGCCGCCCACGAGGCGAGCCTCGAAACCGGGACGGTCGCCGTCCTCGCCGGCGGGCTCGACGAGATCTATCCGCCGCAGAACATCCCGCTCGCCCGCCGTATCGTCGAGCGTGGCGCGCTGATCAGCGAGATGCCGCTCGGCTGGGTCGCCCGCGCGCGCGATTTCCCGCGGCGCAACCGCCTGGTCTCCGGGCTTTCGCTGGGGACGGTCGTGGTCGAGGCGGCGCGCCGCTCGGGCTCGCTGATCACGGCGCGCTTCGCCAACGAACAGGGCCGGCTGGTCTTCGCCGTTCCGGGCTCCCCGCTCGACCCGCGCGCCGAGGGCGGCAACCACCTGATCCGGGAGGGCGCGATCCTCTGCGCGGAAGCCGCCCATGTCATCGAGGCGCTCGATCCCCTGCGGCAGCGCGAGCCCGGCCTGCCGCCCCCGGCCCGGACCATGCGCGAGACGCTCGAGCCGTCGCCGACCGAGGCGATGTGGGACGAGCTCGACTGGCCGGGGATCCTGCCGGCCCCCGAATATGCCCGCCATGACGACGGCTTCGTGCCGCAGCCGCCGCAATCGGAGCGCCCCGCCGATGGCGCCGATGCCCGCCGCCTGCTCGAGCTGCTCGGCCCCACGCCGATCGCGCTCGACGATCTCGTCCGCGCCAGCGGGCTTTCCGCCCGCGCGGTCGGCCATGTCCTGCTCGAGCTGGAGCTGACGGGCGCGATCCGGCGCCATCCCGGCGGGGCCTTGTCGCGCGGCATGCCTTGAAACCAAACGAAAGAACCGCCCGGCGAAGGGGCGGTTCTCCAAAATCCAGATCGGATATTCGGGCCGTTTACGCCTTACTTGATCTTGGTTTCCTTGAACTCGACGTGCTTGCGCGCGACCGGGTCGTACTTCTTCTTCGACATCTTCTCCGTCATCGTGCGCGAGTTCTTCTTCGTCACGTAGAAGAACCCGGTGTCGGCGGTCGAAAGCAGCTTGATCTTGATCGTCACGGCCTTGGCCATGGGTCTATCCTCGAACCGTGCGGGCTTGGCGCCCTTGCGAAAACAAAATGGCCGGGCGAGCCCGGCAAACCGTCAGCGCGGGGAATGCCGCAACCGGCCGGCGAAGTCAAGGACGAAAGCTCGCCCCTCTCAGAGCTCCTCGCGCACGAAGCTGCCGCGCTTCTCCCAGTAGAACGGGACCGGCAGCCAGGGCGCGAAGCCCGCCGCGATGCGGGCCTCGACCTCCTCGATGACGACCTTGGTGATGCTCGGCAGGTCGAGCGCCTTGGCCTCGTCGAAATCGACCCAGACCAGGTCGACAAGCTCCGAATCGGGGCCGACCACGCCCTCGATCCGCCTGGCGACGGCCGAGGCGTCGATCGCGAAAAAGCGCGTGTCGAACCGCTTCGGCCGGCGCGGCGGCGTGATCGCGCGCGCGACGAAGGTGACGGCCGAGAGATCGGGGAAGACGCCCTGCGCCGCGAAATCGTGCCAGCTTCCGGCCGGCGGGGCTTCCGGCGCGCCGAACTCCGCCGAGCCGAAGAGGAGCCCGGTTTCCTCGAAGGTTTCGCGGATCGCGGCCAAGGCCAGCGCGCGCGCCTTGCCGGCGCCGGGGCGCAGGCAGCGCTTGCCGAGCCGGTCCTCGCAGATCTGCGCCACCGCTCCGGTCGCGACCATGCGCCGGTCGCCGTCGTCGACGCGCCCGCCGGGGAAGACGTATTTGCCCGGCATGAATTTATGGCCGGCATGGCGCTTGCCCATCAGCACCTTGGGGCGGGTGCCGCTGCGGTCGAGGATCATCATGGTCGCGGCGTCCTTGGGACGCAGGTTGACCTTGGTGCGGGCCCGCTCGGTCTGGTTGAGGGTGAGGACGTGGTCGGTCATTGGCGCGGTCCGGGAGAGGGCAGGGGTTGGCGCTCGGGCCGGTCGGGCTCGCCGCCGAAGCCGTGCATGCGCGCGGCCCATTGCAGGCCTATGACCCCGCCCTTGACCGGCTGGATCAGCGCGAAGGAGAGGACGAGCGTCAGGGCCGGCCAGATGATCATATGCCGTTCCATCGGCCAGTCGGCGAATTTCTCGGCGAGCAGCAGGCCGCCGACGACGATATGGCCGACGATGGTGATCACGATATAGGGCGGCAGGTCGTCGGCGCGCTGGTGGTGCAGCTCTTCGCCGCAGGCGGCGCAGACCTCGACCGGCTTCAGGAAGGCGCGGAACAGCCGGCCCCGCCCGCAATGCGGGCAGCGGCCCCTGAGGCCCCGCGAGATCGCCTGCCGCCAGTTGCGCTCCGCCGGGGCGGTTTCGACGCCGTTGATCCGGATTCCCATCAGCGCCTCTTGCCGAAAGACGTGCCGCCGCCGCGCCGCCTGCCGGCGCGGGCCGTCGCCACCTTTCGCCCGGCCGAGAGCATCTCGAAGCGCAGCGCGCCGGCGACGGGGGCGGCCTCGACCAGCTTGACATGCACCCGGTCGCCGAGGCGCCAGCTCTCGCCTGTGCGCTCGCCGGTCAGCGCGTGCGCCGCCTCGTCGAAGCGATAATAGTCGCCGCCGAGCGTCGAGGCCGGGACGAAGCCGTCGGCGCCGGTGCCGTCGAGCTTGACGAACAGCCCGGAGCGGGTGACCCCGCCGATGCGCCCGTCGAAGCTTGCGCCGATCTGGCCGGAGAGGAAATGCGCGATCAGCCGGTCGGTGGTCTCGCGTTCGGCCATCATGGCGCGCCGCTCGGCCGCCGAGATGCGCGTCGCGACCTCGCGCAGCTCCGCGAGCGTCGTGGTCCTGGGCAGCCCGTCGTCGCCGAGCTTCAGCGCCGCGATCAGGGCGCGATGCACGACGAGATCGGCATAGCGGCGGATCGGCGAGGTGAAATGGGCGTAGCGGTGCAAATTGAGGCCGAAATGCCCGTAGTTCTCGGCGACGTATTCGGCCTGCGCCTGCGTGCGCAGCACGACCTCGTTGATCAGCGTCTCGTTCTCCGAGCCCCTGATCATCGCCAGGATGCGGTTGAACAGCACGGGCCTGAGCGCCCCGTCCCGCGGCAGCTTGATGCCGATCGAGGCCAGAACCTCGCCGAGCGCGCGCATCTTCTCCAGCGTCGGCTCGTCATGGCAGCGATAGATCAGGAGGCTGCCGGCCTTCTCCAGCGTCTCGGCGGCGGCAACGTTGGCGAGGATCATGAACTCCTCGATCAGCCGGTGCGCCGCCAGCCGCTCCGGCACCATGACGCGGTCGACCGAGCCGTCGGCCTTCAGGACGAGCTTGCGCTCGGGCAGGTCGAGCTCGAGCGGCTGGCGCCGGTCGCGGGCGCGCGCCGCCACGCCGTAAGCCGCCCAGAGCGGCATCAGCACGCTCTCGCGGATCGGGGCGGTCTTGGCGTCCGGCTTGCCGTCGATGGCGGCCTGCGCCTGATCGTAGGAGAGTTTTGCCGCCGAGCGCATCAGCACGCGGTGGAAGGAGTGGCCCTTCTTCGAACCGTCGGCCTTGAGCACGATGCGGACCGCCATGGCAGGCCGGTCCTCGTTCTCGCGCAAGGAACACAGGTCGTTCGAGATCCGCTCCGGTAGCATCGGCACGACGCGGTCGGGGAAATAGACCGAGTTGCCGCGCTCCAGCGCCTCGCGGTCGAGCGCGGAGCCCGGCGTGACATAGGCCGCTACATCGGCGATGGCGACGGTGACGACGAAGCCGCCGGGATTGCCAGGGTCTTCGTCCGCCGCTGCATGGACCGCGTCGTCATGGTCCTTGGCGTCGGCCGGGTCGATGGTGACGAGGGCCAGGTCGCGCCAGTCCTCGCGGCCTTTCAGGCTTGCGAGCGGCGCTTCCGCCGCCTCCTTCAGCGCGGCGGGCGGGAATTCGTGCGGGATGCCGTGGGCGTGGATCGCGATCAGGCTGACGGCGCGCTCCGACTTGATCGAGCCCAGACGCTCGCGCACCTGTGCCTCGGGCGGGCCGAAGCGGCTCTCGCGCCGCAAGGAGACCGAGACGAGGTCGCCGTCCTGCGCCTCGTCCGTGCGGCCCTTCGGGATGATCGCCTCGCGGCCCTGCGCCTTCTTGTCGATCGGCACGAGCCGGCCGGAGCCGTCGGGCAGGGCGCGGAAGATGCCGAGCACGGCGGCCCTGGCCTTGCCCATCACCTTGAGCACGCGTCCGGAATAGCCGAAGCCCGTGACGCCGCGCAGCCGCGTGAGTTTCAGCACGACATGGTCGCCGATGCCCGGCGCGGCAGCGGCCGCCTTGTCCCTGCGCCGCCCCTCGCGGGTGCGTTCCACCAGGATCTGCGGCGGCGCGCCTTGCCCGGCTTCGTCCCATTCGAGCGGCTGCGCGATGAGGTCGCCCTCGCGGTCGCGGCGCTTGATCTCGCAGAGCAGCACCGGCGGCAGCGCGCCGCGCGGATGCACCGGGCGCACCTCACCGTCGCCGCCGATCTCGCCGGCCTCGGCGAGTTCTCGCAGCAGGCGCTTCAGCCAGATCTTGCCGCCCTGGTCGAGCCCGAAGGCCCGGGCGATCTCGCGCCGGCCGACCTCGCGGCCGGCGGCGCGCTCTTCCTCGATGAAGGCGAGGATCGCTTCGCGGCTCGGTTCAGGGACGGGCACGGCCGGGGCTCGGGACGTGAAGAGGAAAGCGTGACACGGCGCCTCTCTGCCACGGCTTGCGTCCGCGCGCCAGCATGCGTGTATCGCGAAAGCAAGAAGGGCTGCCCTTGCGGGCAGCCCTTCCATTGCCGAACCGCGACCCGGCGAGCCGGATCAAAGGTGCCAAAACTCACGCGGAATAGAAACCCCAGCAAGAAGAGGTCCAGGTCCGCCCGCCTTGCACCAGCGGTTGATGACAATGAGACACTGGATCACCTCCTTTCAGTTGTTGCCGACGGGAAGGAGGCTAAGGCGATTCTCCGGCATTCGTAAATGCCAAAAGCTGCACGGGAGCACCGCGACGAAAGTCGAGATCGGCGGCGGCCGCCGCCGGCGGGTTCGCTTGCGTCCCGCTCAGGCTGCCTTGCGCTTCATCGCCATGATCGCCTGCACGACTTCCATCGACGTCTTGGCATAGGGGCTGGTCGCCGAGAGCGAGATGTCGCTCGAGACGGTCTCGCCCGCATCGGCCTTGCGGACGATCTCGGCCGCGGCCTTGTGGAAGCGGTCATGGGCGGCCTTGAGAACCGCATATTCCGGCAGCGTTGCGAAGCTGCGGCCATCGCCGTGTATCCAGCAGCCGAGCGGGCAGACATCGTCGCGCGCCACCTCGACCGCCTTCAGGCTGCGGTCTGGATTGCGGATATAGGTGCCGAGCTTCATCTTCCAGTTGCTGTGGGACTTGATCGCGTCGTCGAAATTCATTCCTGCCTCCTCAGGTCAAAGTTGTGGCGGTTTGCTTTGCATGGGCCGGTTAAACATTCCTCAAGCGAGGCGTTGATCTGAATCAAAGCTTGCCGGCCGCGCTTGCGCCCGACCCGGCTTGCCGCCCCGTGCTCACGGTGCAATGAAACGGTAGTCCCGGCTGCCGCAGGGCGGCGGGCGCGCGGGAGGTGGCGGCATGCAGCTTGGAGTGATCGGCCTCGGCCGGATGGGCGGCAACATCGTGCGCCGGTTGATGCGCGCCGGTCATGAATGCGTGGTCTACGACCGCGATCCGAAGCCGGGCCGGGCGCTCGCCGCCGACGGCGCGACCGTTGCCGCCGATCTCAAGGACATGGTCGCGAAATTGAAGGCGCCACGCGCGATCTGGGTGATGCTGCCGGCAGGCAGCGTCACGGAAGCGACGCTCGCCACGCTTTCAGGCCTGGTCGCGGCGGGCGATACGCTGATCGACGGCGGCAACGCCTTCTGGAAGGACGATGTCCGCCGCGGCCGCGAGCTCACGGCCAGGGGCATCCATTACATGGATGCCGGCACCTCCGGCGGCGTCCACGGGCTGGAGCGCGGCTATTGCCTGATGATCGGCGGCGACAGGGCGGCCTTCGACCGGCTGGAGCCGATCTTCGCGGCGCTGGCGCCGGGCAAGGGCGCAATCGAGCCGACGCGGCATCGCGAGGGCCGAAAATCCACGAGCGAGCAAGGCTATCTGCATTGCGGCCCGACCGGCTCCGGCCATTTCGTCAAGATGGTCCATAACGGCATCGAATACGGCATGATGCAGGCTTTTGCCGAGGGCTTCGACCTCTTGCGCAACGCCTCCGCCAGCGAGGGCCTGCCGGCCGAATACGGCTTTGATTTCGACGTCGCCGAGATCGCCGAGGTCTGGCGCCGCGGCTCGGTCGTCACCTCCTGGCTGCTCGACCTGACGGCCGAGGCGCTGGCCGCCGACGAGGAATTGTCCGCCTACACCGGCAACGTCTCGGATTCGGGCGAGGGCCGCTGGACGGTCGATGCCGCCGTCGAGACCGCGACGCCGGCCGAGGTGCTGACCGCGGCGCTGTTCGCGCGCTTCCGCTCGCGCCTCGACCACACCTTCGGCGAGAAGATCCTCTCGGCCATGCGCGCCGGCTTCGGCGGCCATGTCGAGCCGAAAAAGCCGGGTTGAGGCCGCCTCACGCCACCTCGAACCAGCTCCAGACCCCGAGATCGAACCGCTCCAGCACCGTCGACGAGATCAGCCAGCGGCCCGGATTGTCGGCGATGAAGGCGATGTGCAGCTTCTTGCGCTCCGGGATCTGCACGGTGTCGAGGAAATAGGTCTCCCAGCCGTCGTCGAGCGGGTGCAGCAGCCGGAAGCTGTGGCCGTGGACATGCACCGGCTGGACGAAGGCGGTGCGGTTGTCGATGGCCATGACGATCGGCGTGCCACGCTTGACGCTGAACAGCGGCTTGCCGTCGAAGGAGCCGAGGCCGCCATTGATCCGCCACGGCCGGGCGAGGTCGAGGCCGGCGAAATCCAGCGTCCGGTCTTCCGTGAGCGTCGCCCCGCCCTCGATCACGAGTTCGGGCCGCAGCGCGTCCTGCATCCGCACGGCGGCCGGAAGCGCCGGGTTGAGCGGCAGCGCCGGGGGCTCGGTCATCGGCGCCTTCTTCTCGCCGGCGGTGACGATCCTGATGAGCGGCAGGCCCGGCCCGATCAGGGCGGTGACGTTGACGGCGGCGCCGGCCTCCTCCGGCAGGTCGAGGACGACGTCGTAGCGTGTGCCCGGCGCGAAGGGCAGTTGCGAGCGCACCGGCGCGAAGCTCTCCGTCGGCTGGCTGTCGACCGCGATCACGGTCGCCTTGCCGCCGTCGAAGCGCAGCCGCATGATCCGGGCATTGCAGGCATTGGCGAGCCTGAGGCGGATGCGCGCCCCCGGCCGGGCCGAAACCGGCAGCGGCGGCGAGCGGCCGTTGACGGTGAGCCAGCTTCCCAGCCGCCCGGCCGAGGCCGCGGCGTTGCCCTGCAGCACGAAGGGCTGGAGCGCCTGGTCGTCGCCGAGCAGCCAGTCGGTGACGAGCACGGCGAGGTCGAGATCGACTGCCGGCGGCTCGGGTTCCGCGACGATCAGGAGCCCGCTCAGGCCGCGGCCCGCGGGCTCGGACGAGCCGCCGGGTATGAGCGGGCGATAGAGCAGCGTGCCGGGATCGGGCGGCGTGAGGCGGAATTCGCCCGTCTCGCCCGGCTGGATCGGCGGGCGTGCGAGCGTCGTCGTGCCGCCGCGTTCCGCCTCGCCGCGCAGGCCGTACCAGTGCAGGTCGAGCGGCGCCGCCGTCTTGTTCTCCAGCTTGAGATTCAGGCTCTCGCCCTGCTTGATTCGTAAGGTGGGGCCGGGCGTGGCGCCGTCGAACGCCCAGATCTCGGTGTCGACCGGCGGCGAGGGGCGCAAGCGCGCCTTCGCCGGGGCGGCGACGAGCGTTCGCTGCTCGGCCGGCCCTGACGATTGCGCGAAGCCCGCGCGCGGTGCGATCAGGCAGGCCCCGCCGAACCCCGTAAGCAGGCGGCGGCGGGTGAGGGGGAGCGGGGCGGCGGGCGGCTTCGTCATGGCATCCCGCATAATCCGGGCCGGCCGCTCTGGCGAGAGGCGACGGCGAAAGGCCTGTTTTGCCGGATCGTCATTTTTTTGCTGCATGGCCCGGACGAAATGCGTATAGCCCTGCGGCTTGACGATGGCCGCGCTGCGTTTGCTCGCGCGCGGCGCTATCGGGCCGGCGGGCGTGGCGGAACTTGGTAGACGCACTGGATTTAGGTTCCAGCGGCGAAAGTCGTGGGGGTTCGAGTCCCTCCGCCCGCACCACCGGTCAGGATTCTTTCGCGAGCGTGGCGGCGGCCGGAACCGGCGCCGCGCTTTGGACATTGAGACGTAAACGAGCTGTTGGCGGTACAAAAATGAACGTGACCGAAACCCTGTCCCAGGGCCTCAAGCGCGAATTCCAGGTGGTGCTGAACGCCGCCGATCTGAAGTCCAGGCTCGACGGCAGCCTCCAGGATCTCCAGGGCAAGGCCCGCATCAACGGCTTCCGTCCCGGCAAGGTGCCGGTCGCGCATCTGCGCCGGCTCTATGGCCGCTCGGTCATGTCCGACGTGCTCCAGAACGCCGTCAACGAGGCGAACCAGAAGATCGTCGCCGACAACAACCTGAAGCTCGCCTTCGAGCCGCAGATCCGCTTCCCGGAGAACAAGGAGGAGATCGAGGCCGCGATGGAGGCCAAGGGCGATCTCGCCTTCACCGTCGCGCTCGAGGTGCTGCCGAAGATCGAGCTCGCCGATCTTTCCGACGTCTCGCTCGTCAAGCCCGTCGCCGAGATTCCCGACGCCGATGTCGAGGCCGCGCTGGAGCGCATGGCTGCCGGCAACCGCAGCTATACCTCCAGGGGCGAGAAGGCCAAGGCCGCGACCGGCGACCGCCTGATCATCTCCTTCGTCGGCACGCTCGACGGCGAGAAGTTCGACGGCGGCACGGGCGAGGCGATCCCGCTCGATCTCGGCGCCGGCCAGTTCATCCCCGGCTTCGAGGAGCAGCTCGAGGGCGCCAAGGTCGGCGAGACGCGCACCGTCAAGGTCACCTTCCCGGAGAACTATGGCGCCCAGAATCTCGCCGGCAAGCCGGCCGAGTTCGAGGTCACCGTCACCGACGTGCAGGGGCCGGACGCGGTCAAGATCGACGACGAGCTCGCCAAGTCGTTCGGCATGGAATCGCTCGACAAGCTCAAGGAAGCCGTGCGCGAGCAGATCGGCCGCGATTTCACCGTCCAGTCGCGCCGCAAGCTCAAGAAGGGCCTGCTCGATGCGCTCGACGGCAAATACGCCTTCGATCTGCCGCCGACCCTGGTCGAGCAGGAGTTCGCCTCGGTCTGGAGCCAGGTCGAGGCCGACATGAAGCAGGCGAACAAGACCTTCGCCGACGAGGATACGACCGAGGACGCCGCCCGCGCCGACTATCGCAGGATCGCCGAGCGGCGCGTGCGGCTCGGCCTCGTCCTGGCCGAGATCGGCGAGCAGGCCAAGGTGCAGATCTCGGACGAGGAGGTGACGCAGGCCCTGATCGAGCGCGCCCGCCAGTTCCCCGGCCAGGAGAAGCAGGTCTGGGAGTTCTACCGCAAGAACCCGCAGGCGCTGGCCGAGATCCGCGCCCCGATCTTCGAGGAGAAGGTCGTCGACCATCTGCTCGGCCAGGTGAAGGTCGCCGACGAGACGGTCTCGCGCGAGGCGCTCTTCGCCGACGACGAGGCCGAGGATGCGACCGAGGCGAAGCCGAAGAAGGCCGCCGGCAAGAAGGCGAAGAAGGCCGAGGACGCCTCCGCCTGATCCCGTCGGCAACCTTAACGGCAACGATCGCGCCGCCGGCCTTCGCGACCGGCGGCGTTTCCCTTTTCAGCCGCCTTCGCCGTGCTTATGTGGGTGTCTTCCAAGACGCCGCTGATTCGATGACATCGCCGCGATACGGCGCTCCGACCCGAGGATTGATCCATGCTTCGCGATCCGCTCGAGACCTACAACAATCTCGTCCCGATGGTGGTCGAGCAGTCGAGCCGCGGCGAGCGCGCCTTCGACATCTATTCGCGCCTGCTGCGCGAGCGCATCATCTTCCTGACCGGCCCGGTCGAGGACTTCTCCGCCTCGCTGATCGTGGCCCAGCTCCTGTTCCTCGAGGCCGAGAACCCGAAGAAGGAGATTTCCTTCTACATCAACTCGCCCGGCGGGGTGGTGACGTCCGGCCTCTCGATCTACGACACGATGCAGCTGATCCGCTGCCCGGTGACGACGGTCTGCGTCGGGCAGGCGGCCTCGATGGGCTCGCTCCTCCTGACCGCCGGTGCCAAGGACATGCGCTTCGCCCTGCCGAACGCGCGCATCATGGTTCACCAGCCTTCCGGCGGCTATCAGGGCCAGGTGACCGACATCCTGATCCACGCCAAGGAGGTCGAGAGCCTCAAGCGGCGCCTGAACGAGATCTACGTCAAGCACACCGGCCGCTCCTACGAGGATATCCACGCCGCGCTGGAGCGCGACAATTTCATGACCGCCGAGCAGGCCCGCGAATTCGGCCTGATCGACAAGGTGATGGAGCGCCGCGCCGAGGCGGAAGGCTGATCGCCGCACTCGCGATCCTGTGGGTTGGCCCGGCGCGCCGGAGCCTCCATATTGTACGGAAGGCGGCCCCGTGTTTGCATGGAGCCGGGGGTGAGCGGACGGGTGCTCCATTCTGATCCGGCTTGGGCCGGCCCGCTTAGTCCGGATGTACCGGAGCGGGCCGTTAACCCAATCATCGTGATCTGAGCGCTTAAGTGTGACCGAGAGACGAAGGCCGTCCGCCCCGGCGGGCATGGCTCCCGGCTCCCGAACTGGAGATGGACGATGGCTAGCAAGCCCAGCGGCGATTCGAAGAGCACGCTCTACTGCTCTTTCTGCGGCAAGAGCCAACACGAGGTCCGCAAGCTCATCGCGGGGCCGACCGTGTTCATCTGCGATGAATGCGTCGAGCTGTGCATGGACATCATCCGCGAGGAATCGAAATCCGCGCTGGTGAAGTCGAAGGACGGCGTGCCGACGCCGAAGGAGATCCGCAAGGTCCTCGACGACTACGTCATCGGCCAGGAGCACGCCAAGAAGGTGCTCTCGGTCGCGGTGCACAACCATTACAAGCGCCTTTCGCATGCGACGAAGCAGAACGACATCGAGCTCGCCAAGTCGAACATCCTGCTGATCGGGCCGACGGGCTCGGGCAAGACGCTGCTGGCGCAGACGCTCGCCCGCATCCTCGACGTGCCCTTCACCATGGCCGACGCGACGACGCTGACGGAAGCCGGCTATGTCGGCGAGGATGTCGAGAACATCATCCTCAAGCTGCTCCAGGCCTCCGACTACAATGTCGAGCGGGCGCAGCGCGGCATCGTCTATATCGACGAGATCGACAAGATCAGCCGCAAGTCGGACAACCCCTCGATCACCCGCGACGTCTCGGGCGAGGGCGTCCAGCAGGCGCTGCTCAAGATCATGGAGGGCACCGTCGCCTCCGTGCCGCCGCAGGGCGGGCGCAAGCATCCGCAGCAGGAATTCCTGCAGGTCGACACCACGAACATCCTGTTCATCTGCGGCGGCGCCTTCGCCGGCCTCGACAAGATCATCTCGAGCCGCGGCAAGGGCACCTCGATCGGCTTCGGCGCCAAGGTCGAGGCGCCCGACGACCGCCGCATCGGCCAGATCTTCCGCCAGGTCGAGCCCGAGGATCTGCTGAAGTTCGGCCTGATCCCGGAATTCGTCGGCCGCCTGCCGGTGCTGGCGACGCTGGAGGACCTCGACGAGGCGGCGCTGAAGACGATTCTGACCGAGCCGAAGAACGCGCTGGTCAAGCAGTATCAGCGCCTGTTCGAGATGGAGGACACCCAGCTCACCTTCACCGACGAGGCGGTCAGCCTGATCGCCCGCAAGGCGATCGAGCGCAAGACCGGCGCGCGCGGCCTGCGTTCGATCATGGAGGGCATCCTGCTCGAGACCATGTACGAGCTGCCGGGCCTGGAAGGCGTCGACGAGGTGGTGATCGGCCCCGAGGCGGTGGAGAACAAGGCGCGCCCGCTCTTCATCTACGCCGAGCGCGAGGACGAGACCAAGACCGCCTCGGCCTGAGGGCGCACGGGTCTTGGAACCGCCCCTGTCGTTCCGGGGCGCGCCTCAAGGCGCGAACCCGGAACCCACGACTGGGTGGGCGGCCTGCACCCGGGTATGGAATGTCTCGCCCGGCCGTGGGTTCCGGGTTCCTCGCTACGCGAAGCCCAGGAATGACGGCCGCGCGGCTCAGCCTGCCGCGCTGAGCCGCTCGAAGCCGGCGGCGAGGTCGGCCTTCAGGTCCTCGATGTCCTCGAGCCCGATATGGATGCGGATCGTCGGTCCCTCGAAGCCAGGCGCCGTGGCGGTGCGGTAATCCCGGCAGTCGAAGGGCAGGACGAGGCTTTCATAGCCGCCCCACGAGGCGCCGATCCCGAACAGCGTCAGCCCGTCGAGCATCGCGCCGACCGCCTTCATCGAGGCCGGCTTCAGCTCGAAGGAGAAGAGCGAGGAGGCGCCGGTGAAATCGCGCTTCCAGATCGCATGCCCCGGCGCGCCTGGCAAAGCTGGGTGGAGGACGCGGGCAACCTCCGGCCGCTGCCTGAGCCATTCCGCCATGGCGATGCCGGCCGCCATCTGCTCCTTGAGGCGCAGCGCCATCGTGCGCATGCCGCGCAGCGTCAGGAACGCGTCCTCGGGCGCGACGATCAGGCCGAGCTGCTTCCAGGTGTCGCGCAGCGCCCTGAACAGCGCCGGCGTCCGGGCCGAGACGGTGCCGATCAGCACGTCCGAATGGGCGGCGTAGTATTTGGTCCCCGCCTGCACGGAAAGGTCGACGCCGAAGCCGTGGCTGTCGAAGAACAGCGGCGTCGCCCAGGTGTTGTCCATCCCCACCAGGATGCCGCGCTCATGCGCAGCGGTGACGATCGCCGGGATATCCTGCATCTCGAAGGTCTGGGAGCCCGGCGCCTCGGTCCAGACGGCCCTGGTGTTGGGCTTGAACAGCTTGGCGATGTCGCCGCCGATCAGCGGGTCGTAATACGTCGTCTCGACGCCCATACGCTTCAAGAGGCCGTCGCAGAAGATCCGCGTCGGCCGGTAGACGCTGTCCGTCACCAGGACGTGGTCGCCGGCCGAGAGCATGGCGAGGAAGGCGAGCGTGCAGGCCATCAGCCCGGAGGGCGTCGCGACGACGCCGGCGCCGCCCTCGATCGTGCCGGCGGCCGCGATCAGCGCGTCGAGCGTCGGGCTGCCATCCGTGCCGTAGCTGTAGCGCGCCTTGCGGGCCAGGAAGTCTTCCGTGTTCGGATAGACCACCGTCGAGCCTCGTACGATAGGCGGATTGACAAACCCGTAGCTATCGGCCGGGTCCCGCCCGGCCAGCACGAGGCGCGTGCGCGCGCCGAGGCGCTTAAACTCAGACGAGGTCGGCTTTTTCATGGAACGGCACGATGAGGAGTAGGAAAAACGTGGTCAGGCTTGACCTACTCTGACAAACTCGCATGTGATCCATGCAGAGAACAAGGGGCGCCGCAGGAAGGCGGCGGTTGCTTGACGCTCATGGGTCACTCTGGCAAGCGATTTTCAAGGACACGGGTACGCCGCGTGATCGCACGATGAACCGAGCGGTGAAAAACACCGCCGGCGGCGCGACCCGGGGACGACTTCCGGCTTAAGCCGGGCAACGGGTTCCAACGGGAGAGCATCGATGAAGAAGTTTCTGGCAGCCGCGCTGACGGCAGGGATCGGTCTGGCATTGTCCGTGACCGGCGCCTCGGCGCAGGCGACGCTTGGGCAGATCAAGCAGCGCGGCAACCTGATCTGCGGCTCGAATACCGGTCTCGCCGGCTTCGGCGTTCCGGACGCGCAGGGCAACTGGAAGGGGCTCGACGTCGATGTCTGCCGCGCCATCGCGGCGACGATCTTCAACGACCCCACCAAGGTGAAGTTCGTGCCCCTCTCGGCCAAGGACCGCTTCACCGCGCTCCAGTCGGGCGAGGTCGACGTCCTGGTGCGCAACTCGACCTGGACGATGACGCGCGACGCCTCGCTCGGCCTGCTCTTCACCGGCGTGAACTATTATGACGGCCAGGGCTTCCTGGTGCGCAAGAAGCTCGGCGTGAACTCGGCGCTGCAGCTCAACGGCGCCTCGGTCTGCACGCAGCAGGGCACCACGACCGAGCTCAACCTCGCCGACTATTTCCGCGCCAACAACCTGAAATACGAGGTCGTCGCCTTCGCCACCTCCGACGAGACGGTCAAGGCCTACGATGCCGGGCGCTGCGACGCCTTCACCACCGACGCCTCGGGCCTCTATGCCGAGCGCCTGAAGCTCGCCAACCCCGACGATCACATCGTCCTGCCGGAGATCATCTCCAAGGAGCCGCTCGGCCCTTCCGTCCGCAACAACGACCCGCAGTGGTTCAACCTGGTGAAATGGGTCGGCTTCGCCATGCTGAACGCCGAGGAGCTCGGCGTCACCCAGGCCAACGTCGAGGAGAAGCTCAAGTCGGATAATCCCGAGATCAAGCGCCTGCTCGGCACCGAGGGCAAGTTCGGCGAGCAGGTCGGCCTGACGCCGGACTGGGTGGTCCGCATCGTCAAGCATGTCGGCAATTACGGCGAGAGCTTCGAGCGCAATGTCGGCCAGGGCTCGCTGCTCAAGATCGCCCGCGGCCAGAACGCGCTCTGGACCAAGGGCGGCCTGCAATACGCGCCGCCGGTTCGCTGAAGCGGCATGCGGCGCGCGCGCAAGGCTTGAGCCGGCGCGCGCCCCGTATTCACCCATGCGCCCGGCGCGGCTTTTCTCGCCGCGCCGGGAGCCGGGTCTGTTTGCCGCCCTGGCCATGGCCCGGCGGGCTTGCGATCCGGCGGACGGGCCGGCCGCGCCGCGGAAGCCGTCGTCCTGCCTTTGAGACCGTCTTCGGGGCCGCCCGGCCGGGATGTGCCACCGACGATCGAATATGACCTGAATGCGCTGCGGGGTCGCTGGCGGGAAGCCTTGAGGCTTTAAGCCGATCCGCCGAAACCGGCCTGCCGGCCGGACGCCGACAGCAGAACCGCAAGCGTCGCACGGACTGACGAGACGACCACGGCGCAACCGCGGCGCCGCAGGATCGCCGGCCATCCCAAGCGCAGCGAAGAGGGCGTGACAGGTGTCGAGCATTCCCCACGAAACGACGTCCCCCGGCAAGGCTTCGTTGTTCTACGACCCGAAGATCCGGGGCTATGCCTATCAGATCGCCATGATCGCGATCGTCGGCTTCCTGGTCTGGTCGGCGGCGTCGAACGCGATCGAGAACCTCAGGGCGCAGAAGATCGCCTCGGGCTTCGGCTTCTGGCACAATGCGGCGGGCTTCGACGTCAACCAGAAGCTGATCCCGTTCTCGGCTTCGGGCGGCTCGACCTATGGCGACGCCTTCCTCGTCGGCCTTCTGAACACGCTCCTGGTCTCCGCGCTCGGCATCGTCTTCGCGACGATCCTGGGCTTCCTCGTCGGTGTCGCCAGGCTGTCGAACAACTGGGTGATCGCCAAGCTCGCGATGATCTATGTCGAGGGCATCCGCAACATCCCGCTGCTGCTCCAGCTCTTCATCTGGTACAACGCGGTGCTGAAGCCGCTGCCCAATCCGCGCGAGTCGATCGCGCTGCCCGCCGGCGCGCTGCTCAACAACCGCGGCCTTTATCTGCCCGATCCGCAACTGGGGCCGGGCGGCGGCCTGATCCTCTGGGCCTTCCTGATCGGCCTTGCCGCCACCTTCGTCTTCCGCGCCTGGGCGCGCCGGCAGCAGGAGGCCACCGGCCGGCAGTATCCGGTCGGCCTCGTCGCCTTTTGCCTGATCGCGGCCCTGCCGGCGCTGGTCTATGTCGCCACCGGCCGGCCGGTCTCCTTCGTCTATCCCGAGCTTGCCGGCTTCAACCTGCGCGGCGGCATCCAGATCTTCCCGGAGTTCGTGGCGCTGCTCATCGGCCTGAGCACCTATACGGCGGCCTTCATCGCCGAGGTGGTGCGCGCCGGCATCCTCGCCGTGTCGAAGGGGCAGAGCGAGGCGGCGCATGCGCTGGGCCTGCGCAACGGGCCGACGCTGAAGCTCGTCGTCATCCCGCAGGCGATGCGCGTCATCATCCCGCCCTTGACCTCGAACTATCTCAACCTCACCAAGAACTCGTCGCTGGCGGTGGTGATCGGCTATCCCGACCTCGTCCAGGTCTTCACCGGCACGGTCCTGAACCAGACCGGACAGGCGGTCGAGGTCGTGGCGATCACGATGGCGGTCTACCTGACGATCTCGCTGGTGACATCGCTCATCATGAACATCTACAACAAGCGCATGGCGCTGGTGGAACGGTGAGGGGCGCGCGATGACCGACGCAACGACCGAGAACGCCCCCTACGCCTTCGTCCGCAAGGAGACGCTGGAGCAGGAGCCGGCGCCGCTGTCGGTGGCCGGCCCCTTGGCCTGGGCGAGGGCGAACCTGTTCTCCAGCCCGCTCAACGCGTTTCTGACGCTCATCTGCGTCTGGCTCGTCATCGACACGGTTCCGGGGCTGGTCCGCTTCTATCTCATCGATGCGGTCTGGACCGGCGAGAACCGCGACGCCTGCCTCGCCGGCAAGGCCGGGCGCCCGGTCGGGGCCTGCTGGGCCTATGTCGCGGACCGGCTCCAGTACTTCATCTACGGCTCCTATCCGGTGGCGGAGCGCTGGCGGGTCAACATCGTCTTCGCGATGTTCGCGCTCGGCGTGTTCTGGCTGCTCTGGAGCAAGGCGCCGCTGAAGAAGATCGGCGCGTTCTTCTTCTTCGTCATCCTGCCGGCGAGCGCCTTCATCCTGCTGTTAGGGGGCGATCGGGCGGTGGGCTTCCTGCGCTTCCTGATCCTGGCGAGCTTCGCGCTCGCCGCGCTCTATATCGTGCTGTCCTTCGCGCCGAGGCTGATGCGGTTCTGGATCGGCGAGGGGCAGCTCGCGGTCGAGGAGGCCGCGCCGCCCTGGCTGCGCTTCTACCGGCCCAAGCGCCTGATCCTGATCGCGCTCGTCGTCTTCGGGGTTCTCGCGCTCCTCGACGACAGGATCGGGCTGCCGCGGGTCGATACCGGGCTTTGGGGCGGGATGACGGTGACGTTCCTGATCTCGGCGGTCGGCATCGTCTTCTCGCTGCCGCTGGGCGTGCTGCTCGCGCTGGGGCGCCGCTCGCGGCTGCCGGCGATCCAGCTCCTCTCGGTGATCTTCATCGAGTTCGTGCGCGGCGTGCCGCTGATCACCGTGCTGTTCATGGCCAACACCATGCTGCCGCTGTTCGTGCCGCAGGAATGGTCGCCGGACCGGCTGCTCCGGCCGCTGGTCGGCGTCGCGCTCTTCGCCGCCGCCTATATGGCGGAGGTGGTGCGCGGCGGCCTGCAGGCGATCCCGAAGGGCCAGTACGAGGGGGCGATGTCGCTGGGCCTCGGCTACTGGCAGATGATGCGGCTGATCATCCTGCCGCAGGCGCTCAGGATCGTGATCCCGGGCATCGTCAACACCTTCATCGGGCTGTTCAAGGATACGACGTTGGTCGCCATCGTCGGCATCTTCGACTTCCTGCGCACCATCGAGGCGACGCTGATCGACCCGACCTGGGCGACGCCGGTGACGCGGTCGACGGGCTATGCCTTCGCCGCGATTTTCTATTTCCTGTGCTGCTGGGGGATGTCACGCTATTCGATCGCGGTCGAGAAGCGCCTCGCCGCCGGCCAGAAACGCTGAGAGGACGATGACCATGGCAATGGCAGATATCGGGACGGCCGGGACGCGACCGGCGGCGCTGAAGCCGACCTCGCTCAACACCGAGACGGCGGTGGAGATGATCGGCGTCAACAAGTGGTACGGCGAGTTCCACGTGCTGCGCGACATCAACCTCAAGGTCGGGCGTGGCGAGAAGCTCGTCATCTGCGGGCCGTCGGGCTCCGGCAAGTCGACGATGATCCGCTGCATCAACCGGCTGGAGGAGCACCAGAAGGGCCAGATCATCGTCGACGGCACGGAGCTCACCAACGACCTGAAGAAGATCGACGAGATCCGCCGCGATGTCGGCATGGTCTTCCAGCATTTCAACCTGTTCCCGCATCTGACCATCCTCGACAACCTGACGCTCGCGCCGATCTGGGTGAAGAAGATGCCCAAGCGGGACGCCGAGGAGATCGCGATGCACTATCTCAAGCGCGTCAAGATTCCGGAGCAGGCGGCGAAATATCCAGGCCAGCTTTCGGGCGGCCAGCAGCAGCGCGTGGCGATCGCCCGTTCCTTGTGCATGAGCCCGAAGATCATGCTGTTCGACGAGCCGACCTCGGCGCTCGATCCGGAAATGGTCAAGGAGGTGCTCGACACCATGGTCTCGCTGGCCGACGAGGGCATGACCATGCTCTGCGTCACGCACGAGATGGGCTTCGCCCGGCAGGTCGCCGACCGGGTGATCTTCATGGACGCCGGCCAGATCGTCGAGATGAACACGCCGGACGAATTCTTCAAGAACCCGCAGCACGAGCGCACTAAGCTCTTCCTCTCCCAGATCCTGCACTGAGAGGTCCCGACGTCCGCCGCGAACAGGCCTGCTCCGGCAACGGGGCAGGCTTGATCCGTCAGGTACGAACGTCCCATCGCGACCGGGCTGGTATGAGCGCGGCGGCGCCGATCGAATCCCAGGCCGCCGACGGGCTCCTCCATGAACGCAGAATCCGCTTCGAACAGGCAGGCCAGCGCGATCCGAGGCTCGCCCGGCGAGGTCTTTGGCGCATTCCTCAAGCTCGGTTGCACCGCGTTCGGCGGCCCGGTGGCGCATCTCGGCTATTTCCGCGACGAGTTCGTGCTGAAACGCCGCTGGATCGACGAAGCCGGGTATGGCGATCTCCTGGCTCTCTGCCAGTTCCTTCCCGGGCCGGCATCGAGCCAGCTCGGCTTTGTGCTCGGCGTCCTGCGCGGCGGCGGGCTTCCTGGCGGGCTGGCGGCCTGGGCAGGCTTCACGCTGCCGTCGGCGCTTGTTCTGTTCGCCTTCGCGGCAGGTTCGGCCGCGCTCGGCGGCCCGCTCGCGGCGGGTTTGCTGCATGGGCTCAAGCTCGTCGCCGTGGCCGTCGTCGCACACGCCTTGTGGGGAATGGCGCGCGCTCTGACGCCGGACAGGCAGCGCGCGGCGATCGCGCTGTTTGCCGTCGCGATCTCGGTGTTCGTCGCCGGCGCGCCGAGCCAGATCCTGGCCATCGCCGTTGGGGCCCTTGCCGGGCTTCGGCTCTGCCGGGGCGCGCCCGCGGCTGTCGGGGAGACATTGGGTTTTCCGGTGTCGCGCCGTGCCGCCGTCACCGCGCTTACGATCTTTGTCCTGCTGCTGGTCTTGCCGCCGATCGCGGCCTCGATCGCGGGGGCCCATGGCATCGCTCTCTTCGATGGCTTCTACCGCTCGGGGGCCATGGTCTTCGGCGGCGGACATGTCGTCCTGCCGCTGCTGCAAGCCGAGACGGTCGCTAAAGGGTGGGTGGAGAGCGAGACCTTCCTCGCCGGCTACGCTCTTGCGCAGGCGATACCCGGCCCGCTCTTCACCTTTGCAGCCTATCTCGGAGCGGCGATGACATTGCCGCCCTCGGGAGCCGTCGGCGCGGCGATCGCGCTCGTCGCGATCTTCCTTCCGGGTCTGTTGCTCGTCTATGGCTCGCTGCCGTTCTGGGATTCCTTGCGGACGAAGGCCGCGGCGCAAGCGGCGATGCGGGGAGCCAATGCCGCGGTGGTCGGGATTCTCGGGGCCGCTCTCTACAGCCCGGTCTGGACCAGCGCCGTCCTCACGCCGCGCGACTTCCTCGTCGCGCTGGCCGGATTTCTCCTCCTCGCGGTCTGGAAGGCGCCGTCCTGGCTGGTCGTGGTGATCCTTGCAGCCACAGGCGCGGGCTTCGCCCTCGTTCCGTAGGGCGTTGTGCGAGCCAAGGACAAGCGCCGCCGGCCGGGAATTTCGCTCTTGACCTTGCCATTGTTGGAAGCCCCATCTTGAGGGCCGTGACATCGAAACCAAGGAGCCATCTCATGGAACTCAGGATCGAAGGCATGTCCTGCGGCGGCTGCGCCAAGTCCGTCACCAAGGCGATCCAGTCGGTCGATTCCGCGGCCAGGGTCGAGGCCAACCCCGCCGAACGCTCGGTCAGGGTCGAAACGAGCGCCGCACAGGCCGCCATCTTGCGGGTTCTCGAACAGGCCGGCTACCCGGCGACCGTGAGCTGATCCGGAGGTCGCGGATCGGCGCTTGACTCGTTTTCAAAAACTAACATATGAATACTTATTCATGTGTTTTAGGTTAGCCGAAACGAGCAGCCATGACCCCGTCCTCACGCCATCATGCCGGTCACGAGGGGCACGACCACTCCGGCCATAATCACGATCACGGCGATCACGACCATTCGCACGCTCCTGCCGTGACCGCGGACAACGAGCGCAAGATTCTCGTGTCGTTCGTGCTGATCTTCTTGTTCATGATCGTCGAGGCGGTCGGCGGCGTCATGTCCGGCTCATTGGCCCTGCTGGCCGATGCGGGCCACATGCTGACCGACGCCATCGCGCTCGGCCTCGCCTATATCGCCTTCCGGCTCGGGCGCCGGGCGGCCGACAGCCGGCGAAGCTTCGGCTATGCCCGCTTCGAGGTCATCGCCGGCTTCGTCAACGCCTTGACGCTGTTCGGCATCGTCGGCTGGATCGTCTACGAAGCCGTCGAGCGGTTTCTCGAACCCCGGCCGATCCTGGTCGGATCGATGTTCGTCGTGGCCAGCGTCGGCATGGTGGTGAACCTCTTCGTGCTCTGGTACCTGACGCGCGGCGACTCCGAGCACGTCAATATCAAGGGGGCCGTGCTTCACGTCATGGGCGACCTGCTGGGTTCGGTCGGCGCGATCGTCGCGGCCATCGTGATCTGGTATACGGGCTGGACCCCGATCGACCCGATCCTGTCGGTGTTCGTCTCGCTCCTGATCCTGCGCAGCGCCTGGGGCCTGCTGAAGAAGACCCTGCACATCCTCCTCGAAGGCGCGCCCGCCAACGCGGAAGCCGACAAGATCGCCGCCCATTTGAAGGGGACGGTCGAAGGCGTGCAGAACATCCACCATGTTCATGTCTGGTCGATCACCTCCGGCCGCGTGCTTGCGACGCTCCAGCTCCAGCCGAAAGCCGATGCCGACCTCGCCGCGGTGGTCAGGCGAGCCGAACGGGAGCTGAAGGAGCGTTTCGGCATCGAGCATCCGACCATCGGCATCGACTGGGATGGCGTCAGCCGCTGCAGCCTGGAGCGAGCCGCCCCGGTGCCGGCGCACCATGGCCACGCGCACTGAGGGGGAGCCAGCGGACATGGGAGAAAAGGCCGGCTCATCGTCAAAAGCGAAAACGCTGTCGCCGCAGGACCTGATCATCCTCTCCGAGACCTTTCGCCTGCTGGGTGACCCCAGCAGGCTGAAGATCCTGCTTCATTGCTCGGAAGGGTCGAAATCGGTCTCCGAGATCGCGGAGGAGCTCGAGCTTTCGCAGTCGCTCGTCAGCCATCATCTGCGCCTGCTGCGCGGTGCGAGGCTGGTGCGGGGCACGCGCCGGTCCAAGAACGTGTTCTACGAGATCGCCGACGATCATGTCAGCGACATGCTCCGCGACATGATCAGCCATATCGGGGAAGAGAACTCCCAGGGCTCGTTCGCGTGAACGGATTCCCCGATCAGTCGCCCCTCGTCGGCCAGCGGCGGGGCCATGCCCCGGTGCCGCTGGCCGATCCGGTCTTCAAAGAAGGTTTTCCTCCTTGAGCGCGGCCTGCACCCTCGGCCGCGCCCGCACACGCTCACGCAGCTTCAGCGCCTTCGGATAGGCGGCGAGATCGAGCTTCAGCCCGATGCCCCAGCCGACGACCACCGAAGCATAGGCATCCGGCTGCGTGAACTCGGCACCGAGCCAATAAGCCTGATTGTCCGGAAGCATGGCTTCGAGCTGGCCCATGCGCCGGTGGATGTTGGCGATGGCGCCGGGTTTGGCCTCTTCCGTCAGGGTCGGCGAGAACAGGGCGCCGACCGCGGAATGCAGGTCGGAGCAGAAACCGAGCGCCTCCTGCAGGCGGGCGCGTTCCAGCGAGCCATAGGCGGGCTTGAAAGCCGCGACGGACGAGTGGTCGCCGATATATTGCAGGATCGCCGCATTCTGCGTGATCACCACCCCCGGCTCGACTTCGAGCGCCGGCACCGCGCCGCGGGGATTGACCGTCAGATAATCGGCCCCGCTCCCGGTCTTCTTCGTCTTCAGGTCGACGGCTTCCAGCGTATAGGCAAGCCCGGCTTCACTCAGGACGATGTGCGGCGCAAGCGAGCAGGCGCCGGCTTTGTAATACAGCTTCACGGAAATCTCCTATCGACCTGCGACTAAGAGAATCATTCATACCGCATATGCAGCGCAAGGCGAGCTTGCAGAGCTGAAATGACGGCGGGAATCCTCGACCGGCGGCAGGCGCTGCTGGCGGGCGCCGCCATGCTGGCCGGTTCCCGGCTCGTGGGATGTCCTGATCCCGCCGGGCAGGACGGCGACGCATATCGCGACGGCCGGCGACACCGTCGAATACTACTGCCGGTTCCATCCCAATATGAAAGGCCGCACCAGGGGCACGCGCCGAGACCGTCGCGGGAGAGGCTTTTCTGCCTGAGGCGCGGCTCTCGCTTCAATATGGCGCGTCCTCGCGACACGGCTTCGGATGCTCCGGGTCCTGTCATGATCATGGGGCCGGCTGACGACAGCGGGATAGCTGGTCTCTCAGTGCGAAGCCTGCGAGACCAGCACCGGCTTGTCCCGGTAGAGTTGCGGGAAGACGCGCTTCAGGTTCTCGACCTTCGGGATGTCGTTGATCGCGATATAGGGATGTGTCGGATATCGCGTCAGGAAATCCTGATGATAGGCTTCGGCCGGATAGAAGGCGCGGTCCGGCTCGATCCTGGTCACGATCGCGGCGTCGTAGACGCGGGCCCGGTTGAGCTGGGCGATATAGGCTTTGGCGACGCGGGCCTGCTCGGCATCGGCCGGAAAGATCGCAGAGCGGTATTGCGGGCCGACATCCGGCCCTTGCCGGTTGAGCTGCGTCGGATCGTGGACGACCGAGAAATAGATCTGGAGCAGCTTGGCATAGCTGATCTTGCGCGGGTCGTAGGTGACCTTGACGGCTTCGGCGTGGCCGGTCCGGCCGGTGCCGACCTGCTCGTATTCGGCCGTGCCCTGCTCGCCGCCGGCATAGCCGGAGACGGCGCTGCTTACGCCCTCGACATGCTGGAACACGCCCTGGACGCCCCAGAAGCAGCCGCCGGCGAGGATTGCCGTCTTCGCCGCGTCGCCGGCTGCGGCGGGCTCGTCGACCGCGGGGGCGGGAATGATGCGCGCTTCTTCCGCGGCCGCCAGCGGCGACAGCTTCAAGGCGATCCAGCCGAGCGCGAGGGCGCCGCCGCCCAGCAGGAAACGGCGGCTGAGGTTGCGGCGGGGGCGGGTGTTCCTGACGGACATGGCGAAAGCTCCGTGATCAACCGAAGGTGAAGGCATAGGCCTGGGCGCCGGCATCGAGAAATCGGATCTCGAAGCTGCGGTCCTTGACCGGGCCGCCTTGCCGGATGAGCTGGTAGAGGCGCTGGCCGGTGACGGTGCCGTTGCCGTCCGCGTCGATGTCGACGCCGTGATCGGGGCCGGGAGCGGCCCCGTCGATGGTGACGCGGAAGCGGATCGGCGCGCCCTCCGCGCCCGGACCCAGCACGAGATGCAGGTCGCGGGCATGGAAGCGATAGGCGATGGCGCCGTCGGCCGCGTCGAGCGCGGCATGCTCTTTCCCGATCGTCCATTGGCCGGAGAGGCCCCATTCGTTGAGGCGCGGCATGCCGGGCTCATAGCGCTGGCTCGCATCCTCGACGGCCCCGCCCGGCGAGACGAAGTTCTCGGCCCGCTCATAGCCGAGATAGGTTTCGGGCGAGCGGACATCCGCCTCGTCCGAGGCCATCTCGGCGCCCGATGCGGTGACAGAGACGGTTCCGGTCGCGACGTCCTTGCGTCCCGCTTCGGCGAGAAGCTGCTGGATCACCTTTTCCGATTGCTCGTAGCCGCCTTCGCCGAAATGGTGATGGCGGATGCGGCCCTGCGCATCGATGAAGTAATGCGCCGGCCAGTAGCGGTTCGCGAAGGCGCGCCAGATGGCATAGTCGTTGTCGATCGCCAGGGGATAGCCGATCTTCAGCCCGGCGGCGGCCTGCTTCACATTGTCGATCCGCTTCTCGAAGGCGAATTCCGGCGTATGCACGCCGATGACGACGAGGCCCTGGTCCTTGTACTTCTCCGCCCAGGCCCGGACGTAAGGGATGGCGCGCAGGCAGTTGATGCAGGAGTAGGTCCAGAAATCGACCAGCACGACCTTGCCCTTGAGCGCCTCACTGCTCAGCGGCGGAGAGTTCAGCCATGTGACGGCGCCGGCAAGCGAGGGCAGGGCGCCTTCGACCGGCAGTGCGGTATCCGCGCCGGCAGGCTTGGCCGCCATCATCGCGGGGTTCGCGCTCATCATGGCGGGGTTGGCGCCGGTCATGGCCGCGCTCCCGCTCATCATCGCGGGTGCCGGCGGCGGCGTTGCGGCGGTGTCGAAACGGTCGAGCAGGCGTTGTTCGAGCGCGTTCGTGCCGGCCAGCGAGAGTTGCGTCAGGACGCCGGTGTCGAGCCCGAGCGCGATCGCCCCCACGGCGGCGAGCACCGCGACACCCCCAGTGCGGCGCAGCCATTCGCCGGCGCCGAGCGAGCGCTTCATCAGGGCGAACACCTTCCCGCCGGCCAGCAGCGCCACGGCGAGCGAGGTCGCCGCGCCCGCCGCATAGGCGAGCAGCAGCAGCGAGGTGCCGATATTGGCGCCCTGGAGAGCCGCCCCGGTCAGGATCAGGCCGAGAATCGGCCCGGCGCAGGGCGCCCAGAGCAGCCCGGTCGCGATGCCGAGCAGGAGCGAGGGCAGGATCGCGCCCGCGCCGCCGCCATGCCGCTCGGCTGCTTCGGTGAGCCGCCCGCCCAGCGCGACGAGCGGCCGTGCGACCCGGTTCGCCAGGGCCGGGAGCAGCAGGGCGAGGCCGAACAGGGCAAGCAGCGCCATCGCGGCGATCCGGCCGTACTGGTTGGCCTCGACGGCCCAATGGCCGCCGACCGCCGCGAGCGTCGCGACGCCGGCGAAGGCCGCCGCCATGCCGATGAGCATCGGCAGCGTGCCGCGCAGGAAGGGCTGTCCGGCCCGCGCGAAGACGAAGGGCAGGACCGGCAGGATGCAGGGGCTGACGATGGTCAGCACACCGCCGAGATAGGCGAGCAGAAGCAGGGTCATCGGTCTTTCGTTCAGGCGGCCAGCGGCTTGAAGGTCATCGCCAGCCCGTTCATGCAGTAGCGCAGCCCGGTCGGCTTCGGTCCGTCGTCGAAGACATGGCCGAGATGGCCGCCGCAGCGGCTGCAATGGACGGCGACGCGCACCATGCCGAACGAGGTATCGCGCTCGGTGCCGACCGCGGTGTCGGCGATCGGCGCCCAGAAGCTCGGCCAGCCGGTGCCGCTCTCGAATTTGGTCGCGGAGGAGAACAGCTCCTGGTCGCAGCCGGCGCAGGCGAAGCTGCCGCGGCGCTTCTCCCTGTCGAGCGGGCTGGTGAAGGGTGGCTCGGTCGCGCTCTCGCGCAGCACGGCATATTGCTCGGGCGAGAGCCGCTTGCGCCACTCGTCGTCGGTGAATTTGACCGCGAAAGCCTCCGCGGCCATGGCCGCGCGCGGATGCCATGCCAAACCGACACCGGCCGCGCCGGCCGCCACTGCTCCCAGAACAGACCGCCTCGTGATCATCGTCGCCACCTTCGAAGGGCCATGCGGCCACCGCGGTCGCATCGAGGGGCTATTCTGATCGCAGTATTCGTCCGGGAACAGCGCTGGTCGCGGCGTTTTGATGAGGCGACCCCAGGCTGCAAGCGGGAAAACTCACGAAACCGACAGGACTGTTCGATAGTGCGCCCGGCTCGGCTGCGCCATACCCTCGCATCGACAATCGAAGCGGGAGGGAATGAGCGTGAGGAAAGCGGATGGAAGCGCCGGCGATGCCGATTACGGGCGGATCGGTGCCGGATACAGCCGTTTCCGGCAGCCCGAGCCGGCGATCGCGCGCCTGATCGAGCAGGCGCTGGGCGACGCCCGGACCGTGCTGAATGTCGGTGCCGGCGCGGGCTCCTACGAGCCGGCGGGCAGGCAGGTCACGCCGGTGGAGCCTTCCGCCGCCATGCGCGCTGAGCGCCCGGCCGATCTTCCGGTCGCCGTCGACGCTGCGGCCGAAGAGCTCCCTTTTGCCGACCGAAGCTTCGATGCGGCCATGGCAAGCTTCACGATCCATCAATGGCGCGACCTCGAGCGCGGGCTGGGCGAGATGCGGCGCGTCACGCGCGGGCCGGTCGTGATCCTGTCCTGCGATCCGGAGCGCGTGTCGGAATTCTGGCTGAACGACTACGCTCCCGACGTCCTCGCCAACGACCCCGGCGCTCTCAACCGCGTCATGGGACACGGCCTCGGACGCATGGTCTTCCAGTTCCGCAGCTTCGTCATGGGTGCGTGGGCGCGACACCTCATGCACAACATCCACATGCGAGACTGGGAGACGGCCACCACCTTCCTCTTGACGGGGCTGGGCGGTGTGCTGACGCACATCGCGTACAGCCACTACCGCTACGCGTCGGACCCACGCCGGGAGGAGAAGCTGGACAGGGCGCTGTCGTGGCAAGGCCTGCTAGCTGGCGGCTTCCAGCGGACGAGTTGGTCCTCGTTCGTCCCCACGGCGGCGGACAGCGTTCTAGCGCTCGCCGGCCAAGACCCCGTCTTCGGCTTCCGCATGAGCGGGCAGGCCAGCAACTTCCTAACGGGCAACCCGACCTTCAGCCTAGTGATGACGTGCAGAAGGCTCTCGGGACCGTGGGCGGGAACCTCCTGTCCAGCGACAACAACCTGTCGCAGCAGGACGTGCGGAACGTCGCCAAGGCGTTCCCGTGGGGCAACTGGGTGCCGTTCATCCACCTGATGAACACGATGACCCGAGAGCTGCCTGAGTACGATAAGCGACCACGCCGAGAGGCGCCTGAGAGGGCTTTCTAAGGTGAACCTCAGGGGGAGACTTCGGGCAACCGGGGCCTCCCCCTGTTTTTGCTTCGCCGCGCCCCGGTTCACGCCCGGCCGCGCTGGCCCACCAGTCGGTTAGCTTTCGCTATTCTGCTGAAGGCGGCGCGCAGGCGTCAGCGAATAGCCGCCCGAAGTCCGTCAGTTGAACAGCGGAATTGCGCTTCACCCCGATTTGGGCATTTCCCCGCATCAAGGGGGCCTGATCGGTCACCGGCCACTCAGCGAGACCGAGCGACGTCAGATGCAGGACATATAGCTGGAACTGCTGCGGCAGAGACAGCTCGCTCTCGGGAATGTTGTGCTCAAGTATCTGTCTGTTTTCAAACTTCCGGTTAGCCGCGTCCCAATCCAATTTATCGGTGATAAGGATGGTTTTCGTTCGAAGAGATCGAAGTATGAGCGCTTCGTCTGGGCTCAGCTGAGACACTATCTGCACGAAGGCCGGGTGAACGAGACCAACCTTGTCGCGGTCTACGGCCTTCGTTAGGAGTTCTTCGAACGCGCGCCATAGTTCGGAGCCCTCTTCCAGAAAATGCATCTGAGCCAGAGCCGGGCCAGCGATCTGTGGTGGAGCCTCGATCCTTCGCTCCTCGGGAACCCGCTCGCCAACCCTCTTCAGCATATTTTCCAGACGGTCCTGAAAATGGGCCGCAATCTGCAACGGCGCCAACATCAGGCGCGCCGTCTTCACCGTATCCTCGCCGAGGCGGCCTACCTGCTTGGCTGCCGGTGCTAGTGCGTCATCGTATATTTTCTCGCCCGGTAGCACCTTAGCCAAGCTCTCAAACCAATCGGGCATGCGTCACCTCTCGTGGCTCGACTCAGTCTCGGATGAGAACTCAATCTAACCACACATTCAGCACGGCCTCGATCCGTGGGCAGCGGCTGGAGGCTTCGCCCAAGAACGGGGCCACCCATCGGGATACCCAAATGGGCTACCGCTGGGCTACCAGAGAAATTCTTGATGCTCGTAAGCGCTTGAATTCATTGCACTTTATTGCGCCACCAAAGGGTGGCTGGGGGACTAGGATTCGAACCTAGACAACCAGAGTCAGAGTCTGGGGTCCTACCGTTAGACGATCCCCCAACGGCAGGGGCGCTTCAAGGGCCGTACCGCGTTGGTGAGCCGGGGTCTAATCAATGCGGTCCGGCTTGGCAAGAGCCGAATTCAGCGCCGATGCGAAACCCGCCGGGGCTCGCCTGTTTTTCCGCGCGGGGCTAGGCGGTGCGCCCGCCGCATGCCAATCATGGGCCGCCCGACCGGGGACGCTCGCCTGCTCCCCGCTACCCACGCCTTCGATCCGGTCCGATACGCCATGGCTCCCACCCTTTCCGCCCTTGCCGACGATCTCGCCGCGGGACGGACGAGCGCGCTTCACCTCGTGCGCGAGGCGCTCGCCAGGATCGACGCCCCGGACGGAGAGGGACGGCGGACCTTCCTCAAGGTCCATCGCGAGGCCGCGCTCGCCGCCGCCGAGGCGATGGACCGCCTGCGGGCGGCGGGGCTTCAGCCGTCGCCCTTCGCCGGCATCCCGATCTCGGTCAAGGATCTGTTCGACCTCGCCGGCGAGCCGACGACGGCGGGCTCGACCGTGCTGGCGGATGCGGCCCCGGCCGAGCGCGACGCGCCCGCCATCGCCCGGCTGCGGCGGGCCGGCTTCATCGTGATCGGCCGCACCAACATGACCGAGTTCGCCTTCTCCGGCCTCGGGCTCAACCCGCATTACGGCACGCCGGCCGCGCCTTATCAGCGGGCGACGACGCGCCGGATCCCGGGCGGCTCCTCATCGGGCGCCGCGGTGTCGGTCACTGAGGGCATGGCCTTCGCCGGCATCGGTTCCGACACCGGCGGCTCCTGCCGCATCCCGGCCGCCTTCTGCGGGATCGTCGGCTACAAGCCGACGGCCGCGAGCGTGCCGCGCGAGGGCGCTTTCCCCCTGTCGCAGACGCTCGATTCGATCGGGCCCCTGGCCAACAGCGTGGAATGCTGCCGCATCCTGCACGAGATCATGAGCGGGGCCGCGCTGCCGCAGGCGGGGCCGGCGAACCTGAAGGGCCTGCGCATCGCCGTGCCGCAGACGCTCGTGCTGGACGGGCTCGACCGGCATGTGGCGGCAAGCTTCGAGCGGGCGCTGGAGCGGCTCGCCCAGGCCGGCGCGGCCGTCTCCGAGGAGCCTTTCACGCGCTTCGCCGAGGTCGCGCGCATGAATGCCAAGGGCGGCCTTCCCCCTGCCGAGGCCTACGCCCATCACCGCGAGCTGATCGAGGCCAGGGGCGAGGGCTACGATCCACGGGTCAAGGCGCGCATCCTGCGTGGCCGCAACCAGGATTGCGCCGACTACATCCGGCTCGTCCAGGAGCGCACGGCCTTCGTCGCGGCGATGCGCGACGAGGTCTCGGCTTTCGACGCGCTGGCGATGCCGACGGTACCGGTGATCGCGCCGACGATCGCGGAATGCGATGCCGACGACGAGGCTTACACCCGCATCAACCTGCTGGTATTGCGCAATCCGGCCCTCATCAACGTGATGGACGGCTGCGCGATCTCGCTGCCGATGCAGCGCGCCGGCGAGGCGCCGGCCGGGCTGACCCTGGCCCGGGCCGGCGGCGGCGACGCGGCGCTGTTTGCGATCGCCATGGCGGCTGAGGCGGCGCTCGCCGCCGGCTGAGCCGCGCCCGTTCCATTTGTCTGGAGACTAGTCGACCATGAATCAGAATGATGCCGCCGCGCTTTCCGTCTGGGTTGCGCTCGAGAGCCCGACCAGCGACCCCGCCGGGGTCAACGGCATGATGGATCTCGTCGAAAAGGAGGTCGCCGGGCTGCCGATCGCGGTCGAGCGCATTCCCGGGCGCGACGGGCTCGGGGACATGCTCTTGCTGCGCGCCGGGCCCGACAATGGCGAGCCGGCGGTCGCGGTGATGTCGCATCTCGACACGGTGCATCCGCTCGGCACCAGCGCCAAGGGGCTGCCGGTCCGGATCGAGGGCGACCGGCTCTACGGCCCCGGCGTCTACGACATGAAGGGCGGCGCCTGGCTTGCCCTGCAGGCCTTCAAGCAGGTCGCGGTCGCGGGCACGGCCGGGCGCCCGATGGTCTTCCTGTTCACGCCGGACGAGGAGATCGGCTCGCCGGTGAGCCGCGGGCTGATCGAGGAGATCGGGCGCAAGGCCAAGGCGGTGCTCGTCACCGAGCCGGCGCGCGACGGCGGCCGGGTCGTCACCGCGCGCAAGGGCGTCGGCCGTTTCGAGGTCAGGGTGGAAGGCCGCCCCGCCCATGCCGGCTCGCGCCATGCCGACGGGCGCAACGCCATCCGCGAGGCGGCGCACCAGATCCTCGCCATCGAGGGCATGACCGACTATGCGCGCGGCATCACCACCAGCGTCGCGCTGGTCGGCGGCGGCACGGCGGCCAACGTCATCCCCCAGCATGCCTGGTTCAGCGTCGATTGCCGCGTCACTACGCTCGCCGACGGCGCGATGATGGAGAAGCGTATCCTCGGGCTGAAGCCGCACGACCCCGATGTGAGCTTGCGCATCACCGGCCGGATGAACCGCCCGCCCTATGAGAAGACGCCGGCGGTGGCCGAGCTGTTCGCGCTGGCGCGCAAGGTCGCGGCGGAGATCGGCTTCGAACTGCAGGACTGCCCGATGACGGGCGGCGGCTCGGACGGCAATTTCACCGCGGCGCTGGGCACGCCGACGCTCGACGGGCTCGGCATCGACGGCGACGGCGCGCATACCTTGCAGGAATACGGGCTGATCTCCTCGATCGCGCCGCGCCGGGCGTTGATCAAGGGCCTGCTGGAGGCGCTGTGAGGGGCGGCGCGCTCAGGCGTCCGGCGCGCCCATGCCGCCGGCGGCCAGGAATTTCTCCAGCCAGTGGATGTTGTAGTCGCCGTTGATGATGTCGGGGTTGCGCACCAGCGTGCGGAACAGCGGCAGCGTCGTATCGACGCCGTCGACCACGAACTCGTCGAGCGAGCGGCGTAGCCGCATCAGGCATTCGTCGCGGTTGCGGCCATGGACGATCAGCTTGCCGACGAGCGAATCGTAATGCGGCGGGATCGCATAGCCCTGATAGGCGGCGGAATCGACGCGCACGCCAAGCCCGCCCGGCGTATGGAACGAGGTGATACGGCCGGGCGAGGGGCGGAAGGTCGCCGGGTGCTCGGCGTTCACCCGGCATTCGATGGCATGGCCGTCGATGACGATGTCGGACTGCTTGAGCGAGAGCGGCGCGCCCGCGGCGATGCGGATCTGCTCGTTGACGAGGTCGATCCCGGTGATCATCTCGGTCACCGGATGCTCGACCTGGATGCGGGTGTTCATCTCGATGAAGTAGAATTCGCCGTCCTCGTAGAGGAACTCGATCGTGCCGGCGCCGAGATAGCCGAGCTCGGCCATCGCCCTGGCGCAGATTTCGCCGATCCTGTCGCGCTCGCCGGCGTTGAGGGCGGGCGAGGGGCCTTCCTCCCAGACTTTCTGGTGGCGCCGTTGCAGCGAGCAGTCGCGCTCGCCGAGATGGATGGCGTTGCCGCGGCCGTCGCCGAGCACCTGGATCTCGATATGCCGCGGCTTCTCGAGATATTTCTCGATATAGACGGCATCGTCGCCGAAATTGGCTTTGGCCTCGCTGCGGGCGGTGGCGAGCAGGACGGGAAGCTCCTCCTCGTCGCGGACCACCTTCATGCCCTTGCCGCCGCCGCCGGCCGCGGCCTTGATGATCACCGGCAGGCCGATCTCGCGGGCGATGCGCAGGGCTTCGGCCTCGTCGCTGACGCCGCCCTCGGAGCCGGGCACGCAGGGGATGCCGAGGCGCTTGGCGGTGCGCTTGGCCTCGATTTTGTCGCCCATGCTGCGGATATGCTCGGGCTTGGGACCGATGAAGGCGATCTGGTGCCGCTCCAGGATCTCGGCGAAGCGGGCGTTCTCGGAGAGGAAGCCGTAGCCGGGATGGACCGCGTCCGCCCCGGTGATCTCGCAGGCGGCGATCAGCGCCGGGATGTTGAGATAGCTCTCGCGGGCGGGCGGGGGGCCGATGCAGACGCTCTCGTCGGCGAGGCGCACATGCATGGCGTTGGCGTCGGCGGTGGAGTGCACCGCGACGGTGGCGATGCCGAGCTCCTTGGCGGCGCGCAGCACGCGCAGCGCGATCTCTCCACGGTTGGCGATCAGGATCTTGTCGAACATCTTGAAACCCGATCCCGGCGCCGCGCTCACTCGATCACCAGGAGCGGCTCGCCATATTCGACCGGCTGGCCGTCCTCGACCAGGATGGCCGTAACCTTGCCGGCGCGCGGGGCGACGATGTCGTTGAAGGTCTTCATCGCCTCGACGAGCAGGATGCGCTCGCCCTGCTTCACCAGGCTGCCGACCTCGACGAAGGGCTTTGCTTCCGGCGAGGGGCGGCGATAGGCGGTGCCGACCATGGGCGAGGGCACGGCGCCGGGATGGGCGGCGGGCTTCGCCTCGGCGGGGGCGGGCGCTGCCGCGGCCGGCGGCGCGGCGAGCGGCGCGGCGGCGGGCACCTGGACGGTCGCCGTGATGCTGCGGGCGACGCGGACGCGCAGATCGCCCTTCTCGACCTCGATCTCTGTGAGATCGGTCTCGTTCAAAAGCTCGGCGAGTTCGCGGACGAGGTCGGGGTCGATCGGGCTCTTGGTCGCCATGGCGGTGTCACCGTCTTCTTCTCAAATCGCGGATGGGAGGGGCGGCCGTGCCGTCCTCCCGTTCAATCAGATGTCAGGCGGCTGTCCGCGCCCGCTTCTCCATGAGCGGCACGATGGCGTCGAAAGCCAGCTCATAGCTCGCGACGCCGAAGCCGCAGATCACGCCGACGCAGACCGGCGCCATGTAGGAATGGTGCCGGAAGTCCTCGCGCGCATGCACGTTCGAGATATGGACCTCGATCGCCAGCGCGTCGACGCCCTTGATCGCGTCGCGCAGCGCCACCGAGGTATGGGTATAGGCCCCGGCATTGATGATGATGCCGGCGCCGCCAAGCCCGGCCTCCTGGACGAAGCTCACGAGCTCGCCCTCGGAATTGGTCTGGCGGAAGGTGAGGGCGACGCCGGCTGCCTCGGCCTTGCGGCTGAGCCGCTCCTCGACGCCGGCGAGCGTGACCGCGCCGTAGGTCGCGGGCTCGCGGGTTCCGAGCAGGTTGAGATTGGGTCCGTTCAGGACGTGGACGGCGACCATGGAGGGTGTTGATTCCGGCGCCGCGCGCGGGCGGCATAAGCCGCCCTCATAAACGTTGCGGGCCGGCAGGGGAAGCCTGAAGCGTCCGGGCCAGTTCCGTCGCGGCTCAGCCGGCGCAGTCGGTCTTGCCGCAGCGGCGCACGGAGTCGATCTTCTGCCTGAGCGCCGCCTGGCCGACCGCGCCGAAGACGATCTCGTCGCCGATGATGAAGGCGGGCGTGCCGGTGAGGCCGAGGCGGTCGCCGAGCGCCATGGTGTCCTCGATCGCGGCCATGGTGGCGGGTGCCTTCACGTCCTTCTTGATCTGTTCGACATCGGCGCCGGCCTCCTTGGCGATCTCGAGCGCCTTGGCCGCGTTCACCTTGCCCTTCACGCCCATCAGCTTGTTGTGGAAGTCGAAATATTTCTGGCCCTGGAGCTGGTTCTTGGCGGCGACGGCGATGCGGCTCGCCTCGACCGAATCGGGGCCGAGGATCGGAAAGTCCTTGAGCACGACGCGCAGCTTCGGATCGGCCTTGGTGAGCGCGGTGACGTCCTCCATCGCCCTTTTGCAGAAGCCGCAATTGTAATCCATGAACTCGACGAGGGTGACGTCGCCATCGGGATTGCCGATGACCACCGATGTCGCCGGATCGGTGATGCGGGCCTTCTCGGCCGCGACCGCGCCGCGCTGGGCATCGGCCTGGGCGAGCGTGTTGCGCCGCTCCAGCTCGATCAGCGCATCCTGGATGATCTCGGGGTTCTTAAGGAGCGTCTCGCGGACGAGGTCGGTCACTGCCTTGCGCTGCTCGGGCGAGAGCGGCTGGCCTTGCGCCATGGCCGGGGCGGCCGAGGTCGCGAGCCAGAGGCCGAGCACCAGCGCGGCCGGCCGCAGGCAGGCGCGCGCCAGGCCGGTGAGGGTCGGGAAAGCCATCTCGTCATCCTTCTCAAAGCGGCCGCCGACGAAGCGGCGTGTTCAGGCGCGAGCTTGTGGGTCTTCGGCGGGTGAAGGTCAAATCACAGCTCTGCCAGCGGTTGCGGGAGACAGCCGGCTCGGCTACGCGAACCCGCCTCCTCATGAAACCGGACGAGCCGATGCCGCAGCCCCTCATCATGCCCGCTCTGGCGAAGCGCGCCGAGCGCGTCGCCCCCTTCATCGTCATGGACGTGATGAACCAGGCGGCGGCGATCGAGCGCCGCGGCGGTTCGGTCGTGCATATGGAGGTCGGCCAGCCCTCGGCGCCGACGCCGGCCTCGATTCGCGCCGCCGCGGCGCGTGCGCTGGAGCATGGCCGGATCGGATACACGCAGGCGCTCGGCACGGATTCGCTCAGGGCTCGCATCGCGCGCCATTATCAGGACACTCATGGCGTCGCGGTGGCGGCCGAGCGCGTGGTGGTGACGACCGGTTCGTCGGGCGGCTTCATCCTGGCCTTCCTCGCCTGCTTCGAGCCCGGCGCGCGGATCGCGATCACGGCGCCGGGCTATCCGGCCTATCGCAACATCCTGATCGCGCTGGGGCTCGAGCCGGTGGCGATCGAGGTCGGCCCCGAAACACGCTTCGCCCTGACGCCGGAGCTGATCGAGCGCGCCCATCGCGAGAAACCGCTGGCGGGCGTGCTGACCATGAGCCCGGCCAATCCGACCGGCGTGGTGATGGCGCCCGGCGCGATCGCCGATGTCGCCGCCTGCTGCCGCAGGCTTAGGCTCTGGTACATCTCCGACGAGATCTATCACGGGCTGACCTACGAGACCCCGGCGACGACGGCGCTTGCCGCCGATCCCGAGGCGATCATCGTCAACTCCTTTTCCAAATATTACTGCATGACCGGCTGGCGGGTCGGCTGGCTCGTGGTGCCGCCGCGGCTGGTGCGCACGATCGAGCGCCTGCAGCAGAACTTCTCGATCTCGGTGCCCTATCTCAGCCAGGTGGCGGGTGAGGCGGCCTTCGACGCGACCGTGGAATGCGAGGCGATCAAGGCGGGTTACGCGCGAAACCGCGCCTTCCTGCTGAAGGCGCTGCCCGAGATCGGGCTTGGCGATTTCCTCCCCGTGGACGGCGCCTTCTATATCTATCTCGACATCGGCAGGCATTCGAACGATTCGATGGCCTTCTGCCGTGCCGTGCTGGAGGAGGCCGGGGTCGCGATCACGCCCGGCCTCGATTTCGACGAGGCGCGCGGGAGCCGCACGATCAGGCTCTCCTTCGCCGGTTCGCTCAGCGAATGCGAGGAGGCGGTGGCGCGGATCGGCGGCTGGCTGAAGAAGCGCTGAAGCGGGCTCCAAGCGGTGTGGATACCTGCCATACGGCGGTGATGCCGACCGGGAGTGATCCGGCAACTGTCCACATCACCTACAGCAGGAAGAACAGGCCGAATCCGACGAGCGCCAGAACGCCGCCGACGAGGCCGGCGAGGCGGGCCGTATTGGCCAGCGAGAGGCGCTCCGAGACGCGGCCGGTCCGCTCGGCGTGACCCTGGCCGGCCTCGCTGCGATATTGCCCGGCATAGAGATCGGGCGTCATCTGGTGGCCGACCGGCCGGTTGCCTTCAAGCTCGATCCGGACCGAGAGGAACGACACCAGGAGGCCCAGAAGCCCGACGCCGAACCAGCCGACCGCGCTCCAGGCGAGATAGGAAAGCCCGGCCAACCCGATGGCCGCCAGGGCGATCATGACCATGCGCTCGGGATTGCGCGGCGGCGGCATCGGTTCCTTTCCCCGGATGGCCGCGATCCTGACCGGTTTGCTGGTTCGTGAAAAGCATAAAGCCCGCTGCGGATCGCAGCGGGCTTCTTCATTCGTTCGGATTTCGAGGGCGCGCTCAGGACCGGCCGGCGAGCCTGTTCCACCAGCCGCCGCGCTTCGGCCGCGTCGGATCCGGCTCGGTCAGCACGACCGCGACGGGCTCCTCGGCCGGAGGCGGAGCAGGGGCCGGCTCGGGGGCGGCTGCCGGAGCCTCGGCCGGCGCTGCGACGGGCGCCGCTTCCGCGGCGGCTTCCCCGCCCTCGGTGATCGGCACGACCTTCTTGCGGGCGCGGCTGCGCTTGGGCTTCTCGGCCTCGGCGGCAGCGGGGGCGGGTTCGGCCGCGACGGCCTCGGCTTCGACCTCCTTGGCGACCTCGGCCTCGACCTCGGCCTTCGGCTTGCGGGCGCGGCTGCGCTTGGGCTTGGCGGCAGGCTCCTCAACGGTTGTCTCCGGAACCTCGGCCGGGACGGCCTCGCTGGGCGCCGCTTCGCTGACCGCCTCGGCGGCCGGGGCGGCAGCGGCCGGGGTTGCGGCCTCGTCGCCGTCCTCATCGCCCTCGTCGCCGTCCTCATCGGCCTGCGTGCCGTCGAGCTGCTGGCCCTGCTCGTCGCGCTCGCCGCCGCGCCGGCGCCGGCGCCGGCGGCGGCGCCGGCGGCCGTTCTCGCCTTCGCCGCGCTCGGCCTCGGTCGCGGCGGTCTCGTTGCCGTCGGTCTCGGCGTCCAGCGCGGCGGCTTCCGCGGCGGCGTCGAGCGCCTCGTCGTCGACGTCGGAGACGACTGCCTCGGCCTTGATGCCGCTCGGAACGACGCGGCCCTCATTGCCGACGAACTCGCCGCGCTCGACCTCGAAATAACGGGTGCCGAGCAGGTTCAGATCGGTCGAGATCGTGATCGCGATGGCGAAGCGGCTCTCCAGGTCGGCGAGATGGGCGCGCTTCTGGTTCAGCACATAGAGCGCGACCTCCGGCCTCGTGCGGACGGAGAGGTTGTGCGAGGCGCTCTTGATCAGCGTCTCCTCCAGCGCGCGCAGGATCTGCAGCGCGACCGAAGGCGTCGAGCGGATCATGCCGGCGCCGGCGCAGTGCGGGCAGGGCACCGAGGACGATTCGAGCACGCCGGTGCGGATGCGCTGGCGCGACATCTCGAGCAGGCCGAAGGCCGAGATGCGGCCGACCTGGATGCGGGCGCGGTCGTCCTTCAGGCACTCCTTCAGCTTCTTCTCGACGGCGCGGTTGTTGCGGTTCTCCTCCATGTCGATGAAATCGATCACGACGAGGCCGGCGAGGTCGCGCAGGCGCAGCTGGCGGGAAATCTCCTCCGCCGCTTCGAGATTGGTCTTGAGGGCGGTGTCCTCGATATTGTGCTCGCGGGTCGAGCGGCCGGAGTTGATGTCGATCGCGACCAGCGCCTCGGTCTGGTTGATGACGAGGTAGCCGCCGGATTTCAGCGTGACCGTGTTCGAGAACATCGCGTCGAGCTGGCTCTCGACGCCGAACGACGCGAAGAGCGGGGTCTGCTCGCGATAGGGCTTCACGCTCTTGGCATGGCTCGGCATGAGCATGCGCATGAAGTCCTTCGCCTCGCGATAGGCCTCCTCGCCGGCGACGTGAACCTCGTCGATATCCTTGTTGTAGAGGTCGCGGATCGAGCGCTTGACGAGGTTGCCCTCCTCATAGACCAGCGCAGGCGCGACGGAGGCCAGCGTCAGCTCGCGCACGCTCTCCCACATCCGCATCAGATATTCGTAGTCGCGCCGGATCTCGACCTTGGTGCGCGCGGCGCCGGCCGTGCGCAGGATCAGCCCCATCCCCTCCGGGACCTCCAGCTCCTGGGCGATCTCCTTCAGGCGCTTGCGGTCCTCGGCATTGGTGATCTTGCGCGAGATGCCACCGCCCTTGCCGGTGTTCGGCATCAGCACCGAATAGCGGCCGGCGAGCGAGAGATAGGTGGTGAGCGCCGCGCCCTTGTTGCCGCGCTCCTCCTTGACGACCTGGACCAGGATGATCTGGCGGCGCTTGATCACCTCCTGGATCTTGTACTGGCGGCGCGAATGGCGCTGCGGGCGCTCGGGCATGTCGTCGAGGGCGTCGCCCCCGCCGAGCTGCTCGGGCTGATCCTCGGCGTCGTCGTCGCCGTTCTCGTCGTGGTCGCCGTTCTCGTCGTCGCCGTCGTCCTCGGAAGGCTTGCGGGCCTCGGTCCCGGCAGCTTCGGACGGTTCCGCCTCGGAGGCGGTGTCCTCGACGACGGCCTCGACGGTCTCGAAGGTCAGCGGCGCGGCGTTGGGGACGGCGTCCTCAGTGGTCGATTCGGCGACGTCGGGCGCGAAGAACTCGCCGAAGGCGGGCGCGCCCTCGTTGACCATGGCGGCTTGCTTGCCGTCGGTCTCGACGCGCAGCTCGCCATTGCTCTCGACATCGGCCGAGACGGTCTCGTCGGCGGCCGCCTTCTTGGCGCGGCTGTCGCGGTCGCCGCGGCGGCCACGGTCGCGGCGGCCGCGCTTTTCGCGGCGCTCCTCGTCGCGTTCCTCGTCACGCTCGGCGCGGGCTTCGTCCTCGAGCAGCGCCTGCCGATCGGCGACCGGGATCTGGTAATAGTCGGGATGGATCTCGGAGAAGGCGAGGAAGCCGTGGCGGTTGCCGCCATACTCGACGAAGGCGGCCTGGAGCGAGGGCTCCACCCGGGTCACCTTGGCGAGATAGATATTGCCGCGCAGCGGTTTGCGGCTGGCGGATTCGAAATCAAATTCCTCGACGCGCGATCCGCGCACCACCACGACCCGGGTCTCCTCCGGGTGGGTGGCATCGATGAGCATCTTGTTGGCCATAAGTCATTTCCATTGGCGCGGCCGCCAGCCGAAGGCGCGCGGCTACGGATCGGGATCCGCCACCGCGGGCAGGGGCGCCGCGAAGAGGCCGGCGGGAGCCGGCATGTTGCAGGGGGAGGGAGGAAAAAATCCGGACAGGAAGGTGGCGTGGAACGATCGGACGGGCCTGAAGCCCGGCGCGGTCCCGCGGGTTCGGACGGTTTACCGATGCTGGCAGCGGCGTCTTATGCCCCGTCATCTGTCCTGACCTGCGATGCACCGGCACGGCGGCCAAGCGCATCGCGTTTGCACGCTCGCAAGACAGGGCAGGGCGCATAAAACACACGCAATCCCGATGCCGACCGTCTGCGGACGATTCGTTGCGGTCGTCTTGCCGCCGCCGCTCCGGTTCGGAACGATGGCCCAGCCTGCCTCGGACGTCGACGGATCGCTCGATCCGGGTGTGCTCCCGCGGGCAGGCTGACAAGCAACCTGTTCCATTACAGACAGGTGACAGTGATTGGCAAGTCACATGACGGCCGCATTTGCCCGGCAGGCGCGCCGGGCGGTTCACGCTTTCAGGGGAGAGATGGTAACGGGCTGTTAGGTTTTCAGCCCCGTTATGGTTAAACCCTCGTAACCGACGACAGACGGGATTCTTCGAGCTGTTCTTCCGCATCCGCCGCGCCGATTCGAGCCGTCGCGATGCGCCGTGGCGCCGGGCGCTGCGGTGCGCGCCGGCGGCTGCCTGCCTCGTCGCCGCCGGCCTCGCCTCAGCGCAGCCCAAGGCCGAGCCGCGCCCGCAGAGCGAATACCCGGTCGCGACCGACGCCCGCATCGAGCAGAGCGGCGAGAGCGTGCGCCTGTCGATGATGCTGTCGTCTTCCGTGCCGGTCGAGGCCTGGGTGCAGGCCGCGCCGGACCGGGTCATCGTCGAGCTGCCCTCGACCAATTTCCAGATCCAGCCCTCGGCCAGGCGCAGCGCCGGCTTCGTCAGCGGCTATCGATTCGGCCTGTTCACCACCGACAAGGCCCGAATCATCATCGATCTCGCCCACCCGGCCATCGTCGCGAAGGCGCAGGTGAAGGCGGTGCGCGGCGGCTTCGGCGAATTGACGATCGAATTGAAGAAGGTGGCGCGGGCCGAATTCCTGGCCGAGGCCGGCAAGCCGCGCCGGCCCGGGCCCGCCCTGCCTGCCCCCGCGCCGGTGAAGGCCGCCGGCGAGACGCGGCGCACCATCGTCATCGATCCCGGCCATGGCGGCATCGATCCCGGCGCCACCATCGCGGCCATCGCCGAGAAGGCGGTGGTGCTCGCCTTCGGCAAGGCGCTGAAGGACGAGCTCGAGGCGAACGGGCGCTACCGCGTCGTCATGACCCGCGACGACGACCGCTTCGTCCCGCTCGGCGAGCGGGTGCAGATCGGGCGCGGCGAGCAGGCCGACCTGTTCATCTCGATCCATGCCGATTCGCTGACGCAGGCGCAGGAGGTGCGCGGCGCGACCGTCTATACCCGCTCGGAGCGCGCGACGGACGCGGAGGCCGCAAGGCTCGCCGCCAAGGAGAACGAGGCCGACGCCGTCGCGGGACTCGAGACCAGCGAGGAGCTGCAGGACGTCGCCGGCATCCTGATGGACCTCGCCCGCCGCGAGACGCGCACCTTCACCGGCGTCTTCGCGCGCAACCTGGTCGAGAAGCTCGGCGGCTCGATCAAGATGCACAAGATCCCGCTGCGCTCGGCGCGATTCTGGGTCTTGAGCGCGCCGGACGTGCCCTCGGTCCTGATCGAGCTCGGCTACATGTCGAGCCCGAAGGATGCCGAGCTTCTGAATTCGCCGGAGTGGCGCGGCAAGGCGGTCGGCGCCGTCTCATCCGCGATAGACGATTATTTCGCCCGCGAGCGCGCCTCGGTGGGCAAGGCGGCGGAGAACCGGAACTAGGCGCGCGGGCCGCGCAAAGCATTGCGGAATTGTGATCGCAAGGCCACGGTTCCGCCATCTCCGCCATGTTATAGCGATGACCTGCGAAGCGCCCCGATCTGGCGCCCGCCGGATGGCAGTTACGGGGTCCAGGGCCTGAGATGCGGTTCATTCTGCGAATCTTCGGATGGTTGTTCGCCGCCGGCGCGATCGCCTTCGTGATCGGCGCGGCCATCGCCGGCGGGCTGATCTGGCATTATTCGCAGGATCTGCCGGATTACGCGCAACTGCGGAACTACGAGCCGCCGGTGATGACGCGCGTGCATGCCGGCGACGGCAGCCTGATCGCGGAATATGCGCGCGAGCGCCGGCTCTATCTGCCGATCCAGGCCGTGCCGAAGCTCGTCGTCGACGCCTATCTCTCGGCCGAGGACAAGAATTTCTACAAGCATGTCGGCGTCGACCCCGAAGGGCTGGCGCGCGCCGTGATCTCGAACTTCCGCAACAAGGGCACCAACCGTCGCCAGCAGGGCGCCTCGACCATCACCCAGCAGGTCGCGAAGAACTTCTTCCTGAGCCCCGAGCAGTCCTATGAGCGCAAGATCCGCGAGGCGCTGGTCGCGCTGAAGCTCGAGGCGACCTATTCCAAGGACAAGATCCTCGAGCTCTACCTGAACGAGATCTATCTCGGCGCGCCGGCGCCGGGGCAGGGCAGCTACGGTATCGCCGCCGCGGCGCTGAACTATTTCGGCAAGTCGGTGCACGAATTGAACCTGCAGGAGGCGGCCTATCTCGCCGCCCTGCCGAAGGCGCCCTCCGACCTGCATCCCTTCCGCAACCGCGACCGCGCGATCGAGCGCCGCAACTACGTCATCGATCGCATGGTCGAGAACGGCTACGTCAAGCGCGAGGACGGCGAGACGGCCAAGAAGCAGCCGCTCGGCGTCAATCCGCGCACGGTCTCGCCGAACCAGATCGCCGCCGGCTATTTCGCCGAGGAGATCCGGCGCGAATTGCAGGATCGCTACGGCGAGAAGAAGCTGCTCGAAGGCGGGCTTTCGGTGCGCGCCACGGTCGATCCCAAGACCCAGCTGATGGCGCGCAAGGCGCTGGTCGACGGCCTCGTGCGCTTCGACGAGGCGCGCGGCTGGCGCGGCGCCATCCAGAAGCTCGAGCTCGGCCATGGCGACTGGGGCGCCGCGATCGGCGAACTGCCGGTGCTGGGCGATGTCGCGCCCTGGCGCCTCGCGGTCGTGCTCGACGTCAATGGCGACACCGCCAGGCTCGGACTGCATCCCTTGCGCGACAATGCCGGCCATCTCAACAAGGAGCGCCAGACGCTGACGCTCGCCGCCGACGGCATCAAATGGACCCGCCGCGAGCGCGTCTCGCGTGCGGTCTCGGTCGGCGACGTGGTCTATGTCGAGCCGATGGAGAGCCGGCCGGGCTTCGCGCGCCTGCGCCAGCTGCCGGAGGTCAACGGCGCCATCGTCGCGATGGACCCGTTCTCGGGCCGCGTGCTGGCGATGGTCGGCGGCTTCAGCCACGACCAGTCGGAGTTCAACCGCGCGACGCAGGCGCTGCGCCAGCCCGGCTCCTCCTTCAAGCCCTTCGTCTACGCGACCGCGCTCGACAACGGCTATACCCCGTCCAGCATCATCCTCGACGCCCCGATCGAGATCGACCAGGGGCCGGGGCTCGGCATGTGGCGGCCGGAGAACTACGACGGCAAGTCGACCGGGCCGCGCACGCTGCGCTACGGCATCCAGTTCTCGAAGAACCTGATGACGGTCAGGCTCGCCAAGGATGTCGGCATGCCGCTGATCGCCGAATATGCCCGCCGCTTCGGCGTCTATGATGACCTTCAGCCGGTGCTGTCGATGTCGCTGGGCGCCGGCGAGACCACCGTGATGCGGATGACCGCGGCCTATTCGATGCTGGTCAACGGCGGCAAGCGCATCCGGCCGACCCTGATCGACCGCATCCAGGATCGCTCGGGCTCGACCATCTTCCGCCACGACCAGCGGGTCTGCGAGGGCTGCAACGCCGAGAAATGGGCGAACCAGCCGGAGCCGCGCCTCGTCGACAACCGCGAGCAGGTGCTCGACCCGCTGACCGCCTACCAGATGGTCTCGATCCTCGAGGGCGTGGTCAATGCCGGTACGGCGACGGTGGTCAAGTCCGTCGGCAAGCCGCTCGCCGGCAAGACCGGCACGACCAACGACGCCAAGGACGTCTGGTTCGTCGGCTTCTCGCCGGACCTCGCCGTCGGCGTCTATATGGGCTTCGACAAGCCGAAATCGCTCGGCACCTCCGCGACCGCCGGCCAGTATGCCGCGCCGATCTTCCGCGACTTCATGAGCGTCGCGCTGAAGGACAAGCCGGCGACGCCGTTCCGCGTGCCCGCCGGCATCAAGCTGATCCGCGTCGATCCCCGCACCGGCATGCGCGCCGGCGGCGACGGCGGCATCCTGGAGGCGTTCAAGCCGGGCACCGCCCCGCCGGACAGCTATTCGGTGATCGGCGCAGCCGGTGACGGCGGCGCGCTCAGCGTCGGCCCGGGCGGCGGACGCTCCGTCGGATCGGGCACGGGCGGGCTGTACTGAGGGCTGGCGCGCCCGGCCGTTTACAGCCGGCGCTTTGCCCCCTATCTCAGCCCGCACGATCATCCGGACTTAGAATCATGCGCCCTGAAATCCAGTCGCAGCTCGATAACGCCAAGCAGTCGATCGGACTGCTGAGGAGGCATCTTTGACTGGGATCAGGCCCAGCGCCGCCTGGCGGAACTGAACGCCCTCTCGGAGGGCCCCGATTTCTGGAACGATGCCGAGGCCGCGCAGAAGCTGATGCGCGAGCGCACCGCGCTGGAAACCCAGATCGAGGGCATCGGCAAGCTCGAACGCGATCTCGACGACGCGCTCACCCTGATCGAGCTCGGCGAGATGGAGGACGACGAGGCGACCGTCGCCGAGGGCGAGCAGGCGATCAAGGGCGTCGGGGACGAGGCCGCTCGGCTTCAGGTCGAGACCCTGCTCTCCGGCGAGGCCGACATGCTCGACACCTATGTCGAGATCCATCCCGGCGCCGGCGGCACCGAAAGCCAGGACTGGGCCGAGATGCTGCTGCGCATGTACCGGCGCTGGGGCGAGCGGCGCAAGTTCAAGGTCGAGACGCTCGAATACCAGGACGGCGACACCGCCGGCATCAAGTCCGCGACGCTGCAGTTCAAGGGCAACAACGCCTATGGCTGGCTGAAGACCGAATCGGGCGTGCACCGGCTGGTGCGCATCTCGCCCTTCGATTCGAACGCCAGAAGGCAGACCTCCTTTGCGTCGGTCTGGGTCTATCCGGTCGTCGACGACCGCATCGTCATCGACGTCAAGGAATCGGATTGCCGCATCGACACCTACCGCTCGCAAGGCGCCGGCGGCCAGCACGTCAACACGACGGATTCGGCGGTGCGCATCACCCATATCCCGACCGGCATCGCGGTCGCCTGCCAGCAGGAGCGCTCGCAGCACAAGAACCGGGCCAAGGCCTGGGACATGCTGCGCGCGCGCCTCTACGAGATCGAGCTGAAGAAGCGCGAGGACAAGGCCAATGCCGAGCAGGCCTCCAAGACCGATATCGGCTGGGGCCACCAGATCCGGTCCTATGTGCTTCAGCCCTATCAGCTGGTGAAGGACCTGCGCACCGGCGTCAGCTCCACCGATCCTTCCGAGGTGCTCGACGGCGATCTCGACGCCTTCATGGAGGCCTCGCTGGCGCAGCGCGTCTACGGAACCACGGTCGAGGTCGAGGACATCGACTGAGCCTGACGGCAAACGAAAAAGGCCGCGCCCGGAGCGCGGCCTTTTTCGTCCCGGAAGGTCTCGTCAGAGCGCGCTGGCGAGGAGCTTGCCGCCGGCGCGCAGGAAGCGGGTCGGGTCGACCGGCTCGTCGTTGATGCGGGTTTCGTAATGCAGATGCGGGCCGGTCGAGCGGCCGGTCGTGCCGACGCGCCCGACCACCGTGCCGGTCTTGACGATCTGCCCGGTGGAGACCGAAATCGCCGACATATGGGCGTAGCGCGTGCTCAAGCCGTTGGCGTGCTCGATCTCGACCATGTTGCCGTAGCCGCCATTGTATTCGGCGACCACGACCTTGCCCGGCGCCGTCGCCAGGATGGCGGAGCCGGATTCGGCCCGGAAATCGACGCCGGTATGCATGGCGAGCCCGCGCGTGAACGGATCGGTCCGGTAGCCGAAATTCGAGGTGAAGCCGTGATCGCCGGCCATCGGCTTGGCGAGCGGCAATTGCTCGATCGCGCCGCGCAGGCGCATGACCGAGGCGACGCGCGGCTGCAGCGCGCTCAGCGTCGCCTCGAAGGGCCCAGCCGAAGCGTCGAGCTTCACCGGCACGAAGGGCCCGCCCATGCCGGCGGCGGCGGTGGCCGGCGCGGCGAGGCGCTCGGGATTGAGCCCGGTGTCGGCGAGCGCGCTGCGCAGGCGCTTCTGCGTGGCGGCCAGCGTCTCGTCCATGTCCTTCAGCGCCGTGAGCTGGGCGTCGGAGGTGCGTGCGATGGCGCTGTCGAGGGTCGTCAGCGCGGCTTCGAGGCGCTTGGCCGGCGGCTCGGCCGCGGCTTCGCCGGATTGCCAGCCGCCCTGGGCGGTGCCGTCGGCGCCGCGCAGCGAGGGCGTCTCCGGGGCCGGCATCGGCTTGCCGGGCAGGATCGGCGCGAAGCTGGTGACGCCCGAGGCGCGGATCGGCTCGCCGGGCTTGATGGCCTGCGCGCGCAGCGGCAGCTTCGGCGCCGGCATCAGGCCGCTGGATTGCAGCGTGTCGGCGAGCGCCGTCACCAGCGACTGGCGCGATTCCAGCTCCGCCTGCCGGCTGGCGAGCTCGTCGACGCGCGATTCGACGCCGTCCTGGTCGAGCAGCGCGCGGCTGGCATAGCGGTCGATATCGGCCCTGAGCGCCGCGATCCGGTCCTCATAGGCGTATTGGCGGGCCGTTTCGCGGGCGATCAGCCGGGCGGCGAGGTCGTCGCGGCTGAGCATGTACCAGCCGGCCGTGCCGCAGCCGGCGGTGGTCAGCGCGAGCCAGGCGAGGCCTGCGAGCATGGTGGAGCGACGCACCGTATAGGTCTTGTGCGAGAGAAGGCCTGCGGTCGCGAGGGCGGGGGCTGTCTGGGGCTGATGCATACGCAAAACCGATAATCACGCTGCCGATCCCGCCATTAGAGTTTGTTAGGGTTAATCTTTCGCAAAGAGCGCCGGCGGCGCCTCACAGCGCCTGCGCCGCCGCGAGCACCTCCTCGGCGTGTCCCTCGACCTTCACCTTCCGCCAGATTCGGGCGAGGCGCCCCTGCGCATCGATCAGGAAGGTCGAGCGCTCGATTCCCATATAGCGACGGCCATACAGGCTTTTCTCGACCCAGATGCCGTAGGCATTGGCCAGCGCCTGCGTCTCGTCGGCGATGAGCGGGAAGTCGAGCGCGTGCTTGCGCTTGAAAGTCTCGTGCCGCTTCACCGAATCGGGCGAGACGCCGATGATCTCGGTGCCGCAGGCGGCGAAATCCGCGCGCAGGCGGTTGAAGGCGATGGCCTCCTGCGTGCAGCCGGGCGTATCGTCCTTGGGATAGGCGTAGAGCACGAGCTTGCGGCCCCTGAATGTGCCGAGCCCGATCGTTCCGCCGCCGTCGCGCGGCAATGTGAAGTCCGGTGCCGGGTCGCCTTCCTGCAATGCCATGGCGTTTGCCTTCCTTTCGTCGCCTTCCCGCTGCATGGAGCCCGCAACCCGGCATGGCGGCTTGAGGCTGGGGCCGGCGTATCGTCGTGCCTTCCGTTTCCGGATTGCCGAATCGGCCCGCCCGGCCGCATCGACAGTCATGCTGCCTTCCGGGCGCGCGGCAAGGGGAGACGGCCGCGCCCTGAGACGAAATGGCGTGAGGCGCCGAAGGGGATCGAGCGAGTTTGGCGGAGCAGGACACAAAAGCTGTGGCCGGGGGGCCGTCGGAAGCGGCATCCGCCGGCGATCCTTGCGAGCTCGCAACCGTGAAGCGGCGGGCGAAGGCCGGCCTCGTCACCCTCTGCGTCGCGGTCGGCGTCGCGCTCATGGTTCTGGCAGGCGCGACTGTTACGCTGCTCGCCACCGGCATCGTCCCGCTGTCGGGGCTCGAAGGGCGCATCACCGCCGCGATCGAGGAGCGGCTCGGCCCGGACTGGAAGGTCGAGGCCACCTCCGCCGAGCTCGGCCGGATCGACGGGCGTTCCCAGCTCCTCGTCAGGCAGGTCTCGTTCCAGCACGTCAGCGGCGCGGTCATCCGCGCCCCCGAAGCCGTCCTCGGCTATGCGCCGCTGGCGCTGCTCAGGGGCGATATCCGGCTCGTCTCGGTCGATCTGCGCGGCGTCAATGTCCGGCTCGGCGTCACCAGGGACGGCGCCCTCGTGGTCAATGCCGATGCGGCCCCGGCCGAGGCGACGCTGCAGCCCGCCGTGCCCGACGCGGCGCAGTGGAACGCCTTCACCGGCATCATGGGCGCCATTTCGACGCTCGCGCGCGGCGACGGGCTTCTCGGCGCGCTCGAGGAAGCCGGCATCAACGGCGCCAGGCTCTCGCTGGTCGATCCGGAGGGGCGCCAGAAGGCCGGGCTGGAAGACGTCGAGATCAGGCTGACGCGCATCGGCGAGCGCGGCACGCGGATGACGATGAAGGGCCGCACCGGCCAGCGCTGGAAGGAGCTTTCGGCCGATCTGACGACCGAGGCCGACGGCACCCAGCGCGCCGACATCGACATCCGGCGCTTCGAGCCAGCGGAGGCGGTGGCGCTCGCTTTCGGCACCGGCGCGGTCCTGGTCGAGGGGCTGCCGCTGCAAGGCCGCGCCACCCTGAAGCAGGCCCCCGATGGCCGCAAGTCGATCACGGCGCGGATCGCTGTCCAGGCGGGGACGCTGCGTTTCCCCGACAGCCCGCTTTCGCCCTTCGCGCTCGACTCGGCCGAGTTCGAGCTGGCGAGCGGCGCCGACCTGACCGAGCTGAACATCCTGCGCGGCGAGATCAGGGCCGGCGCCACGCGCCTTGCGGCGACAGGCTCGCTACGCGAGGACGATGGCGGCTGGCGCATCGCGCTCGACGCCGCAGGCGAGCTCGCCGGGCTCGATGCCGATCCGCCGGTCAGGATCGACGCCCTGAAGGCCGCGCTCAGGCTCGATCCCGCCCATACCGCCGTGACCGTCGATTCGGCGTCGCTGCGCGGGCCCGCGGCCTCGGTCGAGATGTCGGCCTTCGTCCAGCGGCTGAACGGCTCGGCCGAGCAGCGCTTCGCGATCAAGGCGGTCGATTCCGACGTGCGCGCTCTGCTGGCGATCTGGCGGGGCTTCGGCGCGCCCGACGTGCACGACGTGCTGCGGCGTCAGCTCGCGGCCGGGCACATGAAGTCGCTCACCGTCGATCTTGCCCTCACGCCGGAGGACCATGCCCGGCTCGCCCGGCATGAAGCCATGCCCGATCGGGCGCTGTCGGTGATGATCGATGCCGACCGCGTCCGCTATCTGCCCGATCCGGGCCTGCCGCCGCTCGGCGATGCGACCGTCTCCGGACGGGTCGGTGGGCGCAGCGTCCAGCTCGCCATCGGCAAGGCGACGGCCGAGCTCGGCGGCGGCCGCCGGCTCCAGCTGAGCGAGGGCAGCTTCGCCGTGCCCGATTTCCATCCGCCGCGCCCGCAGGCGCGGATCGACTTCCGCTCGGTCGGCGCGATGGACGCGCTTGCCGCGCTCATCGCCTTTCCGGCCCTGAGGGAATTCAATCCGGGCCGGCTCGATCCGGCGGCGATCAGGGGCACGAGCGACCTCAAGGTCACCATCGCCCTTCCGCTCGCCGACGATTTGAAGTCCGACGAGGTTGTCGTGACGGGCAGCGGGACGCTCGCCAGCGTCGCGTCCGACACGCTCCTTGGGACGGAGAAGCTCGATGCCGGCAGCTTCACCGTCGCGCTCGACCGCAACGGGCTCATGCTGCGCGGCGATGCGCGCATCGGCGGCGACAAGACGCAGGTCGAGCTGCGGCAGAACGGCAAAGGGCAGGGCGAGGCGATCCTGCAGCTTGCGCTGGACGCGGCAGCCCGGCAGCGGCGCGGCTTGCCGGCCGATGCCGGCATCACCGGGACGCTGCCCGTCAAGGTGACGAAGCTGATCGGCAAGGGGGGCGAGCCGCCGCCGCGCGTCGAGATCGATCTCACCAAGGTCGCGCTCGAGGGCGTCGTTCCCGGATTGGTGAAGCCTTCCGGCCGGCCGGGCCGCGTCGCCTTCGCCTATGTCGCCGATCCGGACGGCCCCGACCTCGAGGATTTCGTGCTCGAGGCCGGCTCGGTCCTGATCAAGGGGCGTATCGAGCTGAACCGGCTGAACGGCGTGGACAGCGCGAGCTTCTCGCAGCTTCGCCTGTCGCCGGGCGACAATCTCAAGGTCGAGGCGAGGCGGGACGGCAATCTCCTCAAGCTCACCGTGCGCGGCGCGGTCGCCGATCTGCGCCCCTTCATCAGGGATCTGCAGAGCCGGGCGCCGGCGCGCGGGGGCGACAGGGCGGCCGGCCGGAGCACCGATCTCGACCTCGATCTCGACGTGCCGATCCTGACCGGCTTCAACAACGAGGCGATCACCGCCGGCACGCTGAAATTCTCCCGCCGCGGCGGCGATCTGCGCTCCGTCGGCTTCCAGGGGCGGATCGGCAAGGCCGAGGTCACGGCCCGGCAGGGCCAGGGCGGCAAGCTCGTCGTCCAGTCGGAGAACGGCGGCTCGCTGCTGCGCTTCCTCGACCTCTACAACAAGGCTTATGGCGGCGACCTCATCCTGACGATGATCCCCGGCGAGAACCAGAGCGGCGATCTGCTGTTCCGCAATTTCATGGTCCGCGACGAGCCCGTGCTGCGCCGGGTCGTCGGCGCGCAGGGCGGCCTTTCGGGCGAGGGCGCGGCCGGGCGGGGCATCGATGCAAGCGAGGTCGCCTTCACCAAGCTCAGGGCGGAATTCACCCGCTCCGCCAGCCGGCTCGACGTTTCCGACATGGTGATCTGGGGCCACCAGCTCGGCTTCACCTTGCAGGGCCATGTCGATTACGGCCGCGACCGCGTCGATATCGGCGGGACCTTCGTGCCGGGCTACGCCTTCAACAACGCCTTCGCGCAGGTGCCCGTGGTCGGGGCCTTGCTCGGCGGCGGCAGCCAGTATGGCGGGCTCTTCGCCGTCAATTTCCGCATCTCCGGCCCGGCCAGCGCGCCGACGATGACGATCAACCCGCTCTCGGCGCTGGCGCCCGGCATCCTGCGCCGCTTCGTCGACCCGCTCGGCGGCGCGCCGGCGCAGCGGCCGGTTCAGCCCGGCCAGGCGCAGCCGCGCCCCTGACGGCTTATTCCGGCCGCAGCAGGACGTGCTTCTTCTTGCCGAAGGAGAGCTTGACCACCCCCTCCGCCGTCAGGTCGCGGAGGCTGAGCGTGGCGCGCTCGTCGGTGACGAGGGCATCGTTGACGCGCAGGCCCCCGGCCTTGACCTGCCGGCGTGCCTCGCCGGTCGAGGGCACGAGCCCGGCCCTGACGAAGGCGGTGAGCACGCCGAGCCCCGGCGCGACCTCGCCCCGCGGAATCGACACGCTCGGCAGGTCGGCGGCGAGCGCGCCTTCCTCGAAGGTCTTGCGCGCCGTCTCGGCGGCGGTTTCCGCCGCCGCGCGGCCGTGCAGCAGGGCCGTGACCTCGGTCGCCAGCACCTTCTTGGCGTCGTTGATCTCGGCGCCGCCGAGCGCGGCGAGCTTGGCGATCTCGGCCATCGGCAGCGTGGTGTAGAGCTTCAGGAAGCGCTCGACATCGGCGTCCTCGGTATTGCGCCAGTACTGCCAGAACTCATAGGGGCTCATCAGGTCGTCGTTGAGCCAGACCGCGCCCGAGGCGGTCTTGCCCATCTTGCCGCCAGACGCGGTGGTGAGCAGCGGCGAGGTCAGCGCGTAGAGCTGGACGCCCGCCATGCGGTGGCCGAGATCGATGCCGTTGACGATGTTGCCCCACTGGTCGGAGCCGCCCATCTGCAGGATGCAGCCGGTGCGCTTGTTGAGCTCGACGAAGTCGTAGGCCTGCAGGATCATGTAGTTGAATTCGAGGAAGGACAGCGACTGCTCGCGCTCGAGCCGCGTCTTCACGCTGTCGAAGGACAGCATGCGGTTGACCGAGAAGTGCCGGCCGACGTCGCGCAGGAATTCGAGATAGTTCAGGCCCAAGAGCCAGTCGGCGTTGTTCACCATCGTCGCCGGGCCGCTGAAATCGAGATAGCGGCCGAAAACCCGCCTGATGCCCTGCAGGTTGCGCTCGATATCCGCGACGGTCAGAAGCTTGCGCGATTCCTCCTTGAAGGAGGGATCGCCGATCATCGAGGTGCCGCCGCCCATCAGCGCGATCGGCTTGTGGCCGGTCGCCTGCATCCAGTGCAGCATCATGATCTGGATCAGCGAGCCGGCATGAAGCGAGCTCGCCGTCGCGTCGAAGCCGATATAGGCGCTGATCGGCCCCTTGGCCGCGGCCGCGTCGAGCCCCTCCGGGTCGGAGATCTGGTGGACATAGCCGCGCTCGGAGAGCGTGCGCAGAAGGTCGGACTTGAAGGCTGTCATGGCGGTCAGGCCTGCTCCTGCTCGCTCTTCAGGATCTCGGGGCCGACCTTGCGGTCGAGATAGGCGCCGACCTGCTCCATCAGCTGCTCGACGCGCCCGTCGAAGAAATGGTTGGCGCCGTCGACGACCGCATGTTCGATCTGGATGCCCTTCTGCGTCTTCACCTTCTCGATCACCGCCATCACCTCCTTCACGGGTGCGACGCGATCTTCCGAACCGTGGACGAACAGGCCCGACGACGGGCAGGGCGCCAGGAACGAGAAATCATAGCGGTTCGCCATCGCCGCGATCGAGAGGAAGCCCTCGATCTCCGGGCGGCGCATCAGGAGCTGCATGCCGATCCAGGCGCCGAAGGAGACGCCGGAGATCCAGCAGCTCTTGGCCTCGGGGTTGAGAGCCTGCATCCAGTCGAGCGCGGCTGCGGCATCCGAAAGCTCGCCCGCGCCATGGTCGAAATGGCCCTGGCTGCGGCCGACGCCGCGGAAATTGAAGCGCAGCGCCGAGAAGCCGCGGTTCACGAATGTGTAGAACAGGTTGTAGACGATCTGGTTGTTCATCGTCCCGCCGAATTGCGGGTGCGGGTGCAGGATGATCGCCAGCGGCGCGCCGCGCTTCCTGGCTGGCTGGTAGCGGCCCTCGATCCGGCCTGCCGGCCCGTTGAAGATAACCTCTGGCATCGTCTCACCGCTTCTTGGGCGGTGCCGGCGCGGGCGGGCAGAAAGCGGGCGCATGCCCGCTTAAAAACCCGGCCGCCCTTGACGGCGCCACCATGCGCGCCCTAGATGAAGGGCGCTTAGAATAGTTCTAATAGCCGTGAACAAGTCAGGAACAAAACGAGGGATCGCACGAGCGAGCCTTGGTTTCGACCGTTCCGGCCGGTTCGGATGGGCGGCTATAGCACGGCGCACAGGTGCGATTTCAAGCATTTCGTGTCGGCGCGTCGGCGATGATGAGGATGGAGCGGGCAGGATCGTGACGGCGGAACGCGCCTATCTCGACCACAACGCCACGACCCCGGTGCGGCCGGAGGCGGCGGAAGCGGTCGCCCATGCGCTGACGCTGCCGGGCAATCCCTCCTCCGTCCATGGCGAGGGGCGTGCCGCGCGCGCCGCTCTGGAGCAGGCGCGCGATCAGGTCGCGAGGCTCGCCGGCGCGAAGGCTTCGAACGTGGTCTTCACCAGCGGCGGCACCGAGGCCAATGTCGCGGTGCTCTCGCCCGGGCTGATGGCTTGCGATGGCGGGCGCGATTGCGTGCGCACACCGGCCACCCTGCTGCTTTACAGCGCGACCGAGCATGCCTGCGTGCGCGAGGGACACCGTTTCCCGGCCGGCGCGGCCGAAGCCATTCCGGTCGATGCGAGCGGTCTGGTCGACCTCGCCTGGCTCGACGCCAGGCTCACGCGCTTCGCCGCGGACGATCCCGGCGCCCGCGCGCTGGTCTCGATCCATCTCGCCAACAACGAGACCGGCGTGATCCAGCCGGTCGCGGAGGCAGCCTCGATCGTGCATCGCCATGGCGGCCTTCTGCACAGCGATGCGGTGCAGGCGGCCGGCAAGATCGCGGTCGATATCGCCTCGCTCGGCGCCGATGTGCTGACGCTCTCGGCCCACAAGATCGGCGGGCCGAAGGGGATCGGCGCCATTGTCCTGCGCACCGGTGCGCTCGAACTCGCCGACAAGCCGATGCGCGGCGGCGGGCAGGAGCGCGGCTGGCGGGCCGGAACCGAAAACCTGCCCGGAATCATAGGCTTCGGTGCGGCGGCAGAATCTGTCTGTCAAGCGCTGGCCAGCGAGGCTGACAGGGTTTCCGCCCTGCGCGACAGGCTGGAGACCGGAGTGCTGGCGCTGGCGCCCGAGACCGTCGTCTTCGGCCGTGGGGCGCCGCGCCTGCCCAATACCTCGGCCTTCGCGACGCCGGGCTTCAAGGCCGAGACGGTACTGATCAAGCTCGATCTCGCCGGGGTGGCGTTGTCCTCCGGCTCGGCCTGCTCGTCCGGCAAGGTCAGGCGCTCGCATGTGCTGGACGCCATGGGCGTCGACCCTGCCATGAGCGCGGGGGCCTTGCGGGCGTCGCTCGGATGGACCACCTGCGAGGTGGATATCGATCTCTTTCTCGCGGCCTATGCCAGGCTCATGGCCGCACACACCGATCGGGGCACCCAGGTTGCCGCCTGAGGCGTTCCGCAACACGAAGACCGAACCGGCGGGCCTTGAACCCGCGACAGGAGAGTAGACATGGCAGCGGTCCAGGAGACCATCGATCAGGTCAAGTCGATCGACGTGACCGAGTACAAATACGGCTTCGTCACCGAGCTCGAGGTCGACAAGCCGGCCAAGGGCCTCACCGAGGACACGGTCCGCTACATCTCGGCCCGCAAGGACGAGCCGGAATGGATGCTGGAATGGCGGCTCGACGCCTTCCGCCGCTGGAAGACCATGACCGAGCCGGCCTGGTCGCGCGTGCAGTACCCGCCGATCGACTATCAGGATCTCTATTATTACGCCGCGCCGAAGAAGGGCGCGCAGCCGAAATCGCTCGACGAGGTCGATCCGGCGATCCTGGAGACCTACAAGAAGCTCGGCATTCCGCTGAGCGAGCAGGAGGTGTTGGCCGGCGTCGCGCCGGAGAACCGCGTCGCGGTCGATGCGGTGTTCGATTCCGTCTCGGTGGTGACGACCTTCAAGGAGGAGCTCGCCAAGGTCGGCGTGATCTTCTGCTCGATCTCGGAGGCGATCCAGAAGCATCCCGACCTGGTCAGGAAGTACCTCGCCAGCGTCGTGCCGGTGACGGACAATTATTTCGCGACGCTCAACAGCGCGGTCTTCACCGACGGCTCCTTCGTCTATGTGCCGAAGGGCGTGCGCTGCCCGATGGAGCTGTCGACCTACTTCCGCATCAACGAGCAGAACACCGGCCAGTTCGAGCGCACGCTGATCATCGCCGACGAGGGCGCCTATGTCAGCTATCTCGAAGGCTGCACGGCGCCCAAGCGCGACGAGAACCAGCTCCACGCCGCGGTGGTCGAGCTGATCGCGCTCGACGATGCCGAGATCAAGTACTCGACCGTGCAGAACTGGTTCCCCGGCGACGCCGAGGGCAAGGGCGGCATCTACAATTTCGTCACCAAGCGCGGCGACTGCCGCGGCAAGCGCTCGAAGATCTCCTGGACGCAGGTCGAGACCGGCTCGGCGATCACCTGGAAATACCCGTCCTGCATCCTGCGCGGCGACGGCTCGCGCGGCGAGTTCTACTCGATCGCGGTGTCGAACGGCATGCAGCAGGTCGATAGCGGCACCAAGATGCTGCATCTCGGCAAGAACACGACCTCGAAGATCATCGCCAAGGGCATCGCCGCCGGCAAGTCCGACTCGACCTATCGCGGCATGGTCTCGGCCCACCGCAAGGCGACGGGCGCGCGCAACTTCACCAATTGCGACTCGCTCCTGATAGGCGACCAGTGCGGCGCCCACACCATCCCCTATATCGAGGCCAAGACCGCGACCGCGATCTTCGAGCACGAGGCGACGACCTCGAAGATCGGCGCGGACCAGCTGTTCTATTGCCAGCAGCGCGGCCTCTCCGAGGAGGAGGCGGTGGCGCTGATCGTCAACGGCTTCGTCAAGGAGGTGCTCCAGGAGCTTCCGATGGAGTTCGCCGTCGAGGCGCAGAAGCTGATCACGATCTCGCTGGAAGGCTCGGTCGGATAAGGGCGAGTGGCTTAACCGCCCCGCCATCGCCGTAAGCCCTTCCACTCGCTATTCGCCATTCGCTTATCGGAACGAAACAATGCTCGAAATCCGCAATCTCACCGTCAAGATCGCCGACGAGGACAAGCAGATCCTCAACGGCTTGAACCTCACCGTGAAGGACGGCGAGGTCGCCGCCATCATGGGGCCGAACGGCTCCGGCAAGTCGACGCTCTCCTATGTCATCGCCGGCAAGGAGGACTATGAGGTCCTCGACGGCGAGGTCCTGCTCAATGGCGAGAACGTGCTGGAGATGGAGGCCGACCAGCGCGCCGCCGCCGGCATCTTCCTCGCCTTCCAGTATCCGCTGGAGATCCCCGGCGTCGCCACCATGACCTTCCTGAAGGCCGCCATGAACGCCCAGCGCAAGGCGCGCGGCGAGGACGAGCTGCTGACGCCGGACTTCATCAAGCAGGTCAACGCCGCCGCCGACAGGCTCGGCATCGCGCGCGAGATGCTGCGCCGGCCGCTCAATGTCGGCTTCTCGGGCGGCGAGAAGAAGCGCATGGAAATCCTTCAGATGGCGCTGCTTGCGCCGTCGATGTGCATCCTCGACGAGACCGATTCCGGCCTCGACATCGACGCGCTGCGCATCGTCGCGGAGGGCGTCAATGCGTTGCGCGCCAAGAACCGCAGCTTCCTGATCATCACCCATTACCAGCGCCTGCTCGACCATATCGTGCCGGACACGGTGCACGTCATGTCGAAGGGCAGGATCGTGAAGACCGGCGGCAAGGACCTGGCGCTGGAGCTCGAGAAGGCGGGCTATGCTGCCTTCGGGGAGGCGGCGTGATGGCCATCGTCACCCCGCTGAAGACGGCGGCCGAGCAGACGCTGATCCAGCAATATGCCGACGCGAAGGCTGAGCTGCCCGGCGGCCCGGCCGTGCGCAAGCTGCGCGAGGACGCCTTCGCCGGCTTCGAGGCCAGGGGTCTGCCGCATCGCCGGCTCGAATCCTGGCGCTATACCGATCTGCGCGCGCTGCTGCGCGAGGCGCGCCCGCTCGCAGGCGGCGGCGCCGTCACCGGCGCCGTCAAGGCGCGGCTCGCCGAACTGAAGCTCGCGGGCCCGCGCCTCGTGCTGGTCGACGGTGCCTTCGTGCCCGAGCTCTCCACGCTCGACGCGATCCCCGCGGGCGTCTCGGTGCAGTCGCTCGCCGATGCGCTGGTCTCGGCCCGCGAGGACCTGCCCCGCCTTCTCGCCGGCCCCTCGGTCGGCGCCGACGATACGGGCCTTGCCCTCAACACCGCGCTGATGCGCGATGGCGTCTTCGTCGAGATCGCGGACGGCGTCGAGCTCGCGCAGCCGGTCGTGATCGTCTCGCTCGCTTCCGGCGAGGAGGAGCGGGCGGTGTTTCATCGCTCGGTCGTGCTCGCCGGTAAGGGCAGCAAGGCCACGATCGTCGAGATCGACGAGGCGGCCGGTTCCGCCGCCCAGCAGATCAACGGCGCGATCGTCTTCGAGACAGGCGACGAGAGCGAGATCCAGCATGTGCGCATCGTCACCCGCCAGCAGGCGGCGACGGTCGAGGTGCAGAGCCTGTTGGCGACGGTCGGAGCGCAGGCGAAGTTCGATTCCTTCGCGCTCGTCTGCAATGCCGGCACGCTGCGCCAGCAGCATTTCATCCGCTTCGCCGGCGAGCATAGCGAGGTCGGCCTGCGCGGCGTCAACCTGATCAACAAGGCGCAGCATTCCGACGTGACGCTGATCGTCGACCACGAGGTGCCGCACGGCACCAGCCGCGAGCTCTACAAGACGATCGCGGGTGGCGAGTCGACCGGCGTCTTCCAGGGCAAGGTCATCGTGCGCCCGCATGCGCAGAAGACCGATGGCGGCATGAAGAGCAACGCGCTGCTGCTCAACGACGGCGCGACGATGTTCAACAAGCCCGAGCTCGAGATCTTCGCCGACGACGTGGTCTGCGGCCATGGCGCGACGGTGGCGCAGATCGACGGCGAGCAGCTCTTCTACCTCATGGCGCGCGGCCTGCCGCGGCCGCAGGCCGAGGCGCTGGTGCTGCAGGCTTTCGCCGGCGAGGCGGTCGCCTTCATCGCCGACGAGAACGTCCGCGACCTCGTCATGGCCGAGGTCGAAGCCTGGCTCAAGGCCCGCGAGGCCGCTTCCGAGGTGAGTACGGTCTGATGCCCTATATCAACGTCCAGATCACCAAGGGCGCGACGCGCGCGCAGAAGGCGGAGATCGTCAAGGTCTTCACCGAGACGCTGGTGCGCGTGCTCGGCAAGAAGCCTGAGAACACCCATGTCGTGATCCAGGAGATCGAGCGCGAGGATTGGGGCCATGGCGGCCAGCTCGTCGCGGATCGGGACGCGGCCGCGCCCGGCAAGGCCTGAGCCGATGAACGCGCCGGCCAAGCCCTACGACGTCTCCGCCATCCGCAGGGATTTCCCGATCCTGAGCAGGGAAGTCTATGGCAAGCCGCTCACCTATCTCGACAACGCGGCTTCCGCCCAGAAGCCGGAAGCCGTGATCGAGGCGATGACGCGGCTGATGCGGGAGGACTATGCCAATGTCCATCGCGGCCTGCACTATCTCGCCAACGCCTCGACCGAAGCCTATGAGGCGGCACGCGAAAGCGCGCGCCGCTTCCTGAACGCCGCCCATCTGGAGGAGATCGTCTTCACGCGCTCCTCGACCGGCGCGCTCAACACGGTCGCCTCCTCGCTCGGGCGCCATCTGAACCTCGGCGAAGGCGACGAGATCATCCTGTCGATCCTGGAGCACCACTCCAACATCGTACCCTGGCATTATTGGCGCGAGCGCCACGGCGCCGTGATCAAATGGGCGCCGGTCGACGATGACGGCAATTTCCTCCTCGATGAGTTCGAGAAGCTGATCACGCCGCGTACCAAAGTGGTGTCGCTGACGCAGATGTCGAACGCGATCGGCACCATCGTCCCGATCGCCGCTGTCGCCGCGATCTGCCGCGCCCACGCCATTCCGCTGGTGGTCGACGGCAGCCAGGGCGCGGTGCATCTGCCGGTCGACGTGCAGGCGCTGGGCTGCGATTTCTACGCCTTCACCGGCCACAAGACCTATGGGCCGACGGGCTCCGGCGTGCTCTGGGGCAAGAAGGAATGGCTCGACCGGCTGCCGCCCTATGAGGGCGGCGGCGAGATGATCGTCACCGTGACCGAGGACACGGTCACCTATAACGACCCGCCGCACCGCTTCGAGGCCGGCACGCCGGCGATCGTCGAGGCGGTGGGCCTGGGCGCCGCGCTCGACTACATGATGGCGCTCGGCCGCGAGAACATCGCCGCGCATGAGGCAAGGCTCAACGCCTATGCGATGGAGCGGCTCTCGGAGATGAACTCCATCCGCATCTTCGGCAGGGCGCGGGAGAAGGGCGCGATCGTCGCCTTCGAGATGAAGGGGGCCCATGCCCATGACGTCGCGACCGTGATCGACCGCGCCGGCGTCGCCGTCAGGGCCGGCACCCATTGCGCCATGCCGCTTTTGGCACGATATGGTGTGACATCGACCTGCCGCGCCTCCTTCGGGCTCTACAACACGCAAGACGAGGTCGACGCTCTGGTCGAGGCCCTGCGGAAGGCCGAGAGCCTGTTCGCCTGACGGGGATTTGAAAGAAATGACCGACAGCACCGCCGACGACCTCAAGCCGAACGCCCCCACCATGGCCAAGGGCAGCGCGCTGCCGCCGGAGGAGATCGACCGGCTGACCGACGACATCGTCGCCGCGCTGAAGACGGTCTACGATCCGGAGATCCCCTCCGACATCTACGAGCTCGGCCTGATCTACCGCGTCGACATCGCCGACGACCGGCAGATCACGATCGACATGACGCTGACCGCGCCGGGCTGCCCGGTCGCCGGCGAGATGCCGGGCTGGGTCGAGAATGCCGTCGGCACGGTGCCGGGCGTCGCCGGCGTCACCGTCAACATGACCTTCGACCCGCCCTGGGACCAGTCGCGCATGTCCGACGAGGCCCGCGTCGCGCTCGACATGTGGTGAAGGCGGCGCTGTCGCATGCCGAGCTTTCCCTACGAGACTGTCGACGTCTTCACCGACCGGCCCTTCGGCGGCAATCCGCTCGCCGTCTTCACTGATGCGCGCGGATTGTCCGATGCGCAGATGCAGGCGCTCGCGGCGGAGATGAACTACAGCGAGACGACCTTCGTCCTGCCGCCGGAAGACCCCGCCTGCGATGCGCGCGTGCGCATCTTCCATCGTACCGCCGAGATGCCGTTCGCCGGCCATCCCAATGTCGGCACGGCCTGCGTGCTGGCCCGCCATGGCCGCGACCGCGGCGGCGTGCTGCGCTTCGAGCAGATGGCCGGGCAAGTCGAGATCGCGGTCGAGCGCGACGCGGCAGGCGCCGTGACGGGCGCCGTCATCGCCGCGCCGCAGGCGTTGTCGCTCGGCATCGCGCTGCCGGCCGAGGGGGTGGCGGCCTGTGCCGGCCTGCCGGCTTCCGGCATCGTCACGAGCGCTCACGCGCCGGTGCAGGCTTCGCTCGGCCTGAACTTCGTCCTGGCGCAGGTCGAGCCGGCGGCCCTGGCGCAGGCTGCGCCGGACCTGCCTGCCTTCCGCGCGCTGGAGGGGCGCCATGCCGCGCTCGCGGGGCGGCTGTCGCTGTTCCTCTATGCCCGCGACGGGAACGCCGTCCGGGCGCGGATGTTCGCGCCGCTCTCGGGAACCTGGGAAGACCCGGCGACCGGCAGCGCCAGCGCCACGCTCGGCGCTTTCCTCTTGTCGCTCGATGGCGGCGACGAGGCCGCCTACAGCATCAGGCAAGGCGCCGAGATGGGGCGCCCGAGCCTGCTGAAGGTCGCCGCACGGCGCGCGGCGGATGGGTTCCGCGCGCGGGTCGGCGGCGGCTGCGTGCCGATGTTCCGGGGCGAGGCGCTGCTCTGAACGCCGGCGCCATCTCGACGAAGGCTGCACCGATCCTTATGTTATAGTGGTGAATCTTGCTTCACCGGGCCTTGAACCCGGTCGAGGAGGGACGGCGATGTTTTCGATACCGGGCCTGAAGGTCATCTCGCTGACCGACGCCGCTGCGGCCCGCATCCGCGAGATCGTGGCGCAAGCCGCCGAGGGGGACGGTCCGGCGCTCGGCCTCAGGGTCGGTGTGCGGAAGGGCGGCTGCGCCGGCATGGAATATAGCTTCGAGATCGCGCGCGCGGTCGGCAAGGGCGACGAGGTCGTGACCGAGAAGGATGCGACGGTGGTCGTCGACGCCAAGGCCGTGCTGTTCCTGCTCGGCACTGAACTCGACTTCAGGACGGATCGGTTCTCCTCGACCTTCGTCTTCAACAACCCCAACCAGGTCTCGGCCTGCGGCTGCGGCGAATCGGTCGAGATCAAGCCGAGGAACGAGAGCGCGCTGACGGCACCTTAGGCGGTGTGAACGATTGCGATCGTTCTCGGTCGGAGGCCCCCTGTCATTGCGGGGTTGTGCGCCTTACGGCACGCCCGGAATGGCAGGCGTGCGGTTCGAGAAAGGCCGGCTGGCTCAGGCGACGCGGCTGGCGGTCTCGATCGCGTCCTCGGTCACGGTGCGGTTGCGCCCGGCGCGCTTGGCCAGCATCATCGCCTGGTCGGCCCGGTCGACCAGCGAGCCCGCCGTATCGCCGCGGCGATAGCTCGCGACACCGAGCGAGATCGTGATGCGGCCGAGGCTCTCATTGGTCGAGCGCTTGATCAGCTCGCGGGTGAGCAGCGCCTGGCGCACGGTCTCCGCCCCGAATTTCCCCGCGATCAGGTCGGATTCCGGCAGGATGATCGCGAACTCCTCGCCGCCGAAGCGGGTGATCACCGCCTTGTCCTTGAACTTGTCCTTCATCGTGCGTGCGACGAGGCGTAAGACCTGATCGCCGGTCAGATGGCCGTGGACGTCGTTGAAGCGCTTGAAGAAGTCGATATCGGCCATGACCAGCGCGAAGGGCTCGCGGCGCAGCGTCGCCTGGTCGATCGATTTCTGCAGCATCTCCTCGAAATGCCGCCGGTTGGCGAGCCCGGTCAGCGGGTCGGTGAGGGCTTCGGCGCGGGTGGATTCGAGCGCCTCGCGCAGGTTGCGGATCTCGTTGGAGCTGGCGCGCAGCTCGACCTCGAGCTGGGCCTTGCGGGTGACCTCCTCGCGGGTCGACATCACCAGCGCCTCGACCCATTCGCGCAGCTTGTGGCGATCCGTCGTCGGCGGAACCTCTTCGGACATGGCGGCCAGGCGCCCGTGATAGAGCTCGCTGGAGCCGAGCGCCTTGTCGACCAGCTCCATCATCGCGTCGATCTCGCCGAGCACCTGCAGGCTGGTGCGCTCGGCCTGGCGCGAGAAGCGCTCGGTCGAGATGAAGCGTTCGTAGAGGCTGTCGATGTCGGCGGCGCCGACCTGCCCGTCGCTGCCGGCGATGATGGCGTTCATGGCGAGGCTGACGGCGGGCATCTCGCCGCTCAGATGCGCGTACCAGACCTCGAAGGCGCGGGGATAGTCCGGCGAGCCGTGCTGGCGCATCGCCGCGACCACGCGCTCGGCGAGATCACTGGTACGAGCGGGAGCCGAATCGGAATCGTCCATGCCATTGCCAATCCGGTACGAAGCCGGGCCGCGGGCCTGAAAGCCGCGATCAGCTCCGATAGCCATCATCGAAGCGGGACATCCTGTCCGTATCCACGGTGGCATGCGCCCGTTCGCCGCACGGGTCATCTCGCCGCGGCGACTGGCAATCTAGGTCGACGAGGTTAACAGCCGGTTGATGCCGTAAGGTTATCCGACGCGCGCCGGACGCAGCAGGAAGGCGGGAACGTGATCGCCCAGGCCCTTGACCTGCGGCCCGTCATCCTCGTCCCGCTCGCGGGAGCCGCGGCCGCGCCTCGCGCCGTCCCGGACCTGCGCGGCGGCGGGCTGGGTCGCTTCGGAATCGGGCCTGACCGGGGCGCGGCGGGAGCCGGGGCGCTCCTCGGCCTTCCTGTCGGGCCTGTCCGCCCGCGCAGCCTCTGCATCGGCGCGCGGGCCGCGCCCGCCGCGCGAGGAGGGGCGCTTGTCGTCGCGGCGGCCGCGGCGCTCCTCGCGGGGCTGGCCCGGCGGCAACGCGTCGAGGCCGGGGCCTTCGAAGGCGACCGTCTGGCCGGTCAGCTTCTCGATCGCCGCGACGAGCTTGTCGTCATGGCGGGTGACGATGGTGAAGGCGGCGCCTTCGCGCCCGGCGCGGCCGGTGCGGCCGATGCGGTGGACATAGTCCTCGGCATGGGTCGGCACGTCGAAATTGAAGACGTGGCTGACCGCCGGGATGTCGAGGCCGCGCGCCGCGACGTCCGAGGCGACGAGGATAGGATTCTCGCCGGTGCGGAACGAATCGAGCGCCGCCATGCGGGCATACTGGTCCATGTCGCCATGCAGCGCGACGGCCGGGAAGCCGTGGCGCAGCAGCGATTTGTGCAGCGTCGCGACATCGCGCTTGCGGTTGCAGAAGACGATCGCGTTCTGAAGCTCGACGGCGTCCTTGATCAGCTTGCGCAGCGTCTCGCGCTTCTCGAAATCCTGCGGGTTGGAGGCGATCAGCCGCTGGGTGATGGTCGTGGCCGCCGTCGCCGGCCGGGAAACCTCGACGCGCACGGGATTGTGCAGGAACTGTTCGGAGATGCGGGTGATCTCCGGCGGCATCGTCGCGGTGAAGAACAGCGTCTGCCGGGTGAAGGGGACGAGCTTGCAGACCCGCTCGATGTCGGGGATGAAGCCCATGTCGAGCATGCGGTCGGCTTCGTCGATGACGAGCAGCTCGACGCCGGTGAGCAGGAGCTTGCCGCGCTCGACATGGTCGAGCAGGCGCCCTGGCGTCGCGATCAGCACGTCGACGCCGCGCGTGATCTTGGCGTCCTGATCGCCGAAGGAGACGCCGCCGATCAGGAGCGCCACCGAAAGCTTCTGGTTGACGCCGTAGCGGGTGAAGTTCTCCTCGACCTGCGCGGCGAGCTCGCGCGTCGGCTCCAGGATCAGCGTGCGCGGCATCCGGGCCCGGGCGCGGCCGGTCTCCAGCATGGTCAGCATCGGCAGGGTGAAGGCGGCGGTCTTGCCCGTGCCGGTCTGGGCGATGCCCAGCACGTCCCTGCGGGCGAGCACATGCGGAATGGCCTGGGCCTGGATGGGGGTCGGCGTGCTATAGCCTGCGGCGGTGACGGCCGTCAGAACCTTTTCACTCAAGCCGAGTTCGGCAAATGACATCGGGTATCGCGCTTCTTCTGGGTCGGTGAAACGCGGCGGGATGACCTGCTCGACCACCGCGTTGGCGCGACTTCATTTCCTGCGCGCCTTCGGACCCGTGTGGAATGCAAAGAAAACACGGCAAAGTCAATCATCTAGCCGGAAAAGGACGCTTTTTGCCCGATGAAGGACCCGCTCGTTCTCGTCCCGGGGTTGAGCTGCAACGCCGCGCTCTATGCTCCGCAATGGCCGGCGCTCGCCGATGGGCGTCCGATCCTCGTCGCCGAGCACGCCCGCGACGACAGCCTTGGGGCCATCGCGCGCCGCCTCCTGGCTGCCGCGCCGCCGCGTTTCGCGCTCTGCGGCCTGTCGATGGGCGGCTATGTCGCTTTCGAGGTGCTGCGGCAGGCGCCGGAGCGGGTGACGCGGCTCGCCCTGCTCGGCACCAGCGCGAAGCCCGCGACGCCCGAGACCAACGGGCCGCGCGAGCAGATGATCGCGCTCGTCGAGAAGGGGGCCTTCGACAACGTCACCACGCTTCTCTGGCAGAGGCTGGTCGCGCCCGCGCGCCTGACCGACGAGAGGCTGCGGCTTCAGGTCCGCCGGATGGCCGACGACGTCGGGGCCGAGGGTTTCGTGCGCCAGCAGAAGGCGATCATGCGCCGGCCGGATTCGCGCCCGGCGCTCGCCGCCGCTTCAGGCCCGGTGCTGGTCCTCGTCGGGGAGGAGGACGCGATCACCCCGGTCGCGGAGGCGCGGGAGATGGCCGGGATCACGGGAGCCCGGCTCGCGGTCGTGCCGGCTTGCGGCCATCTCTCGACGCTGGAGGCGCCGGAGGCCGTGACGGCGCAATTGCTGCGCTGGCTCGGCTGACATGCCTGTCATTCCGGGTTCGTGCCCGCGGCACGCCCCGGAATGACAAGGGTGGTACGCCCGCCTAGCGCGGCAGGGCGCAGGGGTCGAGCTTGGTCGCGTTCGCCGTCCGGCCGATCGAGCCCGTGGTCACCGGGTCCGCCGGCTGTCCCTTGGCGGCGGCGAGGCTGACCGCGGCCATGCGGTCCTTGTCGAACGAGGCGGTCTGGCCCGACAGGAAGTTCGCGGCGATGACCGAAAGGAAGGCGATGGCCGCGCCGGCCTTGGCGATGTCGGCGGCGACGGTGCCGCGGTCGTTCTTCCAGAACAGCTCGATCGGGCGCATGGCGCATTCTCCGGGCTCGTGACCTCACGAGCTTTGCGGCCAGCATGCCCTGCGAGCAGTAAAAGGATGGTTAGCCGAGTCTTGCCGGATCGCGGTAGACTTCAGCGATCCTCCCCGGCGGCGGCCGTTCGCCCCATCAGGCTGGCCCGATGCTCCTTGAACAGCCTGCGCAATGCGACGAGCACGGCAGCGACGCCTGGCCGCCGGCGCGAGACCTCGTGCGAGACGAGGAGGATGTCGTCGCCGGTCGCCTCGGGCGGCGGCTCGAGCCGGCGCAGCGCCGGATCGGCATCGCCCATGAAGCAGGGCGCCATCGACAGCGCGCCGGACGAGCGGATGCTCTCGTAGCGGGCGGCCGAATCGCCGACACGCGCCGCGATCGGCCGGCCGGCGGCATAGGCCATGATATGGTCGTCGATGCGCGAGGAGGTTTCGCGGTTCACCGAGATGATCGGCGCGGTGGCGGGATCGGCGTCCCGGCGCAGATAGAGCGCCTGCATCAGCCGCCCGACCTTTTGGGCATAGTGGCCGGGCTCGTCCGGAACCCGGCTCATCCTGAGCGCGATATCGGCCTCGCCGCGCGTCAGGTCGAGCCTGTCGCGCGTGCTGATGATCACGATCTCGATCCCGCCGGCGGCTTGCGAGATCGTGGTCGCGTGCATCGTCAGGAACAGGCTGATCGAGGTGGTGGCGGTGATGCGAACCGGCGCGCCGGCGCGGGGGCGGGCGGCGTCGGCCCGGGTCGCGAAGCGCTTGACGGCGGCCTCGACGCGGTCGGCTTCCACCGCCAGCTCCGTGCCGATCGCGGTCGGCGCGAGCCGGTTGGCCTCGCGCGTGAAGAGTTGCAGGCCGAGCCTGGCTTCGAGGCCCTTCAGCCGGCGCGCGACGGTGGCCTCGCTCAGGCCGAGCCGCGCCGCCGCCACGGCCATCGACCCGCCGCCGGCGACGGCGTTGAAGATCCCGATATCGTCCCAGGAAATCCGCCCGGCGGGCGATGCCAGATCGCGGTGGCGTCGAGATGGAGGGGAAGCAGGCTCGCCCATGCCGTCAGCGGCCAGTCCCGGGCGGTGGCGTGATGGCGGCGGTCATGGCGGTGCGGGGCTCGGGGAGGGCTCGACATCCGCGAACCCTGGCGGGAAATGCTTCGCCCGGCAGCCCGCCGGCTTTAACGCCCAGCCCCGCGGAAATGCAGGGCTTTGCCCTCACAGGTCGATCAGCTCGCCGGCGAAGGCGGCGCGTTCCTGGATGAAGCTGAAGCGCGCCTCCGGCTTGTTGCCCATCAGCCGCTCGACCGTGTCGGAGGTCTCCTCCTTGGCCTCGTGGTCGACCATGACCTTGAGCAGGATGCGCTTGGCCGGGTCCATGGTGGTTTCCTTGAGCTGCTGCGGCATCATCTCGCCGAGGCCCTTGAAGCGCGAGATCTCCGGCTTCTTGCCCTTGAACACCGTCTCCAGCAGCTCGTCCTTATGGGCGTCGTTGCGGGCATAGACGCTTTTTCCCCCGTGCTGGAGCCGGTAGAGCGGCGGCACGGCGAGGTAGAGATGGCCCTTCTCGATCAGCCGCGGCATCTGGCGCCAGAAGAAGGTGACCAGCAGCGAGGCGATATGGGCGCCGTCGACATCGGCGTCGGTCATGACGATGACCTTCTCGTAGCGCAGATCGTCCTCGCGGAACTGGCTGCCGATGCCGCAGCCGAGCGCCAGGATCAGGTCGGCGAGCTGCTGGTTCTGGTTCAGCTTCTCGCGCGTCGCATTGGCGACGTTGAGGATCTTGCCGCGTAGAGGCAGGATCGCCTGGTTGGTGCGGTTGCGCGCCTGCTTGGCCGAGCCGCCGGCGGAATCGCCCTCGACGATGAAGAGCTCGGAGCCGGCCGCGCCCGCATGCGAGCAATCGGCGAGCTTGCCGGGCAGGCGCAGCTTCCGCGTCGCGGTCTTGCGCGAGACTTCTTTTTCGAGCCGCCGGCGCAGCCGCTCCTCGGCCCGGTCGATCGACCAGTCGAGCAGCCGCGCCGCCTGCTGCGGCGCGGCGGCGAGCCAGTGGTCGAAGGCGTCGCGCACCGCGCCCTCGACGATGCGGTGGGCCTCCTGCGTCGCGAGCTTGTCCTTGGTCTGGCCCTGGAATTCCGGCTCGCGGATGAAGACCGAGAGCATGGCGGCGCAGGTCGCCATCACGTCGTCGGAGGTGACCTGCGCCATCCGCTTCGACTGGCCGACGCGCTCGGCATGGTCGCGCAGGCCCCTGAGCAGCGCGATGCGCAGGCCCTGCTCATGGGTGCCGCCCTCGGGCGTCGGAATCGTGTTGCAATAGGAGGAGGAGAAGCCGTCCTCGCCGGTGGCGAGCCAGGCGACCGCCCATTCGAGCGAGCCGTGGCCGCCGTCGCGGCTGATCTTGCCGGCGAAGATCGGCTCGGCGACGAGATCCTTGCCCTCGATCTCGCCGCCGAGATAGTCGCGCAGGCCACCGGGGAAGCGGAACACGGCCTGCGCCGCCACGTCGCCTTCCGGCTTCAGCAGCGAGGGCGCGCAAGCCCAGCGGATCTCGACGCCGCCGAAGAGATAGGCCTTGGAGCGCGCCATGCGGAGTAGGCGGGCCGGCGAGAAATGCGCGCCCTCGCCGAAGATCTGCGCGTCGGGATGGAAGCGCACGCGCGTGCCGCGCCGGTTGGCCACGCTGCCGACGGTTTCCAGCGGTCCCTGCGGCAGGCCGCGCGAGAAGAGCTGGCGATAGAGCGTCTTGCCGCGCGCGACCTCGACCTCGAGCCGGTCCGACAGCGCGTTGACCACCGAGACGCCGACGCCGTGCAGGCCGCCTGAGGTCTCATAGGCCTTGGAATCGAACTTCCCGCCGGCATGCAGCGTCGTCATGATGACTTCGAGCGCCGATTTGCCCGGGAACTTCGGGTGCGGATCGACCGGGATGCCGCGGCCGTTGTCGGTGACCGCGATCGAGCCGTCCTCGAACAATTCGACGTCGATGAAGCTGGCGTGGCCGGCCACCGCCTCGTCCATCGCGTTGTCGATTACCTCGGCGAAGAGATGGTGCAGCGCCCGTTCGTCGGTGCCGCCGATATACATGCCGGGCCGGCGGCGCACCGGCTCCAGCCCTTCGAGCACCTCGATCGCCGAGGCGTCGTAGCCGGTTTCCGACAGGGTGCCGTTGCCGGCGGGCGCCGCGGGAGCGGGCGCGGCCTTCCGGGGCGCGGCGGGCGGGCGCGGTTGCGGCCTGAGGCCCGCCGCATCCGACCGCGCCGGCTCCGCACCGAAAAGATCGCCGTTCTCCGCCATCGCCACCAATGCTTCCTGATTCGTTCCCGCGGACTGTAGCGCATCGCGCGCCGCAATGCCGTGTCAGGGGCGGTTTATAGACGTCTCGCCCGCGTATCGGAACCGCTGTCATGATGCCGTCGCCGGCATCGGCGACAAGGGAGCGGAACCGGGCCGTTCAGCCCGCGTTAACCATGGATGCCGAAGATGGTCGGCGCGGTTTAAGCCTTATGCGGATCGCCGCAGATGGGCTATGATCGCCGGTGAGGGGAGAAAGCCGTGGCGTCGCGTCAGTCTGTCTCGCTTGCGGGTATTGCGGGTTTGCAGCGCCGGGCGCGCCTCGCCGGCGAAGCCTTCGGTCACGAGGACGTCATCGGCGTGCCTGCGGCGAGCGATGCTCTGCCGGCCCGCTGGCTCTGGTGGCTGGCGGCCGTGGCGGCCGCGATCGGGCTCGCGATCCTGCGTTTCTCCTGAAAACGACAGCGTCGTAGCGCGGAAATATCAACCTTTTCGCCTTAAGCCCTGTGGCCGGAGGGGAAAGGCTCATGCGTTCCGGCATCGGTTCTCGCGCGTTCGATCCGAGGGTTGACGGTTCCGCCGGCGGCGGGGCGGCGCCCTGATGGCCAAGATCGCCGCATTGGGCGCCTATCTCTATCAGGCGCTGCTGGCCTTCGGCCTGCTCATCGCCGTCTCCAACCTGCTGCCGGCCTTGGACTACGCGGCCTATTCGCTGTTCATCGCCGTCGTCCAGTTCGCCGATGCCATCTGTTTCCAGTGGATCCGCGCGGCTTGCAGCCGCTTCTACCCCGGCCCCGACGGCGCAAGCGAACGGGCGCAGCGCGGCGTCATCGTGGCGGAGCTTTCCGGCAGCGCCGTCGTCTGCCTGTTCGCGGCCCTGCTCGCGCCGTTGTTCGGCGCCCCGCTCTGGCTCGGCCTGATCGGCGCCGTCGCCGCCATCCTGCAAGGCGCGGGCGAGCTGCACCTGACCATGCTGCGCTTCCGCCAGCAATTCAGGCTGTTCTCCTGGCTGCAAGGCGCGCGGGCGACGATCATGGCGGCGACGACGATCGGCGGCGCGGCGATCCGGGCCGATCTCGCCTTCGTGCTCGCGGGCGTGCTCGCGGGCAACCTGATCTATTGCGCTCTGGCCTGGGTGCTCGCCCGCCGCATCCTGCCGCTTTCCGCCGGCTGGAACCGGGCCATCGCCCGCGATCACCTGACCTATGGCGGGACCTCGGCGGGCGCCGCGATCGCGAACCTCAGCGTGCCGCTCGGCCTCAAATCCATCCTGATCGGGACGCTCGGTCCCGCCGCCGCCGGCCCGATGCTGGCGCTCGACCTGTTGCAGCGCCCCTTCGTGATGATCGTCTCGTCGCTTCAGGCCATCCGTTTCCCCGAGCTGGTGGCGGTGTTCGACCGCGAGGGCGATTCCGAGAGCTTCCGCGCCGAGCTCGGCCGGTTCTATGCGCTGCTGGTCGGCTTTTCCCTGATCGGGGCCGCGGGGCTGATCGCGGTCCTGGGCCTCGCGACCTGGATCGCCATTCCCGCCGGGCTCCAGCCCGCGTTCCTGCGCACGGCGCCGTTCTTCCTCCTGATGGCGCTGCTGCGCCCGCTGATCAGCACGCTTCTGCCGACGCCGGCGCATCTCAGGCGGCGCCTGCCCGCCATCATCGGGCTCGCGGTGCTGGATTGCGCCATGACCTGCGCGGGCGCGCTGATCGCGGCATGGCTGTTCCCCGGCGCCGACGCGGCCATCGCCGCGGGCGCTGCCACGGGCGCGGGCGCGGCGCTTGCGCTCGGCATCGCGCTGATGCACTGGCGCTCCTTCGCCATGCCGTGGCAGCCGGTGGCGCTGCCCGCAGCCGCGCTGGCGCTGTCCTGGCTCAGCGCCGGCTGGTTTTCGGGCAATCTGCCGGTCGCGACCGGCCTCGCGCTGGCGGCCGTGCTCGCCTTCAGCGCGCGCCCCTTTCTCACCCTCCTGCGCTGGATCGCACGCTGAGGCATCATGACCGAGACCCCTAGTGCCCGACCCTTCGCCATCATCGTCGGCATCGCCACCTCCGGCCGCCGCGAGGTCCTGCGCGACACGCTTGCCCGGATCGACCGGCAGGAGCGGCGCCCGGACCGCATCCTGATCTGCCCGGCCGCCGAAGGCGACGTCGACTGGGACCACGCGGCCGGGCTTTCCGTCCCGGTCGAGCGCGTCGACGGCCCGAAGGGGCTGACCGCGCAGCGCAACGCCATCCTCGATGCGGCGGGCGAACCCGACCTCATCGTGTTCTTCGACGACGATTACCTGCCGGCCGATCGCTTTCTCGCGGAGGCCGAGCGGCTCTTCCGGGACGACCCCGGGATCGTCGCCGCGACCGGGGCGCTCCTGGCCGACGGCATCCGGGGGCCGGGCATCGACCTGCCGGCGGCGCTCGCCATCCTGGAGAACGACCGGCCGCCCACACAGGGCAGCGCCCTGCCGATCGACGATCTCTACGGCTGCAACATGGTCTTCCGCTTCGCGACGATCAGGCGGGCCGGCCTGCGCTTCGACGAGAACCTGCCGCTCTATGGCTGGCACGAGGATATCGACTTCTCCGGCCAGCTCCGGGGGCGGGGCCGGATCGTCCTGGCCTCGGCCTTGCGCGGGGTCCATCGCGGCACCAAGCGCGGCCGCACCTCCGGCCTGCGCTTCGGCTATTCCCAGATCGCCAACCCGATCTATGTGACGCGCAAGGGCACGGTGCGCTGGTCGCGGACCGTGCGCTTCCTCGTCGGCAATGTCGGCGCCAACCTGCTCGGCAGCCTCAGGCCGCCAGGGCTGATCGACCGGCGCGGCCGGCTGAAGGGCAACCTGCTGGCGCTGTGGGATCTGGTTCGCGGGCGGCTTGCGCCGCAGCGCGTCCTGACGCTCGGCTGAGGACAGGGCTGATGCGCGCGGTCATCGTCAGCGATTTCGGCTCGGTCAACGGCGGCGCCGCCAAGGTCGCGATCGAGAGCGCGCGCGGGCTTGCCGAGGCCGGTGTCGAGATCGTCTTCGCCTGCGCCATCGGCCCGGTTTGCGAGCGGCTCGACCATCCGCTGATCACGGTTGAGCCCTTCGCCGGGGAGGAGATCTGGCAGGTCGCCGGCAAGGTCGCCGCGGCGCGGCAGGGCATCTGGAACGCGCGGGCCCATGCCTTCCTCAGCGATCTCCTGGCGCGCCAGCCGCGCCGCGGCACGCTGGTGCATCTGCACCAGTGGACCAAGGCGTTCAGCCCCGCCGCCATCGCCGCCGCCGGCGAAAGCGGGCTGCCGGTCGCGATCACGATGCACGATTATTTCTCGTTCTGCCCGGTCGGCGGCTATTTCGATTTCAAGGCCAATGCGCCGTGCCGGCTGAAGCCGATGTCGCCGGCCTGCATCGCGAGCCACTGCGACCGGGCTTCCTATCTGCACAAGCTCGTCCGGGTCGCGCGGCAATGGCGCTCGGACGAGGCGATGCGCAGGCTTTCGGCGCCGCTCTTCATCCATGTCAGCGATTTCGCCCGCCGCTTCGCCGAGCCCTTCCTGCCGAAGCAGGCGCGCCATGTCGTGATCGAGAACATGATGGAGGCGCGAAAGCGCCCGCCCGCCGACGTGGCGGCCAACCGGCACGCGCTCTTCCTCGGGCGCTTCACCCAGGAGAAGGCCGGCGACGTCCTGGCGCGGGCGGCGGCCGAGGCCGGCATGCCGGTGCGCTTCGTCGGCGAGGGGCCGCTCGCCGGGGAGATCGCGCGGATCAACCCTGAAGCCGAGATCCGCGGCTGGGTCGCGGCCGAGCGCGTCTTCGACGAGATCGCTCAGGCGCGCTGCCTGGTGCTGCCCTCGCTCTGGTACGAGCCCGGCCCCCTGGTCGTCGCCGAGGCGCGTTCGCTCGGCGTGCCGGTCGTGCTGGCGCGCACCACCGGGCCGGCGAGCTGGATCGCCGACGGAGAGGACGGAATCCTGGTCGATGGCGGGGACAGCGCCGGGCTCGCGGCGGCTCTCGCACGGTTGCGGGATGATAACCTCGCGGGCACGATGGGCGCTAGCGCCTATCGCCGCTACTGGAGCGATCCGCTGACGACGGACCGGCATGTCGGGCGCACGCTCGAGAGCTACCGCGACCTCGTCGGCGAAACGTAGGCGCGGGCGCGGCTCTAGAGCATCGGACCGAAAAGTGGAATCCACTTTTCGGACAAATCCGATGCTGAAACAAAGAGCTAGATCGCCACTTCGCGCCCGATAGGACGCTCGGCGATCTAGACCCGCGCCCGGCCTAAGCCTCAGTACGAATAATACATCGCGAACTCGACCGGGTGCGGCGTCATCTCGAAGCGCGCCACGTCCTGCATCTTGAGCTCGATATAGCTTTCGAGGAAATCGTCGCTGAAGACGCCGCCGACCTTGAGGAAGGCGTTGTCCTTCTTGAGCGATTCCAGCGCCTCGCGCAGCGAGCCGCAGACGGTCGGGATCTTCTTCAGCTCGCGCGGCGGCAGGTCGTAGAGGTCCTTGTCCATCGCCGGGCCCGGATCGATCTTGTTGACGATGCCGTCGAGGCCGGCCATCAGCAGGGCCGAGAAGGCGAGATAGGGGTTCGCCATCGGATCGGGGAAGCGCACCTCGACGCGCTTGGCCTTGGGCGAGGTCGTCCACGGAATGCGGCAGGAGGCCGAGCGGTTGCGCGCCGAATAGGCGAGCAGCACCGGGGCCTCGTAGCCCGGGACGAGGCGCTTGTAGGAGTTGGTCGAGGGGTTGGTGAAGGCGTTCAGCGCCTTGGCGTGCTTGATGATGCCGCCGATGTACCACAGGCACTCCTGCGACAGGTCGGCGTATTTGTTGCCGGCGAAGAGCGGCTTGCCGTTCTTCCAGATCGACTGGTGGACGTGCATTCCCGAGCCGTTGTCGCCATAGACCGGCTTCGGCATGAAGGTCGCGGTCTTGCCGTAGCTCTGGGCGACGTTGTGGATGCAGTACTTGTAGATCTGGAGCTGGTCGGCGGTGCGCAGAAGCGTGTCGAATTTCACGCCCAGCTCGTGCTGGGCGGAAGCGACCTCGTGGTGGTGCTTCTCGACCGCGACACCCATCGAGGCCATGGCCGCCAGCATCTCGCCGCGCATGTCCTGCGCCATGTCCTGCGGCGGCACCGGGAAGTAGCCACCCTTCGTCGCGATGCGGTGGCCGAGATTGCCGCCTTCGTAATCGGTCATGCCGTTGGTCGGCAGCTCGGCGGCATCGAGCTTGAAGCCGGTGTTGTACGGGTCCGCGGCGATCTTGACGTCGTCGAAGATGAAGAACTCGGCCTCCGGGCCGACATAGACGGTGTCGCCGATGCCGGTCGATTTGAGATAGGCCTCGGCCTTCCTGGCGATGCCGCGCGGATCGCGGGTATAGGGCTCGCCGGTGCCGGGCTCGAGCACGTCGCAGTTGATCACCATGGTCGCGGCCGAGAAGAACGGGTCGATCACCGCGGTGGTCGGGTCCGGCATCAGCAGCATGTCGGATTCGTTGATGGCCTTCCAGCCGGCGATCGAGGAGCCGTCGAACATCGTGCCCTCGGCGAAGATGTCCTCGTCGATGATGCTGACGTCGAAGGTCCAGTGCTGCCACTTGCCGCGCGGATCGGTGAAGCGGAAGTCGACATATTTGACGTCGTTGTCCTTGATCGCCTTGAGGACTTCCTTGGCGCTCTTCATCTCAGCAATTCCTCTTGCCAGCAGTTTCTCAGGTCCACGCAGGCCGGCCGGCTTCGATCCGGCCGCGGCCCGTTGTCCGAATGATCGGGGATGAAATGCTCAGATCGCGTCCGCCCCGGTCTCGCCGGTACGGATGCGGATCACCCCCTCGATGCTCGATACAAAAATCTTGCCATCTCCGATCCGGCCGGTCTGGGCGGCCTTCATGATGGCCTCGATGGCGCGATCCAGCATCTCGTCGGCGAGGACGATCTCGATCTTCACCTTCGGCAGGAAGTCGACGACGTATTCGGCGCCGCGATAGAGCTCGGTATGGCCCTTCTGGCGGCCGAAACCCTTGGCCTCGAGAACCGTGATGCCCTGAAGCCCGACCTCCTGAAGCGCCTCCTTCACCTCGTCCAGCTTGAAGGGCTTGATGATCGCTTCGATCTTCTTCATGCGCCGACCGGCCTCCTCTGGATCTCCTGGTCCGGCGCGGGCCGGATCGCGGCTGAAAGCGCGCCCGGGCGCGGGAACGCGACCCGCGCCGTCGAACGGATGCAGCCTTGCCTGTGCTCATAGCATTGGCGCCGGCGCCCCGCCATGCGGCGAAGCCCGGGGGCGCGCCCGCCGGAAGGGCAATGAACGGCACAAAAGAAAAGCATCTGCCTATTTGTTGACCACAAGCCGCACCGCACCGCAACTTGCGGCGGGCCGGCCCCTGTCCGAAGATGCGGCATGGACGACTGGAATGCCGAAATGGCGGGCCGGGCGGAGCTCGCCCTGCTGACCACCGGGCAGATGGCGAAGGCCGATCGCGTCGCGATCGCGGCAGGCACGCCCGGCATCGTGCTGATGGAGCGGGCCGGGCGCGCGGTGGCTGACGCCGTGCTCGCGCGGGCCGGCGCCGGCGGCTCGGTCACGCTGCTGTGCGGGCCGGGCAACAACGGCGGCGACGGCTTCATTGCGGCCCGCCTCCTGCGCGAGCACGGGATGGCGGTGCGGGTGGTGGCGCCCGGCGGTGCGGACGGCTTTGCCGGCGATGCCGCGATCGCGCTCGCACGCTGGGCCGGCCCGGTCGAGCCGCCGGGCGCTGCGCCTGCCGATGTCTTTGTCGACGCGCTCTTCGGCGCGGGCCTGACGCGCCCGCTCGCCGGTGCTTTCGCCGAAGCCGCCGCCATGCTCAACGCCGCCGGCCGCCCCGTCATCGCCGTCGACATGCCGAGCGGGGTATCGGGCGATACCGGCCGGGCGGAGGGCCTCGCGGTCGAGGCGAGCGAGACGGTGACCTTCTTCCGGCTGAAGCCCGGCCATCTGCTCCAGCCGGGGCGCTCGCTCTGCGGGCGGGTGACGGTCGCCGATATCGGCATTCCGGTGAGGGCCGCGCTCGCTGCCGTCGGCATGACGGCTTTCCGCAACGATGTCGCGCTCTGGCGCCGGGCCTGGCCGGAGCACGCGGCCGATACCCACAAGTTCAGGCGCGGTGCGCTCGCCGTGCTCGCCGGCGGTGTCTCGGGGGTCGGGGCGCCGCGGCTCGGCGCACGAGCGGCGCTGCGGGCGGGCGCAGGCCTTGCGACCCTGCTCTGCGAGCCCGAGGCTCTGCCCGCGCACGCCGCGCGCGGGCCGGACGCGTTGATGCAGCAGGCCGTGGCCGATGCCGGCGCGCTCGCGGCGTTCCTCGAGGATCGCCGGATTTCGGCCGTCCTCGCCGGTCCCGCGCTGGGGCTTGGCCGGCGCGCGGGCGATCTGGTCCGGGCAGTGATCGCGGACGACCGGCCCGCGGTGCTCGACGCCGATGCGCTGACCCTCATCGCCGGATGGCCCGATGGCGGCGTGCGGAGCCTGCGCGGTCGCAGGCCTGAAACCGTGCTGACGCCGCATGCGGGCGAATTCCAGCGGCTGTTCGGGAACGAGCCCGGCATCGCCGCCGAGCCTTCGAAGCTCGAGCGCGCCCGCAGGGCCGCGGCTTTGTCCGGCGCCGTCGTCGTCGACAAGGGGCCCGACACCGTCGTCGCCGCGCCGGACGGACGCGCCGCCATCAACGCCACGGGGACGGCTGCGCTCGCGACGGCAGGCTCCGGAGACGTGCTGGCGGGGCTGATCGCGGGCCTCCTGGCCCAGGGCATGCCCGCCTTCGAGGCGGCCTGCGCGGCCGTCTGGCTGCATGGCCTGGCCGGCGAAAGGCTCGGAATGGGGCTGATCGCCGACGATCTGCCCGAGGCCGTCCCGCCGCTGCTGCGAGACGTCCTCGCGCTCCGATGCGACGCGGATCGGAAAAGGCCCGCCCCGTTTTGACGGGGCGGGCCTGCCGGGCGACCCGGCCCTGGCGGTCGATGACCGTCAGGTGCCGGAATAGGTCACGCCCGGCGCGGCCTTGAGCTGGTCCCGGGTGAGCGTGATCTTGCCGTGATCGGGATACATGGCGGGCGCCCGCTGAGCCGTCGCCGCCGGCGCGGAGGTCATGCCGCCGCCCGAGGCGGTGCCGGTCGCGGTCGGTGCGGCCGGGGCCGGAGCGGACGCAGCCATCGGCTGATCGCTCCAGTTCACCTGGTCGAACGGAACCGCGACATCCTTCGAGCCGATGCCGAGGAAGCCGCCGACGCCGATCGTGACCATCTCGACCTTGCCGGACTTGTCGACGATCACCTCGGTGACGTCGCCGACCTTCTTGTCGTCGGGGCCGTAGATGTCGACGCCGATCAGCTTGCTCGTGCGCCACTTGCCCTGTCCGGCCAGATTGGTTTCGCCTGCCGTGCTCGACGGCGTGGTGACCGGCTGCGTGGCCGCCGGCGCGGCCGGTGCCGGGGCTGTCGGTGCCGGCGCGCTGGTCTGGGCCACCGCGGCCGTGGCGAAAAGTGCGGCGCCGACGGTGGAAAGCATGAAACGATGGTGCCTGATCATATCTTTGCTCCTGAAATTGTCCCGGTCGAACGAGATGTATCGACAACAAGCGAGAGCCGATTTTGTTCGGGTCGGTATCGAGTGAATCTGATCTGGGCCGGATGCGCCCGACCGAAAGATCACGACCTTGCATCGCCGGACGATAAGGCTGCGTGAGCTTGGCCGGGCCGGCGATTTGCTTGCCGGCGGCTGTCGCGCGCGCCTAGCGCATTCTGGCGAAACGTCGCAGCCGCTTGTTCTGTTCCATGTCCGGAGGGCTCTTAAGCCTTCGGCAAGGACGCGGCCTGCATCATGGCGTCCCACGCGCTCGAGGTGCCGAAAGGGCAGGCGATGCAGGGTTTTCCGGTTTCGGCCTGCCTCGCGGCGGCGATGCTCGCCGCCGCCTCGGTGCCGGCCAGCGCCTTTTGGCAGCGCTCGCAGGTTTCCGCCTGCTCCGATGCGACGACCGATGCGGAACGCGAGCGGCTGCGCTGCCGGGAGCTCGGCGCTTACGCCGATCCCGGCTGGCCTGCGCTGGGGCCTGCGGGAGGAGCTTATCTGCTGCGCGCGCCGGCGCCGTCATGGCCGAAGGGCGGCGTGACCCGGCGGCTCGGCTGAATGGTGAGCGGGGAGGGGATCGAACCCTCGACCACATGATTAAAAGTCACGTGCTCTACCACTGAGCTACCCGCCCTCACCGCGCCGGTGCATACGGAGCCGAGCGGCGCCGGTCAACTCGTTGCGTGCGCGGGTCGCGTGATTTTGCGGCGCCGGCGGGTTGGCGGCGCTGGTGTTAACTGCGCGGAAACCAAACCGTCCTAGCGTCTGCGCCATGGTTATCCGCCGCGGCCTCCGCTCGATCTTCGTGACATTGGCCCTCTACCTCGTCTCGGGGGCGGCGGTCGCCTATTTCCTGTTCCACGCCCAGCACGGCGCACGTGGCCTCGAGGCGCGCGGCGCGATCCGCGAGTCGCTGCGCGACATGGAAACCGAGCTCGCCGCTCTCACGGCCGAGCGCAAATCCTGGGAACAGAAGCTTGCTTTGGTGCGCAGCGACGCCATCGATCGCGATCTGCTCGAGGAAAACGCCCGCGAAATCCTCGGACGGGTCCACAAGAACGACGTCGTCATCATGGGGCGTTGAGCCCGCAAGGCCGCGTTCCCGGCCCGGCAGAGCCGATTAACTCGATTCAGGTTGATAAGCTTCGGCCCTTGTTTTTCAAGGCGTTGCCTCATGTTGCGGTGCGAGATAGCGTCCTCGCCAAGGTTTTTCCGATCCTCTACAACATTGGTCTGATGACCTTGGAGGACGCCTGATGGCCGTTGCCGCGCGCAAGTCGAAAGCTCCCGCTCAATCCAGAGCCGCCACGAAGCCGGCGAAGGCCCGTTCCGGCAGCGAGGGAGCCCTCAGCAACACGCCGAGCTTCACCAGGGAGGAAGACCTTCACGCCTATCGCGAGATGCTGCTGATCCGGCGTTTCGAGGAGAAGGCCGGCCAGATGTACGGCATGGGCCTGATCGGCGGATTCTGCCATCTCTATATCGGCCAGGAAGCTGTCGTCATCGGCATGCAGATGGCCTCGAAGGACGGCGACCAGGTCATTACCGGCTATCGCGACCACGGCCACATGCTGGCCTGCGGCATGGAATCGCGCGGCGTGATGGCGGAGCTGACCGGCCGGCGCGGCGGCTATTCGCACGGCAAGGGCGGCTCGATGCACATGTTCTCGCGCGAGAAGAACTTCTATGGCGGCCATGGCATCGTCGGCGCGCAGGTCGCGCTTGGAACGGGCCTCGCCTTCGCCGACTGGTATCGCGGCGACAACAGCGTCTCGATGACCTATTTCGGCGACGGCGCGGCCAATCAGGGCCAGGTCTACGAGAGCTTCAACATGGCCCAGCTCTGGAAGCTGCCGGTCGTGTTCGTGATCGAGAACAACCGCTACGCCATGGGCACCGCAGTCACGCGCGCCTCGGCCCAGACCGATTTCTCCCGCCGCGGCATCTCCTTCAACATTCCCGGCGAGCAGGTCGACGGCATGGATGTCCGCGCCGTGCGCGAGGCGGGCCTGCGGGCGATCGAGCACGCCCGTTCCGGCAAGGGGCCCTATATCCTCGAGATGCAGACCTATCGCTATCGCGGGCATTCGATGTCCGACCCGGCGAAGTACCGCTCCAAGGACGAGGTCCAGCGCATGCGCGAGGAGCACGATCCGATCGAGCAGGTGCGCGCCCGCCTGATCCGCGATTTCAAGATCGGCGAGGACGAGCTCAAGGCGATCGACGCCAAGGTGCGCGAGATCGTCAACGACGCGGCCGAGTTCGCGACCCATGATCCCGAGCCGGATCCCTCGGAGCTCTATACCGACATCCTGCTGGAAGCCGCGCGGGGCTGATCGCCCCACGCCCCGCCGGCCTTCATCCCTTTCCCCGCGTCTTTACAGAATCCGGGTGCGTTCATGCCGATCGACATTCTCATGCCTGCGCTTTCTCCAACCATGGAGGAAGGAAAACTGGCCAAGTGGCTGAAGAAAGAGGGCGATCAGATCAAGGCCGGCGACATCATCGCCGAGATCGAGACCGACAAGGCGACCATGGAGGTCGAGGCCGTCGACGAGGGCATCCTCGCCAAGATCCTCGTGCCGGACGGCAGCGAAAACGTCGCCGTCAACACGAAGATCGGCGTGATCGCGGCCGATGGCGAGGATGTCGCGGCCGCGGCCAGCGGCGGCGGCAAGGCGGCGGCTCCCGAGAAGGCGGCCGAGCCGAAGGCCGAGGCCAGGAGCGATGCCAAGAGCGAGGATGTGCCGGCCGCGAGCAAGCCCGACAGCGTTCCCGCCCAGGCCAGGAGCTATGACGCCTCCTCCGAGTTCCCGGCCGGTGCCGAGCTCGTCTCGACCACGGTCCGCGAAGCCTTGCGCGACGCCATGGCCGAGGAGATGCGCCGCGACAAGGACGTCTTCGTCATGGGCGAGGAGGTCGCGGAATACCAGGGCGCCTACAAGGTCACGCAGGGGCTCTTGCAGGAGTTCGGGCCCAAGCGCGTCATCGACACGCCGATCACCGAGCACGGCTTCGCCGGCATCGGCGTCGGCGCGGCGCTGTCGGGCCTGAAGCCGATCGTCGAGTTCATGACCTTCAACTTCGCGATGCAGGCGATCGACCACATCATCAACTCGGCTGCCAAGACGCTCTACATGTCCGGCGGCCAGATGGGCGCGCCGATCGTGTTCCGCGGCCCCAACGGCGCCGCCGCCCGCGTCGGCGCCCAGCACAGCCATGATTACGCGGCGTGGTACTCGAACGTGCCGGGCCTCAAGGTGGTGATGCCCTACAGCGCATCCGACGCTAAGGGCCTGCTCAAGAGCGCGATCCGCGATCCGAACCCGGTGATCTTCCTCGAGAACGAGATCATGTACGGCAAGTCCTTCGACGTGCCGAAAGGCGAGGATTTCCTTGTTCCCATCGGCAAGGCGAAGGTGGTGCGTGCGGGCAAGGACCTCACCATCGTCTCCTTCGGCATCGGCATGACCTATGCGCTCGGCGCCGCCGAGGCGCTGGCCAAGGAGGGCATCGAGGCCGAGGTCATCGACCTGCGCACCATCCGGCCGATGGACATCGAGACCGTGCTCGCCTCGGTGCAGAAGACCAATCGCTGCGTCGCGGTGGAGGAGGGCTTCCCGCAGTCCGGCGTCACCGCCGAGATCGGCATGAGGATCATGGAGGCGGCCTTCGATTATCTCGACGCTCCCGTCGCCCGCGTCACCGGCAAGGACGTGCCGATGCCCTATGCGGCCAATCTCGAGAAGCTCGCGCTTCCGAACATCGGCGAGGTCGTCGCGGCGGCCAAGGCCGTCTGCTATCGCTGAGAGGGGGGCGCAAAGATGCCAACCAATATTTTGATGCCCGCGCTCTCTCCGACGATGGAGAGGGGCAACCTCGCCAAATGGCTGAAGAAGGAAGGCGACGCGATCAAGTCCGGCGACGTCATCGCCGAGATCGAGACCGACAAGGCGACCATGGAGGTCGAGGCGGTCGACGAGGGCGTGCTCGCCAGGATCCTGGTTCCGGAAGGCACGGCCGATGTCGCCGTCAACGCGGTGATCGGCGTGATCGCCGGCGAGGGCGAGGATGCCAAGAGCATCTCCGCTCCGGCCGCCGGCGCCGCCCCCGCCAAGGCCGAGGCGCCGAAGGCCGACGCCGCGGCGCCCGCGGCCTCCGCTCCGGCTGCGCCCGCCCCCGCGGCGGCCCCGGCTCATGGCGGCAGCCGCCCCTTCGCCTCGCCGCTGGCGCGTCGCATCGCCAGGGAGGCCGGGCTCGACCTCGGCGCGATCAAGGGCTCCGGCCCGCATGGCCGCATCGTCGAGAAGGATGTCGAGGCTGCCAGGAAGGGCGGCGGCGCCAAGGCGGCTCCGGCGGCTGCCAAGCCCGTCGCCGCGCCGCTCGCGGCCGGTTCCTCCGACGAGGCGGTCAAGAAGCTGTTCGAGCCGGGCTCCTATGAGGAGATCCCGCATGACGGCATGCGCAAGACGATCGCGCGCCGCCTGACCGAGGCCAAGCAGACCATCCCGCATTTCTACTGCACGGTGGATTGCGAGCTCGACGCGCTGCTGAAGCTGCGCGCCGAGCTCAACGGCGCCGCGCCCGAAAAAGACGGCAAGCCGGCCTACAAGCTTTCGGTCAACGACATGGTGATCAAGGCGCTGGCGCTGGCGCTCAAGGCCGTGCCCGACGCCAACGTCTCCTGGACCGAAGGCGCGATGCTGAAGCACAGGCACGCCGATGTCGGCGTCGCGGTCTCGATCCCCGGCGGGCTGATCACGCCGATCATCCGCGATGCCTGCCACAAGAGCCTGTCGCAGATCTCCAACGAGATGAAGGACATGGCGGCGCGCGCCAAGTCCCGCAAGCTCAAGCCGGAGGAGTATCAGGGCGGCACGACGGCGGTCTCCAATCTCGGCATGTTCGGGGTCAAGGACTTCGCCGCCGTGGTGAACCCGCCGCATGCGACGATCCTGGCGGTCGGCGCCGGCGAGCAGCGCGTCGTCGTCAAGGGCGGCCAGCCGGCTGTCGCGACGGTGATGTCGGTGACGCTCTCGACCGACCATCGCGCCGTCGACGGCGCGCTCGGCGCCGAGCTCTTGCAGGCATTCAAGGGCTATATCGAGAAGCCCATGGCGATGCTGGTCTGACGGCGGCGGGAGAGAAACCATGGCTGACTACGACATCATCGTCATCGGCTCCGGGCCCGGCGGCTACATCGCCGCGATCCGGGCCGCCCAGCTCGGCTTCAGGACCGCGATCGTCGAGCGCGAGCATCTCGCCGGCATCTGCTCCAACTGGGGCTGCATCCCGACCAAGGCGCTGCTGCGCTCGGCCGAGATCCTGCATTACGGCGAGCACGCCAAGGATTACGGACTGACGCTGGAAGGCTCGTTCAAGGCCGATCTGGAGGCAGTCGTGAAGCGTTCGCGCGGCATCGCCCAGCGGATGAACAACGGCGTCCAGTTCCTGATGAAGAAGAACAAGGTCGACGTGATCTGGGGCGAGGCGAAGCTTACGAAGCCCGGCACGATCGCGGTCGCGCCGACCAGGAAGCCGGCGATGCAGCCGCAGGTGCCGCCGCCGAAGAACGCCAAGGGCGAGGGCAGCTATACCGCCGACCACATCATCGTCGCGACGGGTGCGAGGCCGCGCGCGCTGCCCGGCATCGAGCCGGACGGCAAGCTGATCTGGACCTATTTCGAATCGCTCGTGCCGGCGAAGCTGCCGAAATCGCTGCTCGTGATGGGCTCGGGCGCGATCGGCATCGAGTTCGCCTCCTTCTACCGGACGCTGGGCGTCGAGGTGACGGTGGTCGAGCTCCTGCCGCAGATCCTGCCCGTCGAGGATGCCGAGATCGCGGCCTTCGCGCGAAAAGCCTTCGAGAAGCAGGGCATCAAGATCCTGACCGGCGCCAAGGTGACCAAGGTCGAGAAGGGTGCCGATTCCGTCACCGCCCATGTCGAGGACGAGAAGGGCGCCAAGCAGACGATCTCCGCCGAGCGGCTGATCTCGGCGGTCGGCGTCGTCGGCAATGTCGAGAATCTCGGCCTCGAGGCGCTCGGCGTGAAGACCGACCGCGGCACGATCGTCATCGACGAATTCTGCCGCACCAACGTCAAGGGCCTCTATGCGATCGGCGACGTCGCCGGCCCGCCGATGCTGGCCCACAAGGCCGAGCATGAGGCGGTGATCTGCGTCGAGGCGATCAAGGGCCTGCACCCGCACCCGATGGACAAGGCGATGATCCCGGGCTGCACCTATTGCCACCCGCAGATCGCCAGCGTCGGCCTGACCGAGGCGAAGGCCAAGGCCGCCGGCCACGCGCTCAAGGTCGGCCGCTTCAACTTCGTCGCCAACGGCAAGGCGGTGGCGCTCGGCGAGGATTCCGGCCTGGTCAAGACGATCTTCGACGCCAAGACCGGCAAGCTCGTCGGCGCCCACATGGTAGGCCCGGAAGTGACCGAGCTGATCCAGGGCTTCGTCGTGGCGATGAACCTCGAGACGACCGAGGAAGAGCTGATGCACACCGTCTTCCCGCATCCGACCCTGTCGGAGGCGATGAAGGAGGCCGTGCTCGACGCCTATGGCAAGGTGCTGAACGCCTGAGGCTCCACGTCCGTCATTCCGGGGCGCGCCGCAGGCGCGAACCCGGAACCCGCGGCGGGGTGCAACGCTTCTCCAAGCGGATTCAAGGGCGCGCCCGGTCGTGGGTTCCGGGTTCATGGCTTCGCCATGCCCCGGAATGACGAATGTAGCGTCCCCGCTCCTTGGCGCGCGGCCTGTCCACCCTCATATTGCCGCCATGCCGCCCCGCACCCGCAAATCGCCCAAGCCCGATCGCATCGTCCGCGACGAGGAGATCGAGATCCTGCCGCCGCGCCGGGGGCTGCCGCTCGACTTGAGCGTCATCGTGCCGACGGTGGCGTTCGGCACCGTCACGGGCTTCGCCGCCAGCCTGATCGTCGGTGGCGGCGGGATGGTCCGGCATGCGGTCGTCGGCGTGCTCGGCATGCTGGTCGGGCAGGGCATCGTGCGCCTGACCGGCTGGCGGCTGAATACCGGCTATCGTCTCCTCGACGAGGCCGGCATGGCGGTCATCGGCGCCGTTCTCGTCATCCTGCTGGCGCGCTTCATCGCCTGACCGGCCCGGACGCGGAACTTCGGCCGGCTCTCGTCGTTATTGTCGCCGCGCATCCGCGCATAAGCTGGGGACTGTCCGAGATGGAAAGCTTCGCCGCCACCATGGCCCAGCCGGGCTACGGCTTCTTCATGACGCTCCTGATCGGCGTCATCGCCGGCTGGATCGCCGAGCGCCTGACCTCGTCCGATCACGGCCTCTTCACCAACATGCTCGTCGGCGTGGCGGGGTCCTTCGTCGGCGCCAAGCTCGCGGAGCTCGTGGAGATTCCGGTCTTCGGCTTCTGGCGGACGCTGACCGCGGCGGTCGCCGGCGCCGTCATCGTGATCGTGGTCTGGAACGCGGCGCGCGGTCGCAGGTGAGGCGCTCCCGCCGGCGGGGCCGGCAGTTGCGGCTGAACGCGTTGAGGGTTAGCTAGGAGGGGCCGGCCCGGCCGGCTCCCGCCTTGGAAAGCCCGGACCCCGACATGGCGCTCGTCCTCGACCTTCTGAATCGCGATCCGCGGCCCAATGCCGGCAATCCGAAGGCCGAATCCCGTGGACCGGCCGCGGAGCTGCGCCATCCCGAGAAGCAGAAGCGCCCGGAGAACCCGGTCCTGCGCAAGCCGGACTGGATCCGCGTCAAGGCACCGGGCTCGGCGAAATGGGCCGAGACCCAGAAGATCGTGAAGGCCGAGAAGCTGGTCACGGTCTGCGAGGAGGCCGGCTGCCCCAATATCGGCGAGTGCTGGGAGAAGAAGCACGCCACCTTCATGATCATGGGCGACACCTGCACGCGGGCCTGCGCCTTCTGCAACGTGAAGACCGGCGTGCCGCTGCCGCTCGACGCGCAAGAGCCGCGCAAGATCGCCGAGGCCGTGGTCAAGCTCGGGCTCGAGCATGTCGTGATCACCTCGGTCGACCGCGACGATCTCGGGGACGGCGGCGCCGAGCATTTCGCCCGCGTCATCGCCGCGATCCGTGAAGCCTCGCCCTCGACCACCATCGAGATCCTGACGCCGGACTTCCTGCGCAAGCCCGGCGCGCTCGAAGTGGTCGTGGCCGCCAGGCCCGACGTGTTCAACCACAATCTCGAAACCGTGCCGGGCAAATACCTGAAGGTCAGGCCGGGCGCCCGCTATTTCCATTCGCTCAGGCTGCTGCAGCGGGTGAAGGAGCTCGATCCGGCGATCTTCACCAAGTCGGGCATCATGGTGGGGCTCGGCGAGGAGCGCAACGAAGTGCTCCAGCTCATGGACGATCTGCGCTCGGCCGAGGTCGATTTCATGACCATCGGCCAGTATCTCGCGCCCTCGCGCAAGCACCATGCGGTGATCCGCTTCGTCACGCCCGACGAGTTCAAGAGCTTCGAGACCATCGCCTATGCCAAGGGCTTCCTGATGGTGTCCTCGACGCCGCTGACACGCTCCTCGCATCATGCCGGCGAGGATTTCGCGCGGCTGCGCGATGCGCGGGCGGCCAAGCTCAGCGGCTGACGGCGCCCCGCGATGCCGATGTTCAACAGCACCCGCCGGGTGCGGCACTCGCCCGAGCAGATGTTCGCGCTCGTGGCCGATGTCGAGAAATATCCGCAGTTCCTGCCGCTCTGCGAGGGGCTGACGGTGCGCCGGCGCACGCCGCGCGAGGGCGGCGGCGAGGTGCTGCTGGCGGATATGAGCGTCGGCTACAAGGCGATCCACGAGACCTTCACCAGCCGCGTCACGCTCGATCCGGAAAACCTCAGGATCCTGGTCGAATATGTCGACGGGCCGTTCCGCTATCTGGAGAACCGCTGGACCTTCAAGCCGCAGGGCACGGGCTGCGAGGTCGGCTTCTTCATCTCCTACGAATTCGCCAGCCGCATGCTCGGCCTGCTGATGGGCGCGATGTTCGACAAGGCGTTCCGGAAGTTCGCCGAAGCCTTCGAGAAACGCGCCGAGCTGGTCTATGGCCGGGGTGCGGCGCCGGCAGTGACGGGCTCTTAAGCCCTGCCTGGCATGGTGCGGCATTCAGCCGAGGACATGCCATGGATGCATCCGCCGCACGGACCGTCGATCGCCTCCAGGCGCGCCGCATGGCGGCGACGCTTCCCGTCTATGTCGCGACGATCTTCGTCTCGGCCTTCCTGCTGTTCGGCATCCAGCCGATGTTCGCCAAGATGGTGCTGCCGAAGCTGGGCGGCTCGCCGGGCGTCTGGTCGGTCGCCATGGTGTTCTTCCAGGCCGTGCTGCTCGCAGGCTACGGCTATGCCCATCTGCTCGTCAGCCGCTTCGCGCTGCGCCGCGCCGCGCTGATCCATCTGGGGCTGATGATCGCGGTCCTGGCGATCAGCCTGCCGATCCATATCGCAGCCGGCTTCGAGCGGCCGCCGCAGGAGGGAGAGGTCCTCTGGCTGATCGGCCTGTTCACGGCCTCGGTCGGGTTGCCGTTCTTCGCCGTCGCCGCCAACGGCCCGCTGCTCCAGGCCTGGTTCGCGCGGACCGGCCACAGCCATGCTGCCGACCCCTATTTCCTTTACGCCGCCTCGAATGCCGGCAGCTTCCTCGCCCTGATCGCCTATCCCTTCCTCGTCGAGCCGCTGCTGCCGCTCGCCCTGCAGGCCAGCGGCTGGGCCTGGGGCTTCGCGCTGCTGCTGGCGGGAATCGCCGGCTGCGCGGGGCTCGCCATCGGCGCCGGCCGGGCGGACGCGGCTGCGCCCGTCGAGGCCGCTCCGGCCGCGCCGGTCACCAACGCCCAGCGCTTCGGCTGGGTCGCGCTCGCCTTCGTCCCGTCGGGGCTGCTGGTGGCCGTCACCGCGCACATCTCCACGGATGTCGCGGCCGTGCCGCTGCTCTGGGTGATGCCGCTGGCGCTGTTCCTGCTGACCTTCGTCATCGTCTTCCAGCGCCGCCCGATCCTGCCGCATCGCTGGATGCTGCATCTCCAGATCGCCTTGATGTTTGCCCTGCTCCTCGCCGTCGCGGCCAAGTTTCGGATCGGCTGGGGCTATTCGCTCGCGCTGCATCTGGGGCTGTTCTTCGTCACGGCCATGGTCGCGCATGGCGAGCTGGTGAAGCGTCGGCCCGATGCGTCGCGGCTGACGGAATTCTACCTGTGGATGTCGTTCGGCGGCGTGCTCGGCGGGCTGTTCTGCGGCCTGCTGGCACCGATGCTGTTCAATACGGTGATCGAATACCCGATGCTGATGGTCGCCGGGCTGCTCTGCCGTCCGGGGATCGGCGCCATCGGAGAGAGGCTGCGCGTCCTGAAGCTGGGCCTGATCGCGACCGCCGGCTGCATGATGGCGTTTCTGCTCGCCAATGACTGGCGGCGCACCGATTCCGTCCGCTCCTTCTTCGGGATCCACCGCATTCTCGAGGCGGAGGACGGACGCTTCCGCAGCCTCGCGCATGGAACGACCGTTCATGGCGTGCAGCGTCTGCGCAACGACGATGGCAGCCCGGTCACGGGCCGCCCCGAGCCGCTGAGCTATTACTTCACCGGCGGCGGCATTGCCGATGGCATCGAGGCGCTCCGGCGCGCGCGCGGCGGGGTGCTCGGCAAGGTGGCCTCGGTCGGCGTCGGGACGGGCTCGCTCGCTTGCCAGACCCGCCCCGGCGAGCACTGGACTTTCTACGAGATCGACACCCGCGTCGTCTCGATCGCGACCGACCCGGCGCAGTTCTCCTTCATCAGCCAGTGCGCCCCCGATGCCCCGTTCGTGATCGGCGACGCCCGGCTGACGCTCGCCGACGCGGCGGCGGGCTCGCTCGACCTGATCGTCGTCGACGCCTTCTCCTCGGACGCGATCCCGGTGCATCTGCTGACGCGCGAGGCGATGGGGCTCTATCTGTCCCGGCTCGCGCCGGGCGGGGCGCTGCTGTTCCATATCTCCAACCGGAACATGGACCTGGCTCCCGTCGTCGCCGCGACGGCGCGCTAGCACGGGCTCGTCACCTGGGTCCGCGAGCCTCGCCAGACGCCGGAGCTGAGCAGGCAGCAGAAGCTCTCGCCGCAGGTCGCGATGGTCGCACGCGCCCCCGCCGATCTGCGTTTCGCTCCGGAGGAGAACTGGCAGGTCGAGCAGGGCACCGGCACGCGGCCCTGGCGGGACGACTATGCCGACGTCATCGGCGCGATCTGGCGCAAGCTCGCGCTCTGACGGGCTTCAGCCGGCCGCGTCGCGCAGCAATTCGAGCGCGACGAGGACGGAAAGCCGCCGGATCTCGTCGCGCGAGAGGGCACCGAACCGCATCTCGCGATGGCGGGTGGCGTTCGCCCCGGCACAGGCGAAGTGGACGAGCCCGACCGGCTTGTGCCGCGTGCCGCCGCCCGGGCCGGCGACGCCGGTGACGGCGACGGCGAGATCCGTGCCTAGCCGCGCCCGGCCTCCTTCCGCCATGGCCCGCGCGACCGCCTCGCTGACGGCGCCATGGGCGTCGATCAGCCCGGCCGGCACCTCGGCGAGGGTCGTCTTGGCGGCATTGGAATAGGTCACCAGCCCGCCGGCGACGACATCGGAGGAGCCCGCGATCGCGGTCAGGGCAGCGCAGACCAGGCCGCCCGTGCAGGATTCGACCGTGGCCACCGCGAGCCCGCGCCCACGGCAGCCCGACAGAACCGTTTCGGCCAGGGCGGTGATCTCGGCGTCGAACATGGGTCAGTCCTCCTCGGGCAGGCGGATCGTCGCGGTGGCGAGCGCGGCGAGACCCTCGCCCCGGCCGGTGAAGCCCATGCGCTCGGAGGTCGTCGCCTTGATCGCGACCTTGCTTGAGGGGATGCCGGCGATCGCCGCGATCTCGGCGCGGATCGCCTCGCGATGCGGGCCGATCTTCGGCGCCTCGCAGACCACGGTGAGGTCGAGGAAATCGATGCGCCCGCCGCGCTCGCCGACCCGCGCCGCGGCGAAGGCGAGGAACCGGGCCGAGGCCGCGCCGCGCCATTGCGGGTCGCTCGGCGGGAAATGCGTGCCGATATCGCCCTCGGCGAGCGCGCCGAGCAGGGCGTCGGTCAGGGCATGCAGCGCGACGTCGCCGTCGGAATGGGCGATCACGCCGCGATCGTGCCCGATCCTCACCCCGCCGAGCCAGAGATGGTCGCCCGGCCCGAAGGCATGGACGTCGTAGCCGGTGCCGACCCGCGTCACCAGCGCCTCGGCCGAACGCGCCGCGAGCTGCAGGAAATCCTCGGCATGGGTCAGCTTCACATTGGCCGGGTCGCCGGGGAAGGTCGCGACCGGATGGCCCGCCCATTCCATCAGGGCGGCATCGTCGGTGAAGCCGTTGAGCTGCGCCGCTTCCGCCGCCTCATGGGCTTCCAGCAGCGGCCTGAAGCGGAAGGCCTGCGGCGTCTGGACGGTGACGAGCTCGCTGCGCGGCGGCGTCTCCACGACATGGCCGTCGGCGCCGGTGCGCTTCACCGTGTCGGTCATGGGCAAGGCGGGGATCGCGGCGATGCCGCCCGCGCCGAGCCGGCCGATCGCGGCGCCGATCTGGGCGCCCGTGACGAAGGGCCTCGCCGCGTCATGGACCAGCACGATGCCGTCGAAACCCTCGCGGGAGAGCGCGAGCAGGCCGCGCCGGACCGATGCCTGGCGCGTCGGCCCGCCCAGCGTCGGGGCGGCAAGGCGGGCGCCGTCGAGCCCGGCGACGGCATTGGCGTAGCGCGCCTCGTCGCCCTCGCCGATCACGATCGCGACGCGCGCGATCGCCGGCTCCGCCAGGAAGGGCGTGAGCGCATGGGTGAGGACGGGGCGGCCCTCGACGAGCCTGTACTGCTTCGGCTCGTTGCCGCCGGCCCGCAGGCCCTTGCCGGCCGCGACGAGGAGGGCTGCGACGGGCGGGAGGGCATCAGATTGACGAAGCACGGCGCTGGGTCCTCACGGCGAGCGGGATCGTGGGCGCATGCCATAACCAATTCCGCCGCACTGGGGCAGGGGGTCTGGCGCCATTGCGCTGCAATATCGACGCGCGAAGCCTTGCGCTCCCGCAGCATCGTCCAATAAATATGCATCCGCAGAAATGCCTTAAAAGCAGGCTGGTTCCTTGGACATCGCAGGCATCCCCATCGCGTCCCGCGCCTTCCTGGCGCCGATGTCCGGTGTGACCGACATCGTCATGCGCCGGCTCGCGGCGCGCCGGCACGCGGGCCTCGTCGTGTCGGAGATGGTCGCTTCCGACGAATTCGTGCGCGGCAGCGAGGAAGCGCGCATCCGGGCCGAAGGCGAGGGCGTCTTTCCGCATGTCGTGCAGCTCGCCGGCTGCGACCCCTACTGGATGGGCGAGGCGGCGCGGCTGGCCGAGGCCAATGGCGCGGCGATCGTCGACATCAACATGGGCTGCCCGGCCAAGAAGGTGACGGGCGGCTGGGCGGGCTCGGCGCTGATGCGCGATCTCGACCATGCGCTCGCGCTGGTCGAGGCGGCGGTCGCCGCCACGCGCCTGCCGGTGACGGTCAAGATGCGGCTGGGCTGGGACGACGCCTCCCGCAACGCACCCGAGCTCGCCCGCCGGGCCGTCGCCGCGGGGGCGCGGATGATCACGGTCCATGGCCGCACGCGCCAGCAATTCTACAAGGGCAGGGCGGATTGGCGGGCGATCGCGGCGGTGCGTAGCGTTGGCGATTTTCCGCTGGTCGCCAATGGCGACGTGCATGACGTGGCGGATGCGCGGGCCTGCCTCGCCCAGTCGGGAGCGGATTGCGTGATGGTCGGGCGCGCCGCGCTCGGCCGGCCCTGGCTCGTCGGCGAGATCGGCGCGGCGCTCGACGGGCGCGAGGTCCGGCCGCCGACGCTTGCGGAGAAGCTCGCCATGGCCTGCGAGCACTATGAGGGGCTGCTCGCCCTGATGGGGACGGCGCACGGCGTGCGCCACGCGCGCAAGCATCTCGCCGCCTATGCCGACGACGCGGTGGCGGAGGGCTGCGCACCTGATCCGGAGCGGCGCCGCCTGCTCCTGACCTCGGACGAGCCGCGGCAGGTCCTGGCGGCGCTCGCCGGACTGTTCTCGACCGGGCGCAGCCGCGAAGCGGCCTGAAGGCCGGGAGGGCAGCCGATGACGGGCAAGCTTGCCGCGAACCTTGCCGATGCGATCGAGCTCCAGGCGCTGAACGTGCTGCCGATGCCGGTCCTGGTGATCGGGGCGGGGCATGCGGTGCTCTATGCCAACACCGCGGCCGAGGATTTCTTCCAGTCCGGCGCCGCCCTGCTCAAGCGCCAGCGCATCGACGATCTCGTCGCCTTCGGCTCGCCGGTGCTCGGCGTGATCGAGGAGGTGCGCCGGCGCGGCGCCAGCGTCAGCGAATACCGCCTCGATCTCGGCACGCCGCGCCTCGGCAGCGATCATATCGTCGACGTCTTCGCCTCGCCGCTGCCGGGCGAGGGCGATGCGGTCGTGCTGATGCTGCAGGAACGGACAATTGCCGAAAAAATGGACAGGCAATTGACGCATCGGGGGGCAGCGCGCTCGATCACGGCGCTCGGCGCCATGCTGGCGCACGAGATCAAGAACCCGCTCTCGGGCATCCGGGGCGCGGCGCAGCTGCTCGAAGGCGCGATCTCCGACGACGACCGGATGCTGACGCAGCTCATCTGCGACGAGACCGACCGGATCGTGAAGCTGGTCGAGCGGGTCGAGCTGTTCGGCGACGAACGGCCGGGCGAGCGCGAGGCGGTCAACGTCCATGACGTGCTCGACCATGTAAAGCGCCTCGCCCGCTCCGGCTTCGCGCGGCATATCCGCTTCACGGAAAGCTATGATCCCTCCCTGCCGCCGGTCGCGGGCAACCGCGACCAGCTCGTCCAGGTGCTGCTCAACCTCGTCAAGAACGCCGCCGAGGCCATCGGCGCCGAGACCGGCGACGGCGAGATCACGCTCACCACCGCCTATCGTCCCGGCATCCGCCTGCAGGTGCCGGGCTCCGGCGAGCGCATCGCGCTGCCGCTCGAGATCGGGGTGCGCGACAACGGCCCGGGCGTCCCGGCCGATCTGGTGCCGCACCTGTTCGATCCCTTCGTCACCACCAAGGCCCAGGGGAGTGGCCTTGGACTTGCACTCGTCGCCAAGGTGATCGGCGATCACGGCGGAATCGTCGAGTGCGAATCCGTTCCGCGCCGGACGCATTTCAGGATCCTCCTGCCCCTGCACCAGCTCAGGCCGGGGCAGGCAACCTAGGGGCCGCACAGATGCCGACCGGTCACATCCTCGTCGCCGACGACGACGCCGCGATCCGCACCGTCCTCAACCAGGCGCTCGCCCGGGCGGGCTACGACGTCCGCACCACCGGCCAGGCCGCCACCCTCTGGACCTGGGCGGCGCAGGGGCTCGGCGACCTGATCATCACCGATGTGGTGATGCCGGACGGCAACGCCTTCGACCTCCTGCCGCGCATCAAGCGGGCGCGGCCCGATCTGCCGGTCATCGTGATGAGCGCGCAAAACACTTTCATGACGGCGATCAAGGCCTCGGAGCGCGGCGCCTATGAATATCTGCCGAAACCCTTCGACCTGAAGGAGCTCGTCGCCATCGTCGGCCGCGCGATGTCGCGCCCGCGCGGGGAGGTGGCGCGCGGGCATGCGGCCGAGCCCGAGGATATCCCGCTGATCGGCCGCTCGCCGGCGATGCAGGACGTCTACCGCGCGCTGGCGCGGCTGATGCCGATCGACCTCACCGTGATGATCAACGGCGAATCCGGCACCGGCAAGGAGCTGGTGGCGCGCGCGCTGCACGATTACGGCAAACGCCGCAACGGCCCCTTCGTCGCGATCAACATGGCCGCGATCCCGAAGGACCTGATCGAATCGGAGCTGTTCGGCCATGAGAAGGGCGCCTTCACCGGGGCGCTGACGCGTTCCTCGGGCCGCTTCGAGCAGGCGGAGGGCGGCACGCTCTTCCTCGACGAGATCGGCGACATGCCGATGGAGGCGCAGACCCGGCTCCTGCGCGTGCTCCAGCAGGGCGAATACACCACGGTCGGCGGGCGCACGCCGATCAAGACCAATGTCCGCATCGTCGCCGCCACCAACAAGGACCTGCGCATCTCGATCGCGCAGGGGCTGTTCCGCGAGGATCTGTTCTTCCGGCTGAATGTGGTGCCGATCCGCCTGCCGCCCTTGCGCGAGCGCGTCGAGGACATCCCCGACCTCGTCCGCCATTTCTTCACGCTGGTCGAGAAGGAGGGCCTGCCGCTGAAGCAGGTCGATTCGGAGGCGATGGAGGTGATGCGCCGCTATCGCTGGCCGGGCAATGTCCGGGAGCTCGAGAACCTCGTGCGGCGGCTGGCCGCGCTCTATCCCCAGGAAACGATCACCGCCCCGATCGTCGAGGCCGAGTTGCAGCCGGCCGCCGTGGGCACGGGCTTTGCCGGGGCGCCGGCGGCGCCCGAGCGGGCGGAGACGCTGTCGGGCTCGGTCGAGCGGCATCTTGGCCGGTATTTCAGCGGATTCGGCGACGCGATCCCGCCGCCCGGCCTCTATCACCGCATCCTGCGCGAGATCGAGCCGCCGCTGATCGCGGCGGCGCTGGCGGCCACGCGCGGCAACCAGATCCGCGCCGCGGAGCTGCTGGGCCTCAACCGCAACACCCTGCGCAAGAAGATCCGGGAGCTCGACATGCAGGTGGTCCGCTCGCCGCGCTGAGGCGGGCTGCCTTGCGGATGTCATATTTTGACAACACCGTTGCGGCGGCGCATCACAGGCGCCCCCGCAGGCGCGACCCGTTGCGTTCCTGCCCCATCGGAGCTGTCGTCAAACCGTGTCCGCTTCTGTCAGCGAAGCCAGGATGATGCCGCGCGGCGAGGAGAAATCCCGTCGCGTCTCCGGCTGGGTCGGGGGAATCGTCGTCGCGCTGGCGCTGGTCTCGGCGCTGCTCACCTTCCTCGTGCTCTCCGGCGCCACGCCGATCGTGCCCGTGCACGAGGTCGTGGTCGGCGTCTTCGTGCTCAATGCCCTGCTGATCCTGGTGCTGATCGTCATCGTCGCCTTCGAGGCCGCCGTGCTGATCCGCGCCCGCAAGGCGGGGGCGGCGGCGGCGGGCCTGCATGTGCGCATCGTCGGCCTGTTCAGCATCATGGCGGCGCTGCCGGCGGTGCTCGTCGCCATCATCGCGACGATCACGATCGAGCGCGGGCTGGAGCCGTGGTTCTCGGACCGCATGCGCGACGCGGTCTTCAAGTCGGTCGAGGTCGCCGATGCCTATGCCGCCAGCCAGTGCCGCTCGCTCGGCCGCGAGATCCGCGTGCTGGCGGATGATCTGAGCCGGGCCAAGCCCGCCTTCGACGTCGACCGCAAATGGTTCGATACCTTCCTGACCTCGCGCGCCACCGCGCTCGGCCTGCCTGTCGTCGCGATCATCCAGCCGCCGGACAAGGTCATCGCGCGGGCCAACATCAACGTGCTGCGCAATCCGCCGATGCCCGACCAGGCCGCCTTCGACGATGCGCGCTCCGCGCCGGAGCCGATCTGCGTCATTCCCCGGACGGGGACGGTGTTCGGCGCCGTGATGAAGCTGCCGACCTATGACAACAGCTTCCTGCACGTCGCCCGCGAGGTCGATCCGCTCGCCGTCGAGTTCCCCGCGGTCGCGCGCGGGGCCGCCGTCGAGTATCTGTCGATCGATGCGCGCCGCAAGGGCGTCCAGGTCGCCTTCGCCTCGATGTACGGGCTGATCGCGCTGATCCTGCTGCTCTCGGCGATCTGGCTGGGCCTGAGCTTCGCCAACGGCCTCGTCGCGCCGATCCGGCGGATGATCGACGCGACCGACCAGGTCTCGAGCGGGAATTTCTACGTCCAGGTGCCGATCCGACGATCGGAGGGCGATCTCGCCCATCTCGGCGAGACCTTCAACAAGATGACGGCGGAGCTGCGCCGCCAGCGCGACAGCCTGGTCACGGCGAGCGAGGTCATCGACCGGCGCCGGCGCTTCACCGAGACGGTCTTGTCGGGCGTCTCCTCCGGCGTGCTCAGCCTCGACGGCGACGGCCACGTCACCACGATCAACCGTTCGGCCGAGAGCCTGCTCGGCACCGGCGGGCGCCTTCTCGGCAAGCCGATCGCCGAGATCGCGCCGGAGGTGGCGGGCTTCGTCTCCGAGGCGCTGCACAACCGGCAGCGCCAGAGCTCCGGCCAGGTCGCCTTCACCCGCGCCGGCCAGGACCGGATGGTCAATATCCGCGCGGTGCGCGAGGGTGAGGGGACGGGCGCCGGTCTCGTGGTCACGCTCGACGACATCACCGACCTCGTCTCGGCCCAGCGCACGGCCGCCTGGGCCGATGTCGCCCGCCGCATCGCCCATGAGATCAAGAACCCGCTGACGCCGATCCAGCTCTCGGCCGAGCGCATCAAGCGCCGCTTCGGGCGTGTCATCACCGAGGGCAAGGACGTCTTCGACCAGTGCACCGACACCATCGTGCGGCAGGTCGAGGACATCAGGCGCATGGTCGACGAGTTCTCCTCCTTCGCCCGCATGCCCAAGCCCTCGCTCGCCAGCGAGGATATCGTCGAGACCGTGCGCCAGATCGTCTTCCTCTGGCGCGTCGGCAATCCGGGCACGACGATCGCCGAGACGCTGCCGGCGGACGCCGTGCCGGCCCGCTTCGACCGGCGCCTGATTTCCCAGGCCCTGACCAACGTCATCAAGAACGCGACCGAGGCGATCGAGGCCGTGCCGGCCGACGAGCGCGGGCAGGGCCGCATCGAGGTCAATCTGGCGCGCGAGGAGGGCGGCCGGATCGTCATCGACGTCATCGACAACGGCAAGGGCCTGCCGGCGGACCAGCGCCAGAAGCTGCTCGAGCCCTATATGACGACGCGCGAGGGGGGCACGGGCCTGGGCCTCGCCATCGTCGGCAAGATCCTGGAGGACCATGGCGGCGGCATCGAGCTGCTCGACCGCCCGGATGCCGCCGGCGGGGCGCGCGGCGCGCGCATCCGCCTCTGGTTCCCCGAAGTAGGGCCGGCCCCGCAGGCCGAGGCCGGCGATGCGCCCGACACGAATGCGAGCAATGGGATACGCCTATGAGCGCTGACATCCTGGTAGTGGATGACGAAGTCGATATCCGCGATCTGGTCGCCGGCCTCTTGGAGGACGAGGGCTACCGCACCCGCAAGGCAGGCTCCGCCGACGAGGCGCTGGCCGCGATCGCCTCGCGGCGGCCGAACCTCGTCTTCCTCGATATCTGGCTGCAGGGCAGCCGGCTCGACGGCCTGCAGGTGCTGGAGCTGATCAAGGAGAGCCATCCCGATCTCGCGGTGGTGATGATCTCCGGCCACGGCAACATCGAGACGGCGGTCTCGGCGATCAAGAGCGGCGCCTACGACTTCATCGAGAAGCCGTTCAAGGCCGACCGGCTGGTGCTGGTCGCCGAGCGCGCGCTCGAAGCCTCGCGCCTGCGCCGCGAGGTCCGCGAGCTCAAGACCCGTTCGGTCCAGGCCGACCGCATCGTCGGCCACACCACGGTCGTCAACCAGCTGCGCCAGACGATCGAGCGCGTCGCGCCCACCAATGCGCGCGTGCTGATCACCGGCGAGCCCGGCTGCGGCAAGGAGCTGGCGGCGCGCACGCTGCACGAAGCCTCGACCCGCTCCAGCGGGCCCTTCGTCGTCATCAACGCGGCGACGATCACGCCCGAGACGATGGAGGAGGAGCTGTTCGGCGTCGAGGGCGGCGACGGCCGCTCGCGCCGGATCGGCGCGCTCGAGGAGGCCCATGGCGGCTCGCTCTATATCGACGAGATCGGCGACATGCCGCGCGAGACGCAAAACCGCATCCTGCGCGTGCTCGTCGACCAGAATTTCCAGCGCGTCGGCGGCGCGACGCGGGTCCATGTCGATGTCCGCGTCATCTCCTCGTCGAGCCGGGATCTCGCACGGCTGATCGCGGACGGGCACTTCCGCGAGGATCTCTACCATCGCCTCAGCGTCGTGCCGGTCAAGGTGCCGCCGCTGTCGGAGCGGCGCGAGGACGTGCCCGAGCTGATCGAGTTCTTCATGGAGCAGATCTCGCTCGCCACCGGCCTGCCGAAGCGCCGGATCGGCAGCGACGCCATGGCCGTGCTGCAATCGCACGAATGGCCGGGCAACATCCGCGAGCTGCGCAACAACGTCGAGCGGCTGATGATCCTGACCCAGGGCGACCCGACCGCCGAGGTGACGATCGAGATGCTGCCGGCCGAGGTCGGCGCCATGGTGCCGACGACGCCGTCGGGCTCGGGCGGCGAGCGGCTGATGAGCCTGCCGCTGCGCGATGCCCGCGAGATCTTCGAGCGCGAATACCTGATCGCGCAGATCGCGCGCTTCTCCGGCAACATCTCGCGCACGGCCGAGTTCATCGGCATGGAGCGCTCGGCGCTGCACCGCAAGCTCAAGTCGCTCGGCGTCGGCTGAGGCAGGCGCTCCACCCATGTCCATTTGCGCAACGCGCAGGCGTCATGCGTAAAACTCGGCGTTGCTGCACTTGCGTTGTGAGCGAAGTCGACGATCTAATGGCGCGTCGGTGTTCCGAATGCCGGCGGAATGCGCCGCCGGTTTCAAACGGAACGAACTGGATCGCTGGATTTAAATCCGATCGGCGATCCCAACAACAGGAACGATCATGGCCGCCGAGCGGGCACAGAACCTCCAGGACACCTTCCTCAACCATGTGCGCAAGCAGAAGATCCCGCTGACGATCTTCCTCGTCAACGGCGTCAAGCTGCAGGGCGTCGTCACCTGGTTCGACAATTTCTGCGTGCTGCTGCGCCGCGACGGTCACTCGCAGCTCGTCTACAAGCATGCGATCTCGACCATCATGCCCGGCCATCCGGTGCAGTTGTTCGAGCCCGAGGACACGGACAAGAACTGATTTGGCGACAAGCCACACGGACGACGAGAAACGGGCGGCTACGCGGGTAACGGGCGCGAAGCCGCTCGACGAGATCGAACGCGACATCGCGGCGAACACGCGCGCGCTCGTCGTGGGGCCCTATCTGCAGAAGCGCGGCGTCGCGGTCGACGCCAACCAGCGCTCCTTCGCGGCGCGGCTGGACGAGGCCGTGGGGCTGGCGGCGGCAATCGACCTCACCGTCGTCGCGCCGGTGCAGGTGCTGCTGAGCGCGCTGCGGCCCGCGACCTATCTCGGCAAGGGCAAGGTCGAGGAGCTCGGCAAGCGCATCGAGGCCGAGGAGATCGGCCTCGTCGTGATGGACTGCGCGCTTTCGCCGGTCCAGCAGCGCAACCTCGAAAAGGCGTTCGGCTGCAAGGTCATCGACCGCACGGGCCTGATCCTCGAGATCTTCGGGCGGCGCGCCCGCACCCGGGAGGGCGCGCTCCAGGTCGAGCTCGCGCATCTCAACTACCAGAAGAGCCGGCTGGTGCGCTCCTGGACCCATCTCGAACGCCAGCGCGGCGGCTTCGGCTTCCTCGGCGGCCCCGGCGAGACCCAGATCGAGGCCGACCGGCGCATCATCCAGGAGCGGATGACCAAGATCGAGCGCGATCTGGAGGGCGTCAAGCGCACCCGCTCGCTGCATCGCTTGAGCCGCAAGCGCGTGCCCTATCCGATCGTCGCGCTGGTCGGCTACACCAATGCCGGCAAGTCGACGCTGTTCAACCGGCTGACCTCGGCCGAGGTGCTGGCGCAGGACATGCTGTTCGCCACGCTCGACCCGACGGCGCGCGCGATCAAGCTGCCCCACGGGGCGCGCGTCATGCTCTCCGACACGGTCGGTTTCATCTCCGACCTGCCGACACAGCTCGTCGCCGCCTTCCGCGCCACGCTGGAGGATGCGATCGAGGCCGACGTGCTGCTGCATGTGCGCGACGTTTCGCATGAGGACACCCAGGCCCAGGCCGCCGACGTGCAGGCGATCCTGCGCGATCTCGGCATCAACCCCGACGACGGCGAGCGCGTCATCGAGGTCTGGAACAAGGCCGATCTGCTCGTTCCCGCAGAGCGCGAGCGCCAGCTCGGCATCGCGACGCTGCGGCCGGAGGGCGCGCGCCCGGTGCTGGTCTCGGCACTGACCGGAGAGGGGATCGAGCGCCTGACGCGCGCGATCGAGGCGCGGATCGCGCTGACCCGCCCGGTCTATGCGCTGGAGCTTGCGCCGGGAGATGGCCGGTCGCTCGCCTGGCTGCATGCCAATGGCGAAATCCTGGCGCGCGAGGACGCCGAGGATGGCGGGCTGAAGCTGACCGTCCGGCTGCCGCCGGAGCGGCAAGGGGCGTTCACCGCGCGTTTCCCGCAGGCCGAGCGGCAGGGCTGAGCACCACCTTTGTCATTCCGGGTTCGCGCCTGCGGCGCGCCCCGGAATGACAAAGGGCGGTTTCCCCTGAAAGCGGCTCTACCCCGCCGCCTTCTCGCGCCGCTTCGCCGCCTGCCAGAGCGCTTCCATCTCGTCGAGGCTCGCTTCCTTCGCCGTTCTGCCTTCAGCCTCAAGGAATTCCTCGATCGCCTTGAAGCGGCGCTCGAACTTGGCGTTGGCGGCGCTGAGGCACCCTTCCGGATCGGCATCGACATGGCGGGCGAGGTTGGCGACGACGAAGAGCAGGTCGCCGATCTCCTCCCGGATCGCGGCCCTGTCGCCGCTGCCGAGCGCCTCGTCGATCTCGGCCGTTTCCTCCCGGATCTTGTCGAGCACGAGCCGCGCGTCGTTCCAGTCGAAGCCGACGGTCGAAGCCCGCGCCTGCAATTTCCAGGCGCGGGTGAGCGCCGGCAGCGTCTGCGGCACGCCGGCGAGGACGCCCGTCTCCTCCGTCTTCGGCGGCAGGCCGGCGGCCGCGCGCGCCGCCGCCTTCCCGGCCTTCTCCTCAGCCTTGATCCTGTGCCAGAGCGCCTTGACCTCGGCCGGGGAGAGATCGCGCGCCTCGCCGAAGACATGCGGATGCCGGCGGATCAGCTTCCCGGTGATCGCCTCGACCACGTCGGGGAAGGCGAAGGAGCCCTCCTCCTCGGCCATGCGGGCATGGAACACGACCTGGAGCAGGAGATCGCCGAGCTCGTCCTTGAGATCGAGCCTGTCGCCGCGGGCGATCGCGTCGGCGACCTCATAGGCTTCCTCGACCGTATAGGGCGCGATCGAGGCGAAATCCTGCTCCAGATCCCAGGGGCAGCCGGTTTCCGGCCGGCGCAGCGCGGCCATGATCGCGATCAGGCCGGCGATCTCGCGAGAGGGCTTCACCGCTGCATGTCTCCGTGAATTCCGCTACGCTCCTCCCATGATTCAAGCCACCGCGTCCATCGCGATCGACGAAAGCGAGATCGAGGAGAGCTTCGTGCGCGCCTCCGGACCGGGCGGCCAGCACGTCAACAAGGTCTCGAGCGCGGTGCAGATCCGCTTCGACGCGCGCCGCTCGCCCAACCTGCCCAACGAGGTCGCGATCCGGCTGATGAAGCTCGCCGGCAGCAGGCTGACGCAGGACGGCGTGATCGTGATCGTCGCCCAGGCGCATCGCAGCCAGAAGCGCAATCGCGAGGAAGCGGTGGAGCGACTGCTGGAGCTGATCCGGGCGGCGGCGGTGCGCCCTGAAGTTCGCCGCGCGACCAAGCCGACCAAGGCCTCGAAGGAACGCAGGCTCGCCTCGAAGGAGCGCCGCTCCGGCGTCAAGGCCGGCCGGCAGAAGCCCGCCTCGGATTAGCCAGGGATGCCGCCGCCATGACGATCGCCGCCAAGCTGCCCTCCGTCCTGATCGCCAATCGCGGCGAGATCGCCTGCCGGGTCATCCGCACGGCGAAGCGGCTGGGCTTGAGGACCATCGCCGTCTACTCCGAGGCCGATGCTGAGGCGCTGTTCGTAGAGATGGCCGACGAGGCTTACGCGATCGGCCCCGCGCCTGCCCGCGAGAGCTATCTCGATACGGCCAGGATTCTCGCCGTCGCGCGGGAGGCGGGCGCTGCCTGCATCCATCCGGGCTACGGCTTCCTCTCCGAGAACGCCGATTTCGCCGAGGCTTGCGCGGCGGCGGGCATCGTCTTCGTCGGCCCGCCGGCCGCCGCGATCCGGGCGATGGGGCTGAAGGACGCCGCCAAGGCGCTGGTCGAGAAGGCCGGCGTGCCGGTGGTGCCGGGCTATCACGGGCCCCAACAGGATCCGGGCTTCCTCGCCGGGGAGGCGCAGCGCATCGGCTATCCGGTGCTGATCAAGGCGATCGCCGGCGGTGGCGGCAAGGGCATGCGCAAGGTCGACCGGCCTGAGGATTTCGCAGACGCCCTGACCGGCGCGCAGCGCGAGGCGGCGAGCGCCTTTGGCGACGTCCGCGTGCTGGTCGAGAAATATGTCCTCAGCCCCCGCCATATCGAGATCCAGGTCTTCGGCGATGGCCACGGCAACGTCGTGCATCTCTACGAGCGTGACTGTTCCTTGCAGCGGCGCCACCAGAAGGTGATCGAGGAAGCGCCGGCGCCGGGCATGACGGCGGCGATGCGCGCCGCCATGGGCAAGGCGGCGACGGAAGCCGCGAAGGCCGTCGGCTATGTCGGGGCCGGCACGGTCGAGTTCATCGCCGACGGACGCGAGGGCCTGCACCCCGACCGCTTCTATTTCATGGAGATGAACACGCGCCTTCAGGTCGAGCATCCGGTGACGGAGGCGATCACCGGGCTCGACCTCGTCGCATTGCAGCTCAAGGTCGCGGCCGGCGAGCCGCTCGGCTTCACGCAAGCAGAAGTGAAGGCGCAAGGCCATGCCGTCGAGGCGCGGCTCTATGCCGAGGATCCGGAGAAGGGCTTCCTGCCCTCGACCGGCCGGCTCTGGGCGCTGCAATTCCCGCAAGGCGAAGGCATCCGCGTCGATAGCGGCGTCGAGGCCGGCGATCTGGTGACGCCGTTCTACGATCCGATGATCGCCAAGCTGATCGCGCACGCCCCGACGCGCGACGAGGCGCTCGACCGGCTGGGCAGCGCGCTGGGCGAGACCATCGTCGCCGGCCCGCGCACCAACCTCGCCTTTCTGAAGAGGCTCACCGAGGCGGAAGGCTTCCGCAAAGGCGCGTTCGACACCGGCTTCATCGACCGCAACATGAGCGCGCTCGGCGCCGCGCCGCAGCCGCTCGATGCGGCGGCCGTGGCGGCGGCGGCCCTGCAGCTCGAGGAAGCGCGGCAGGCGGCGGGCCTCGCCGCGACGGAAGGCGAGGCGCGCTCGCCCTGGCAAAATCCCGATGCCTTCTCGCTGATGCCGCGCCAGCCGCTCGGGCTGCCTCTCCTGGTCGATGGCGAGCGCGTCGAGGCGCTGATCGAGTGGCAGGGCGATGGCGCCCGCGTCAGCCTGCCGGGACAGGCGATCGGCGAGGGCGAGCACGAGATCGCCTTGGCCGAAGGCGAAGGCGGCATCTGGTACGCGCTCCATCGCGGCCGGCAGACGGCGGTCGCGCTGTTCGATCCCTTCGGCGTCGATCTCGACGCGGCCGCGGGGGCCGGGGGCGTGGTCAAGGCGCCGATGCACGGCAAGCTCGTCGCGCTCTTCGTGGCGCCGGGCGAGGCCGTGACCAAGGGCCAGAGGCTCGCCATCGTCGAGGCGATGAAGATGGAGCATGTGCTGACCGCCCCGCGCGACGGCACGGTCAGCGAGGTCGCCGGCGAGCCGGGCGGACAGGTCGCGGAAGGCGCGAAGATCGTGGTGCTGGGGGAATAGGCGAGCGGGCACGCTGCCTTACAGGCGCCCGATCACCGGGAACTGCTCGGCCTCGTAGATCTGGCCCGAGACCGGCGCGCTCTCGTCCGAAAGCCAGAAGGCGGTATGGGCGGCGATCTCCTGCGGCTGCATGATCCGGCCGGTCGGGGCGTCGCGCGGCGGCAGATGGTTCTGCCAGCCGGGCTTGCGGCCCTCGCGCTGCTGTGTGGCGTCTTCGTTGGCGGTCCAGGTCCAGCCGACATTGAGCTGGTTGGCGCGGATGCGCTCGGGCCCCAGCGTGTTGGCGAGGTTGCGCGTCATCGTCATCAGCGCGCCCTTCGACATCGCATAGACGGTGAGGTTCGACAGGCCGCAATAGGCGTTGATCGAGCCGACGGTGACGATGGCGCCGGGCGATCCTTGCGCGCGAAAAGCGCGGATCGCCGCTTCCGCGCAGAGCAGCGGCGCCCGCGTGTTGATCGCGAAGACATGGTCGAAGAAGGCGGCCGTTGTCTCGGCCGGGATGCCGCGCGGATAGATGCCGGCATTGTTGACGAGCCCGTCGATGCGGCCGAAGGCGGCGACGGTGGCGTCGACGATCGTCCGCGCGGTCGCAGGGTCGGCGAGATCGCCCGCCATGCCTCGCGTGGCCGCGCCGAGCCGGACGACGGCCGCGTCGACCTCGCCCGCGTCGCGGCCGTGGAGCATCACCTTCGCGCCCTCCGCGACCAGTCGCTCGGCCATCGCATGGCCGATGCCGGTCGAGGAGCCGGTGACGAGGATGGCCTTGCCTGCTAGTCCGCGCATGGGGGCGTCCTTCCATGGTTCGGGGGCGGGAGGATTGTGAACCGCATCGCGGCGGGCGTGGCAACCGCCGAATCGAAGCCGCTCGCCCGCTCCCCTGCGGAAGGCTGCGTCGACGTGCCGCCGCAGGGAGGCGGGCGGGGCTGTGGAGAAGCGCGGCGGCGGCTGGCCCTGCGGCGGACAGGGGCCTATTTTGCCGCCATGCCCCTTCACCTGCTCAAGCTCTGCGTCGGCGCCGAATCGATCACCGATCTCGAGGAGTGGATCGCGGAGCGCATGGCCCAGCGCCGGGCCCGCGGCGAGCCGGCCGAGCAGCTTCACACCACGCGCATGGTGCCCAGAAAGGTCGCGGAGATCCTCGACGGCGGCTCGCTCTACTGGGTGATCAAGGGCCAGGTCTCGGCGCGCCAGCGCCTGATCGACATCCGCCCCTTCACCGACGGCGAGGGCATCGGCCGCTGCCACCTCGTGATGGAGCCGGTGGTTGTGCCGGTCGAGCCGCGCCCGTACCGCCCCTTCCAGGGCTGGCGCTATCTCGAGGCCAAGGACGCGCCGCGCGATCTCGCCGACCACGGCGGCGATCTCGGCGAGATGCCGGAGGCGCTGCGGCGGGAATTGGCGGGGCTGGGGCTGCTGTAGGCTGCCTACGCCGCGATATTGTCGATCAGCCTTGTGCCGCCGATGCGCGCGGCGATGAGCAGGCGGATCGGTCCGTCCGCAAGGGAGGTGACCGGCGCCAGCGTCTCGGCGTGGCGCGCTTCCAGATAGTCGAGCTCGAAGCCGGCGGTGATGATCGCCTCCTGCGCCTCTGCCACCGCCTTGAACAGGTCGTCGCGGTTGCGGATGCGGATGGCGAGCTCCTGCATCACGCGATGGAGGAGCGGCGCCAGCGCCCGCTGCTCGGGCGAGAGGTAGCGGTTGCGCGAGGACATGGCGAGCCCGTCCGCCTCGCGGATCGTCGCCAGCGGCACGATCGCGACGCCGAGGTCGAGATCCGTCGCCATCCGCGTCACGACCTTGAGCTGCTGATAGTCCTTCTCGCCGAAGATCGCGCAATCGGCCCGGCTTTGCGTGAAGAGCTTGCAGCAGATCGTCGCCACGCCCTCGAAATGCGTCGGGCGGAAGCGGTCCTCCAGCCCGACCGCGGCCGGGCCGAGCAGCAGGACGCGCGTCGCGAAGCCGGCCGGATACATCTCCTCGACCGAGGGGAAGAACACCGCGTCGGCCCCGGCCGCGACGAGCTTGGCGCAATCGGCGTCGAAGGTGCGCGGATATTTCTTGAAGTCCTCATGCGGGGCGAACTGCGTCGGGTTGACGAAGATCGTGACGATGACGCGGCTTGCCCGGCGCCGGCCTTCCGCCACCAGCGCGATATGGCCCTCGTGCAGCGCCCCCATGGTCGGCACCAGCGCCACCGTCTCGCCGGCGCCATGCCAGCCGGCCACGGCCGCGCGCATCGCGGCGACCGTCTCGAAAACCGTGATTGCGGCCATTCCTGAGTTCTCCGTTCGCCGCACGGGTAGCAAATGCCGCCGTGATGGCCAATATCAGGAAAGAAGGGCGATTCAGCGGATCGAAAGGGGCCGATGAGCGACAGGAACGAGCGGGCCGTCGGCAAGGCGGGAGCGACCGCGGCGGCGGGGCCTTCTGAGCCGGGCGAGATCGATCGCTTCCTCGGCGCGGCGAAGCGGCTTGCGCCCCTGGCCACGGGTCAGGCGGGGCGGCTCGTCTTCGCGCTCGACGCCACGATGAGCCGCCAGCCGACATGGGACCTCGCCTGCTCGCTGCAGGCGCGGATGTTCGATGTCGCCGCCGGAAGCGGCGGGCTTGCCGTGCAGCTCGTCTATTTCCGGGGCCTCGGTGAGTGCCGCGCCTCGGGCTGGGTCGGCGAGCCGGCGCGGCTCAACGGGCTGATGCGCCGCATCGCCTGCGCGGGCGGGCAGACCCAGATCGCGCGCGTGCTGCGCCATGTCCGCGACGAGGCGAGCGCGGTGCCGCTGCGCGCCTTCGTCTATGTCGGCGATGCGATGGAGGAGGATATCGACGCGCTGGCGGCGCTCGCCGGCGAGCTCGGCCTGCGCGGCATCCGCGGCTTCGTCTTCCAGGAGGGCGACGATCCCGCGGCTGGCTCGGCCTTCGCCACGATCGCGCGGCTGACCGGCGGCGCCCATGCACGCTTCGATAGCGGCGCGCCGGATTCGCTGCTCGATCTCCTGCGCGGAGCGGCGGCCTATGCCGCCGGCGGGCGCGAGGCGATGCAGCGGCTTTCCGGCTCGAACCCGGCGGTGAAGGGGCTGATCGCCGCCATGGACGGAGGGCGCCGGTGAGCCTCATCTACGGCGTGGCCGTGCTGATCCTGGTCTGGTGGCTGGCGAAGCTCTTCGCCGGGGCCAACCCGAAAGCGCTGGCGCGGCTGGCGAAGACCGGCGGCGGCGTCGCCGCGCTCGGTGTGGCCGGGCTCCTGATGGCCAGGGGTCGGATGGACATGGCCGTCTTCCTCGGCGGCATCGGCGCCTGGCTGCTCGGCTGGAGCGCGACCGGGCCGGGCGGCATCCGCTTTCCCTGGGCCGACCGCGGCGGGCCGACGCCGGGCGCGACCTCGCAGGTCAAATCCGTCCTGCTGGAGATGGAGCTCGATCACGACAGCGGCGCGGTCGCCGGCCGTGTCACCGCCGGCCCCTATGAGGGGCGTAACCTCGACAGCCTGGGCCAGGCCGATCTCGCCCAGCTGATGCGCGACTGCCTGGCGCGCGATTCCGAAGGGGCGCGCCTGCTAGAGGCATATCTCGACCGCCGGTCGCCCGGCTGGCGTGAAGACGCTCAGCGTGATGGCGACGCGGGGCAGCGCGGCGCGCCGGGCGCGGGCGCGATGACGCAGCAGGAGGCCCACGATATCCTGGGGCTTCAGCCGGGGGCGGGCGAGGAGGCGATCCGCGAAGCCCACCGGGCCCTGATGAAGCGCATCCACCCGGATGCCGGGGGCACCAGCGGCCTTGCCGCTCGCGTCAACCAGGCCAAGGACGTCCTTCTGAAGCAGCGATAGCGAGGCGTTCGGGGAGTGGCTCTGCGACATGGCGTGAACTCCTGTCCCTGATCCGGTCAGCTGCGCGTGGCGAAGCAGGCGAAGCCGCCGCGCTTCAGCTGGGCGCAGGCGTTCTGCGCGTCCTTGGAGTCGTCGAAGCCGGCGAAGCGGGCGCGGAACAGGGTCGAGCCGCCCTTCGCGACCTTCTCGGTGAAGGGCGAGGCGCTGGCGAGCGAGCCCGCCGCCTTGGCCCGGGCGCGGGCCAGGATTTCCTTGGCCTTGGCCTCGTCGTCGGTGGCGCCGAGCTGGATCACCCATTTGCCGGAGGCGACGACGGCCGCCTGGTGCGATATCGCCGGGGCGGGCTGAGGCGCCGGAACCTCGACGGCGGCGCTCTGGGTCTTGCGGACGGGAGCGTCGGTCACGGCCTCGGCGAGCTTCACCGGCTCCTCGGCGGGCTCGGACGCCCTGGCGATCGAGGAGGTGACGTCGACATTCGCCGGCGGGCGCAGGACCTTGGCGTCGGCCGGCTGGGCGCCGATCGACCAGCGCATGGCGGACGGCGTCGTCGTCGCCGCGACCGGGCGCATGCCGGAGATCTGGAGCGGCTGTCCGCCGCTGGCGGCGACGGCGACCGGGCGCGGCGGCGCGATCGGCGTTGTGGTCGGCAGCGGCGCATAGGCGCGCGCGGCGGCCGGGAGCGCTTGCGCCTCCGCCTGCAGGCGCGGGCGCGGGACCGGGATCGGCGCAGGCTCGGCGGCGGCCTGCGGGGCGGACAGCGAGCGCGGGCGCTCCTCCGGAGCCGGTGGCGCCTCGGCGACCATCACCGAGGAGCGGCCGCTGGTCGAGGCGCGCGGCAGGCTGGCGAGGACGAGATCGGTCATGATCCGGTCGCGCGCGGCGCCGGAGCGGCCGCCGAGCACGATCGAGACGATGTGCCGGCCCTCCGCCTTGGCCGAGGTCATCAGGTTGAAGCCGGAGGCGCGGGTATAGCCGGTCTTGATGCCGTCGACGCCCTCGACCTTGCCGAGCAGGCGGTTATGGCCGCGGATCGTGCGGCTGCCGTACTGGAAGGCCCGCATCGAGAACAGCGGGTAGTATTTCGGGAAGCGCTCCTGGATGGCGCGGGCGAGGATGCTGAGGTCGCGCGCCGTCGTCAGGTTCGGCGGGGAATGGGGCAGGCCGTGCGGGTTGTAGAAGCGGGTCGAGCTCATGCCGAGCGCGCGCGCCTTGCGCGTCATCTGCTCGGCGAAGGCCGCTTCGGAACCGGCGATGTTCTCGGCGACGACGACCGAGGAATCGTTGGCCGAGAGCGTGATCATGCTCTTGATCGCGTCCTCGACCGCGATGGTGGAGCCGGCGCGCAGGCCGAGCTTGGTCGGCGGCTGCGAGGCCGCGTAGGACGAGACCCTGAGCTCGGAATCCATGCTGAAGCGGCCGCGCTCCATCTGCTCGAACAGCATGTAGAGCGTCATCACCTTGGTCAGCGAGGCCGGGATGCGGGCGGCATCCTCGTTGACCGCATGCAGGGTGCGGCCGGTCTTCGCGTCGACCACCATCGCGGCATAGGGCGGCGTATAGCCGCCGCCGGCATGGTGCCGGCGCTTTCGCGCCTCGGCGGGGGAGGAGGCGATCGTGGCCGCGACGGCGACGACACCGATCAGACCGGCGACGGCCCGCAGACGCGGCCGCCGCAACCCAACGCAACCAGAAACCATGTACCCGCCTCAACTCGTCAACTGGGCCGGTCCCCGCGCCGGGTCATCGTGGCGCGGGGGACACAGTCGCTGAGGTTAGGCGGGCGCGGTTACGGAGCCGTTAAAACTTGAACGGTCGTCGCCGGAACAGTCTGCGTTTGGTGCAATGCAGCGTCCCCTTGACATTTATGTTGCGATGCACAATATACCGTAAGTCCCCGGTGATGATCTCGATCATGCGACCTTGGGGCGCGCGACTTGTCGGGCCGATCGGCCCATTCACCCTGAGGCGGCACCGCCGGGAGACGACCATGATCCAGCAGTTCGACACCATCCAGAAGGCTTCCAAAGACAACGTCGACGCCGCCCTGAAGGCTTTCGGCGCCACCTCGAAGGGCGTGCAGACGATCGCCGTCGAGACGACCGACTATGCCAAGAAGTCCTTCGAGGCCGGCACCGCCACGCTCGAGAAGCTCGCCGGCGTGAAGACCTTCGACAAGGCCCTGGAAATCCAGGCCGACTTCATCAAGGCCTCGTTCGAGGGCGCCGTCGCCCAGATCACCAAGATGGGCGAGCTCTATGCCGCTCTCGCCAAGGACGCCTACAAGCCGTTCGAGGGCATCGTCGCCAAGGCCGCCCCGAAGGCGTGATCCCGGCCGGCGGCCGAAAGGCCGCCGCGGCTCCTCGTGAGTTCGGTTGCGTTTGCGAACCCCGGCCGGTCAGGCCGGGGTTTTTCGTTTGGCGTACGGTCCGTCATTCCCGGGCGCGCCTTAAGGCGCGAAACCGGAACCCACCACCGAGTATAACATCTGATGCCCGGTTGCGGGTGGCTCACCCAGTCGCGGGTTCCGGGTTCTTCGCTGGCGCGAAGCCCCGGAATGACGAGAGCGGGGTCAGGCCGGCAGGACGACGACCTTGGTCTTGACCGGGGTCTGATCGTAGAGATGGATCATGTCCTGGCTGAGCAGGCCGACGCAGCCGCTGGTGACGCCGCTGCCGATCGATTCCGGGTCGCTGCTCGCATAGATCGTGTAGAGCGTGTATCTGCCGTTCTGGTAGAGATGCAGCGTGCGGGCGCCGAGCGGGTTGTCGAGGCCGCCGGGCATGCCGCGGGCGTATTGGGCCGCCTCTGGCTGGCGCTTGATCATTTCCGGGGGCGGGGTCCAGGTCGCCCATTCGGACTTGCGCCCGACATAGGCGTCGCCGTTCCAGCGGAAGCCGTCGCGCCCGACATTGGCGCCGTAGCGGGTGGCGTTGCCGTCGCCCTCGATGCGGTAGACGTAGTAGTTGGCCGGATCGACGATGATCGTGCCCGGCTCCTCGCGGGTCTCGTAGCGGACGGTGCGGCGGAAATATTTCGGGTCGACCTTGGTGACGTCGACCGCGGGAATCGGGAATTTCTCCTGCGGCACCGGACCGTAGAGCTGCTGCGCCTCGGCGAGGCTCATGCCGTCGCCGGCGCAGCCGCCAAGACCCAGTGCGCCGAGGCCGGCGGCCGAGACCGCCAGGAACGACCGGCGGTCGATCCCGCCGGCAGCACGCTTCCCACCATTCATGATCATGACCGGACTTCCCATGCTGCTGCCCGGCGAGAACCCGCGCCGGCCTTCCGCTGCCGTTTATTCTATAGCATGACGAAGTTGGGCGGAACCATGGCGGCGGACGGGGGCAGCTGCCGCCTGCCGTTCGAACCGATTGAAAACACCGCCGGTTGAGCGCATCTGTGGGGTATGCGCCTGCCGTCGCGGCGCTGAAGAGGTCCGGTTTCCGCCATGCTCGACAAATCCGCGCCGCCCCGCACGCTCAAGCTCAACGCCGCCGACAATGTCGTCGTCGCCGTCGATCCGATCGATGCCGGAATGACGGTGGCCGGGGTTACGGCGCTGAAGCGCGTCCCGCGTGGGCACAAGCTGGCGATCGCGCCGATCGCGAAGGACGAGCCGGTGCGCAAGTTCGGCCAGATCATCGGCTTCGCGACGAGCGACATCTTGCCGGGCGAGTGGGTGCACGAGCACAATACCGGCTTCCACGCCTTCGCGCGCGACTACGCCTACGCCGCGGAGGCCAAGCCCGAATTCGTGCTGCCGGTCGAGCAACGGGCGACCTTCGAGGGCTTCCGCCGTGCGGGCGGCAAGGCCGGCACGCGCAACTATGTCGGCATCCTGACCTCGGTGAACTGCTCGGCCTCGGCCGCGCGCTTCATGGCCGAGGAGGTCAAGCGCTCCGGCCTGCTCGCCGATTATCCCAATGTCGACGGCGTGATCGCACTGACCCACGGCACCGGCTGCGGCATCGACTACAACGGCGAGAGCTTCGAGGTCCTCAAGCGCACCACCTGGGGCTATGCCTGCAATCCCAACATGGCGGCGGTGCTCGTCGTCGGCCTCGGCTGCGAGGGCTTCCAGATCAGCCGGATGAAGGAAGCCTATGGCGTCACCGAGAGCGACGTCTTCCGCACCCTGACGATCCAGGAGACGGGCGGCACGAAGAAGGCGGTCGCAGCCGGCATCGAGGCGCTGAAGGTGATGCTGCCGATCGCCAACCGGGCGGTGCGCGAGACGGTGCCGGCCTCCGAGCTGATGCTGGCCTTGCAGTGCGGAGGGTCGGACGGCTATTCCGGCATCACCGCCAATCCGGCGCTGGGGGCCGCCGTCGACATCCTGGTCGAGCATGGCGGCACGGCGATCCTCTCCGAGACGCCGGAGATCTACGGCGCCGAGCATCTGCTGACGCGCCGCGCCGCGACGCGCGAGGTCGGCGAGAAGCTCGTCGGCATCATCGAATGGTGGGAGGACTACACCGCGCGTGCCCGGATGAGCATGAACAACAACCCCTCGCCGGGCAACAAGGCGGGGGGCCTGACCACCATCCTGGAGAAGTCGCTCGGCGCTGCCGTCAAGGGCGGCACCAAGACGCTTTCGGCGGTCTATCACTATGCCGAGCCGGTGACGGCGAAGGGGTTCGTCTACATGGACACGCCCGGCTACGATCCGGTCGCGGCGACCGGGCAGGTGGCGGGCGGGGCCAATATCCTCGCCTTCACCACCGGGCGCGGCTCGGCCTATGGCTGCAAGCCGACGCCCTCGGTGAAGCTCGCCACCAATACGCCCGTCTACGAGAAGATGATCGACGACATGGACATCAATTGCGGCGACGTGCTCGACGGGGTTTCGCTGGAAGAGAAGGGCCGCGAGATCTTCGACAAGCTCCTGAAGGTCGCCTCGGGCGAGCGGACCAAGTCCGAGGAGCTCGGCTATGGCGACGCCGAATACGTGCCATGGCAGATCGGCGCGACGATGTAGCGGGCGGCTTTCGCCTATAGCGAAAAGCCCTTCAGCCTCTCGCCCAGCCCCTCGATCCTGTCGGCGGGGACGTTGGCGATGGCGATGCGCAGATGGTTCTCCTGCCCGGGGCCGAAATAGGGGCCGGGCAGGGTGAGCACGCCGCGTTCCTCGGCGAGGCGCCGCCCCACCGCGCCCGCCGGCACGCCCGCGAAGGGATGGGCGACATAGGCGAAATAGGCGCCGGCCGAGAGGATCCGCCAGCCGTTCAGCGGCGCCATCGCCCGGCGGAACAGATCGGCGCGGGCGTTGATCTCGGTGCGGTTGCGCCCACGCCAGTCGCGGATGCCGTCGATGCCCCAGGCCACGGCCGCTTGTGCCGCCTGGACCGGGCAGATCTGCAGGCAGTCGAGCACCTTGCCGATCTCGGCCTGCACGCTTGCGCCGGCCGTGATCGCGCCCAGCCGCCAGCCCGGAATCGCATAGGCCTTCGAGAAGCTGTAAAGGCCGATCACCGTGTCTTGCCAGCCCATTGCGGCGAAGACTTCATGGGGCCTGGCAGCCGTCGCGGGCAGGAAATCGCGATAGGTCTCGTCGAGCACGAGCCAGAGGCCGCGCCGGGCGCAGAGCGCGGCGAAGGCGGCGATGGTCTCAGGCGGATAGACCGCGCCGGTCGGGTTGTTGGGGGTGACGAGCACGATGGCGCGGGTGCGCGCATCGATCAGCGCCTCGGCGGTCGCGACAGCGGGCACGAAGCCGGCTTCCGGCGCCGCGGGCAGCGGGCGGGCCTCGATGCCCAGCATCGACAGCGTCATCTCGTGGTTGAAGTACCAGGGCGTCGGCAGGAGCACATTGTCGCCGGCCCGCGCCAGCGCCATCATCGTCACCACGAAAGCCTGGTTGCAGCCCGAGGTGATCGCGACCTCGGCGGGCGCGAAGGCGCTGCCGTAAAGGCGCGAGATCTCGGCCGCATAGGCTTCGCGCAAGGCCGGGTCGCCGGCAAGCCCGCCATAGCGCGCCGTGTCGGGATCGGCGGCGGCGCCGGCGAGCCGCTCGAGCAGGGCCGCCGGTGGCGGGGCGCCGGGAACCGCCTGGGAGAGATCGATCAGCGGGCCGCGGTCGCCGTCATAGGCGCGCGCCCAGCCTTTCGCCTCCGGGATCGGCGGCGTGCCGGTGTCGATGAGATCGGGATTGAGCGGGGCGCTGGCGGTCGTCGGCATGGTCTCATCGGTTTGCGGCGCGCCGGCCTTTACGTCAATCGTCGATGTGGACGACCGCATCGGGGGCTGTATCCCGAATCCGCAGCGGTGTTATCGTATCGGCAGCGAATCAAGCGTTGCGCGTGGGGGTGAGCGGCACATGTCCGACGAATTCGGTGAGAGCGGGCGGCCACCGATGGGTCCCATCCAGTCACTCAACCGCGTCGTGCGGCTCGATGGGGCGGGCAGCCACGCGGCGGAGGTGCCGGTCGAGATCGCCGGCTACGTCAAGTGGTTCGACGTTTCCAAGGGCTACGGCTTCGTCGTGCCGGAGGCGGGCGGCACCGACATCCTGCTGCATGTCACCATCCTGAAGCGCGACGGCTTCAACGCGATCGCGGAGGGCGCGCGCATCGTGCTCGAGGCGGTCGAGAAAGTGCGGGGTCGCCAGGCGGTGCGCGTCATCTCGATCGACACCTCCGCCGGCCGCCACCCTTCCGAGATGCCGCTGGCGCGCACCAATGTCGCGGTCGCGCCGACCAGCGGGCTGGAGCGCATGGTGGTGAAGTGGTTCAACCGCCTGCGCGGTTTCGGCTTCGTCTCGACGGGCGAGGGCGCGCCCGACGTCTTCGTGCATATGGAGACGCTGCGGCGCTACGGCCTCGTCGAGCTCGTTCCGGGCCAGACGGTGCTGGTGCGCTACGGGCCGGGGCCGAAGGGGCTGATGGCGGCCGAGATCCATCTGGAGCAGGGCGGCGCGAGCGTGGCGCACTGAAGCGGCCCACCCGGCCGATGGGATGAAAGGGGCGCCGCGCGGGCGCCCTCTCTTTTGGCCGGCCTCAGACGGAAAACGACGTGCCACAGCCGCAGGAGCTGGTCGCGTTCGGGTTGGTGATCCGGAAGGACTGGCCGATCAGGTCGTCGACGAAGTCGATGGTGCAACCCTCGAGCAGGTCGAGCGAGGTTTCGTCGATCAGCACCCTGGCGCCGTCGCGCTCGATCACGAGATCGTCGGCGGCCTGCTCCCGGTCGATGTCGAAGACGTATTGGAAGCCCGAGCAGCCGCCGCCGGAGACGCTGACGCGCAGCATCGCGCCCGGCGCTTCGTTGGCCATCACCGACAGGATTCGTTTCGCGGCATTGGCCGTGACCTCGATACCACGCGGCTTGACGGCGAGATCGCTCGACATCATCGGGACTCCTTGGGCAGGCTCCCCGGCAGATGCTCCTTGCACCCCGGTTGCCCGGAAAGGTAAGGGCCCGGCGGCGGCCAGACAAGCAGGGGGCCGCAACGAGGCTGCCATGCCCCATCGACGCGACGCGCCTTCCGGCTTTTTCCTTCCTCCCGGCCTCGAGCCCGGCGAGCGCTGGCGCGCGCCCTATGCCTGCCGCTCCTCCCTGAGCCGTGGGCGCCTCGTCGCCGAGCCGGCCTCCGCGACGCGCGGCGAATTCCAGCGCGACCGCGACCGCATCATCCATTCGACCGCCTTCCGGCGGCTGGCGCACAAGACGCAGGTCTTCGTCTCGCATGAGGGCGACCACTATCGCACCCGCCTGACGCACACGATCGAGGTGGCGCAGATCGCGCGAGCGCTCTCGCGCGCCCTCGGCCTCGACGAGGATCTGGCCGAGGCGCTGGCGCTGGCGCATGATCTCGGCCACACCCCCTTCGGCCATACCGGCGAGGACGCGCTGGAAGAGTGCATGGCCGGCTTCGGCGGCTTCGACCACAACGCCCAGACCCTCAGGATCGTGACGCGGCTGGAGCGGCGCTACGCCGCTTTCGACGGGCTCAACCTGAGCTGGGAGACGCTGGAGGGGCTGGTCAAGCACAACGGCCCGCTCATCGACCGTGAGGGCAGGCCCACAATGCGCCATGTCGCGCGCGGCCTGCCGGTCGCGATCCTCGAATACCAGGAGCGCCAGGATCTCTGGCTCGACAGCCATGCCTCGGCCGAGGCGCAGGCCGCCGCGCTGGCCGACGACATCGCCTACAACGCCCACGACATCGACGACGGCCTGCGCGCCGGCCTCTTCGGCCATGCCGAGCTCAGGGCGGTGCCCTTCCTCGCCGGGCTGCTCGACGAGATCGAGCGGCTGCATCCGGGGCTGGAGCGGGCGCGCGCCACCAACGAGCTGGTGCGCCGCGTTATCACCCGCTTCGTCGAGGACGTGATCGCCGAGTCGCAGCGGCGCCTCGCCGCGCTCAAGCCGGCCGATGCCGATCAGATCCGGCGGGCGGACGGCCCCGTCGTCGCCTTCTCGGGCCCGATCGCGGCGGCCGACCGCGACATCAAGGGCTTCCTCTATCCGAACATGTACCGCCACCCGCGCATCGCGCCGATCCGGGCCGATGCGGCGCAGGTGGTGCGCGAGCTGTTCGCCCGCTTCAGCGCCGATCCGGCGGCGATGCCGGCGGAGTGGGCGGCCGGTTGCGAGGGCCTCGACGCGCACCGCCGCGCAAGGCGAATCGCCGACTACATCGCCGGCATGACCGACTGGTACGCGCTCGACGAGCATCGGCGCCTGTTTGACGTCACCCCTGCGCTGCGATAGGGCCGGGCGGCTTCCCATCCGCGATCCCCGTGACCACGATGAACCTGTTCGAGATCCATTCCGCCCGTCTTCACAGTGCGCTTGCGGCGCTGGCCGCGCGAGGCGCGCTGCCGGCGGGCCTGAATCTCGCGCGCGTCGTGGTCGAGCCGACCAGGGACGCAGGCCATGGCGATCTCGCGACCAACGCCGCGATGGTGCTGGCCAAGGAGGCCGGGACGAATCCGCGCGCGCTCGCCGCGCTCCTGGTCGAGGAATTGTCGAAGGACCCCGAGATCGCCAGGGCGGAGATCGCGGGGCCCGGCTTCATCAACCTGACCCTGCGGCCGGCGGTGTTCACCGCGGTGCTGAAATCCGCCATCGAGGCCGGCGCCGATTACGGCCGCGGCGCGCCGAAGCCCGCGCCGAAGATCAATGTCGAATATGTCTCGGCCAATCCGACCGGGCCGATGCATGTCGGCCATGGCCGTGGCGCGGTGTTCGGCGATGCGCTGGCTAGCCTGCTCGCCTTCGCCGGGCACGACGTCACCCGCGAATACTACATCAACGATGCCGGCGCGCAGGTCGACGTGCTCGCCCGCTCCGCCTTCCTGCGCTATCGCGAGGCGCTGGGCGAGGATATCGGGGCTATCCCCGAGGGGCTCTATCCCGGCGACTACCTGGTCTCGGTCGGGCAGGCGCTCGCCGCGCGATATGGCGAGACCCTGCGCGACAAGGCCGAATGGGACTGGCTCCCGCTCGTCCGGCAGGCGGCGACCGACGCCATGATGGCGATGATCCGCGACGATCTCGCCGCGCTCGGCGTCGTCCACGAGGTCTTCTTCTCCGAGCGCTCGCTGCAGGGCCGGGACGGCGATACCAATGCCGTGCACCAGACGATCCAGGATCTGCGCGCGCGCGATCTCGTCTACGAGGGCCGGCTGCCGCCGCCCAAGGGCCAGAAGGACGAGGACTGGGAGGACCGCGAGCAGACGCTGTTCCGCGCCACCCGCTTCGGCGACGACGTCGACCGGCCGCTGCTGAAATCGGACGGCAGCTACACCTATTTCGCCAACGACATCGCCTATCACCGCTCCAAGTTCCTGCGCGGCTTCCCGGAGATGATCGACGTCTGGGGCGCCGACCATGGCGGCTACGTCAAGCGCATGCAGGCGGCGGTGAAGGCGGTGACGAACGGTGAGGGCGCGCTCGACGTCAAGCTCTGCCAGCTCGTGCGGCTGTTGCGCAACGGCGAGCAGGTCAGGATGTCGAAGCGCTCCGGCGATTTCGTCACGCTGCGCGAGGTGATCGACGAGGTCGGCCGCGACGCGGTGCGCTTCATGATGATCTTCCGCAAGAACGACGCGACGCTCGACTTCGATCTCGCCAAGGTGGTCGAGCAGTCGAAGGACAATCCCGTTTTCTACGTGCAATATGCGCATGCGCGCTGCGCCTCGATCTTCCGGCAGGCGCGCGAGACGTTCCCCGATCTCGATCTTTCGCCCGCGGCGCTGGCCGGGGCCGATCTTTCGATCCTGACCGACGAGGCGGAAACCGGCATCGTCAAGACGATCGCGGCCTGGCCGCGCATCATCGAAGGAGCCGCCGCCGCGCATGAGCCGCATCGTGTCGCCTTCTTCGTGCATGAACTGGCGAGCGCCTTCCATTCGCTCTGGAACAAGGGCAAAGACTCGCCGCAATTACGGTTCGTTAATCAAACTGATCGAAAGTCGACCCTGGCGAGATTGGCGTTCGTGCATGCGGTGCGCGGCGTCCTTGCTTCCGGTCTGGCTGTCGCCGGAGTTGCGGCGCCGGAAGAGATGCGCTGACGGAGGCTTTTCCGCCGGCGCGCACAAGGTCAGATTGACCGCACGGGTCATCGCCTTTTCCATAGGGAAGGGCGGCTTGTGCTGGAATGGATCATGCCATGAGTGAGCCAGCTAGGAACCGTTTCGCGCTCGATCTCGAAGATCTCGAGCGCCAGCTGCGCGCAGCCGGGCAGGCACCCCGCCCGGGGCAGCAGGCCGACCCGCTCGCGGAGCTGACCCGCATCGTCGGGCAGGACGATCCGCTCAAGGACATCTTCGCCGAGCGGCGCCAGGGCCTGCGCCATGAGCCGAGCTTCGAGGTCGTGCCGCATCAGCCTGCGCCGCCCGCCGCCGAGAGCGGCGCGCCGCCGGCCGAGCTGCGCGGCGCGCTGGACGAGTTCGAGGCGCTGCTGCGGCGTACCGAGCCGCAGCGGGCGCCCCCGCCTCCCGCCGCTCCCCGGCATGAGTACGCGCCCGATTTCGACCTGCCCGAGCCGCTGCCGCCCTTGCATCCGGCCGCGCCGCGCGATCTCGACGAGGGCGCCGGGTTCGATCCCGCCCCGGTCGTCTATGCCGACGAGGCGCCCGCGTATGACTATGGCGAGACGCAGCAGGACGAGCCCGCGCCCGAATACGGCGAGGACGACATGCCCGATCTGGAGCCGCGCCGCTCGCGCAAGGGGCTCTGGGCTGCGGCCGCGGTCATCGCGGTCGGGCTCGTCGGCGTCGGTGCCGCCTTCACCTGGCGCGGCGGCTCGACCTCGACGGACGGCCAGCCGCCGCTGATCACGGCCGATGCCGGCCCGGTCAAGGTCGAGCCGGTCAATCCCGGCGGCGCCGAGATCCCGAACCAGAACAAGCAGATCTACGAGCGCAGCCCCGATGCCCCCGCCGGGCAGAGCCGCGTCGTGAACAATGAGGAGCAGCCGGTCGACGTGCAGCAGGCGGCGCGCTCGCTGCCGCCGCGCGTGGTCATGCCGGGACCGAGCTCGGCCGAGGCGACCGCGCTCGCCGCCGCACCGGGCGCGCCCGAGCGCAGCATCGTCCCGCCGGAGCCGGCGCTCACCCCGATGCCGCCGGTGCCGGGGCTCGGCGAGCCGCGCAAGGTGCGCACCGTCTCGATCCGCCCCGACGGCACGCCGGCGCAGGCGCCCGTCGCGGTCGATTCCGGCCAGCCGGCCGCGACCGGCTCGGCGCCGCTGCGGCCGACGGCGCCGCCGGCGGCCCAGCCCCGCACGGCGCAGGCCCCCGCCGCCCCGAAGGTCCAGGAGCGCGCGACGACGCCGCCGGCCGCCACCACGCCGGCCGTGCCGACCCGCCTCGCCAACGCGGCTCCCGCCGCCGCGCCGCAGGCTCCGGCGACCGCCGCGCTGCGCGCCGGCACCGGCGACTTCGTGGTCCAGCTCGGCGCGCCGGGCAGCGAGGCGGAAGCCCGCGCCACCTTCGCGGCGCTCCAGCGCAAATATCCGCAGCAGCTTTCCGGCCAGGCGCCGATCGTGCGCAAGACCGAGCTCGCCGGCGGCAAGACCGTCTACCGCCTGCGCGTCGGGCCGTATTCCCGCGACGAGGCGACCACGATGTGCACGCAGCTTCAGGCCGCCGGCGGGCAGTGCTTCATCGCCAAGAACTGATTGTCACGGTCTTTCCGGTTACGGCGAACGGCGGCCCTTCGGGGTCGCCGTTTCCGTATCGGGGCCGGGAGCGCTTGACGCCCCGCGCGCCGCTTCCTAACCCGGTGGCATGACATCGCGCGCCTTCATCGCCGGCTGCCTCGGCTCGAGTCTCACCGCGGACGAGCGGGCCTTCTTCCGCGACGCCCGGCCCTGGGGCTTCATCCTGTTCAGGCGCAACACCCAGTCGCCCGAGCAGGTCGCCGCGCTGACCGCCGAGATGCGCGAGGCCGTCGGCTGGCACGCGCCGATCCTGATCGACCAGGAAGGCGGGCGCGTCCAGCGCATGGGGCCGCCGAGCTGGCCGAAATATCCGCCGGCGCGCGCCTTCCTCGGCATCAACGATCCGCTACGCCAGCGCGAGATCGTCCGCCTTTGCGCCCGGCTGATGGCGCATGACCTGAGACAAGTCGGCATCGACGTCGACTGCCTTCCGGTGCTCGACGTGCCGGTCGCCGGCAGCCATGACGTGATCGGCGACCGCGCCTATGCGCATGACCCCGATCAGGTCGCGCGGCTCGGCCGGGCCGCGGCGGAGGGGCTGATCGCCGGCGGCGTGCTGCCGGTCGTCAAGCACATGCCCGGCCACGGCCGCGCGCGCGCCGACAGCCATCACGACCTGCCGGTCGTCGACGCCTCGCTGGATGAACTCAGGGCGCATGATTTCCGCCCGTTCCGGCATCTCGCCGACATGCCGCTGGCGATGACGGCGCATGTCGTGTTCACCGCGCTCGATTCCCGGCATCCGGCGACCGTCTCGCGAAAGATCGTGCGTGAGGTCATGCGCGGCGAGCTTAACTTCGACGGGCTGATCATGACCGACGACATCTCGATGAAGGCGCTCTCCGGTTCGTTCGAGGCCAAGGCGCGCGCCGCCATCCGCGCCGGCGTCGACCTCGTCCTGCATTGCCACGGCATCATGGCGGAGATGATCGCGGTCGCCGGCGCCGTGCCGGAGATGACCGGCGCGCGGGCGCGGCGCGCCGCCGCCGCGCTCGGCCGCATCCGCCACGCGCCGGAGCCGGTCGATCTGGAGGCAGCCCGCGCCGAGGTCGCGGCCGCGCTTGCGTTGCAGGGCTGAACGGCCGAACCTGAAGCTCGGGGGCGCAGGGGCTTCAGGCGCTGTCGGCACGTGCCATGACGTTGTCATTCCGGGTTCGCGCCTTTAGGCGCGCCCCGGAATGACAGGGGAAAGGAGCCCGAGGCTGATGACGGCCGAATTGCCATTCGAGGAAGACCGCGGGCGGCGCGCGGGCGAGCCTTCGCTCGTCGTCGATGTCGACGGCTATGAAGGGCCGCTCGACCTTCTGCTCGATCTGGCGCGGCGCCAGAAGGTCGACCTCGCCCGCATCTCGATCCTGGCGCTGGCCGAGCAATATCTCGCCTTCGTCGAGGAGGCGCGGGCGCTGAGGCTCGAGCTCGCTGCCGATTATCTGGTGATGGCGGCCTGGCTCGCCTATCTGAAGTCGCGTCTGCTGCTGCCCGATCCGCCCAGGGGCGAGGAGCCGAGCGCAGCCGATCTCGCGACCGCGCTGGCGCTGCGCCTGCGCCGGCTGGAAGCGATCCGCGCCGCCGCCAACCGGCTCTCCGCGCGCGAGCGGCTGGGGCAGGACGTGTTCGCGCGCGGCGCGCGGGAAGAAACGGCGCCCGGCGCCCGGCCGGTCTGGGAGGCGGAGCTCTACGATCTGCTCTCGGCCTATGCCCGGCAGCGGCAGCAGCGTGCGCAGGCGCATATCTCGGTCGGCCACCGCGTGGTCTGGTCGCTGGTCGAGGCGCGCGAGGCGTTGCAGCGGCTGATCGGCGAGGCCGGCGACTGGACCGATCTCGATGGCTATCTGACGCGCTACATGGCCTCGCACGGCCTGCCGATGCGCGAGATGCGGGCGACGGTCCGGGCGTCCGCCCTGTCGGCGATGCTGGAGATGGCGCGCGAGGGGGTGATCGACCTCAGGCAGGAGAAGGCCTTCGCGCCGATCTCGCTGCGGCGGCGTTCGGCCAGGCCCGAAGGGCTGCCCTTCGCCGCCGGGGGCGGCTCATGAGCGGCAGGGCGATCGAGGCCCCGGACGACGATGCCGATGACGCGGCGGAAGCCTTCGCCCGGGCGCTGCGCATCGCCGAGGCGCTGCTCTTCGCCTCGGCGGCGCCGCTCACCGCCGAGGTGCTGGCGCGCGCCATGCCGGCGGGCGTGGCGATCGGGCCGGTGCTGGCCCGGCTGGCGGAAAGCTATGCGACGCGCGGCGTCAACCTGCGCCGGGTCGCCGGCGGCTTCGCCTTCCGGACGGCGCCGGACCTCGGCTATCTCCTGGCGGCGGAGGCTGAGCCGCCGCGCCGGCTGTCGCGCGCCGCGCTCGAAATGCTGTCGATCATCGCCTATCACCAGCCGGTGACGCGGGCCGAGATCGAGGAGATCCGCGGCGTCGCCACCGCCAAGGGCACGCTCGACATCCTGCTTGAGGCGGGCTTCGTGCGCCTGCGCGGGCGGCGGCGCTCGCCCGGCCGGCCGATCACCTACGGGACGACGCCGGGCTTCCTCGATCATTTCGGGCTCGACCGCATCGATGATCTGCCGGGGCTTGAGGAGCTCAAGGGGACGGGGCTGATCGAGGGGCCGCTGACGCGCGAACTGACTGTGCCGGTGCCCGACGACGATCCGTCCCTGCGCGACGACGAGGACCCGCTCGGCGACCTGTTCAGCCCGCTTGACGATGGCGAAAGCGGGCAGCAACAGGGCTGAGCGAGGGCGGCATGACGAGGAGCGGGGATTGGCACTGAGCGAGACCAAGGCAGGATGGCTCGGCTGGGGCCGGCGCGGCACGGCCGGTGCCGCGATCCCGATGGCGCTCGGATTCGAGCATGTGACGCAGCGCTTCGGGGCGGTGGCGGCGCTGACGGATGTTTCGCTCTCGGTCGAGCCCGGCGAGATCGTCGCGCTGCTCGGCCAGTCCGGCTGCGGCAAGACGACGCTGCTCAGACTCGCCGCCGGGGTCGAGCGGCCGAGCGCCGGGCGCATCCTTCTGGAGGGGCGCGACGTCTCGGCCCCGGAGCGCTTCGTCGAGCCCGAGCATCGCGGCGTCGGCTTCGTCTTCCAGGATTATGCGCTGTTCCCGCATCTCACCGTGCGCGAGAACGTCTGCTTCGGCCTGCGCGGTCAGGCGCCGGCCGCCACCGAGGCGACGGCGCTCAGGGCGCTGGCGCGGGTGGGGCTTGCCGAGCTCGCCGGGTCCTATCCGCATATGCTCTCCGGCGGCGAGCAGCAGCGCGTGGCGCTGGCGCGCGCCATCGCGCCGCGGCCGGGCGTGCTCCTGATGGACGAGCCATTCTCCAACCTCGACCGGCGCCTGCACGACGTGGTCCGCGACGAGACCGCGGCCCTCCTGGAGGAGACCGGCGCGACCTCGATCATCGTCACGCACGATCCCGAGGACGCGATGCGCATCGCCGACCGGATCGTGCTGATGCGGGCGGGCCGGATCGTCCAGGTCGGGACGGGCGAGGAGCTCTACAAGCGTCCGGCCAGCCTCTTTGCCGCCCGATTTTTCTGCGATCTGACCGAGGTCGAGGGCAGGGTCCGCGACGGCGCGGTCGAGACGCCGTTCGGCCGCTTCGCGGCGCCGGGCATCGCGGAAGGCGCCGACGCGATCGCCTGCATCCGGCCGCATCGCGTCCGCATCGTGCCGAAGGGCTATTACCTGCCCGGGCGGCTGACGGGCCGGCGCTTCCTCGGCGAGGCCGACCATCTGAGCGTGATGGTGGACGGCTTCGACAGGGCGCTGTCGGTGCGGGCGCGGCTCTCGGACGGGATCGCGGTGGGCGACGAGGTCGGTGTCGAGATTCCCTCGGACGAAGTCCTTGTGTTTCCGGCCGCGGATCAATAGGTTCCGCCGCCGAACAAGCGACCGGGCAGGGATCTGGCGGGGATAGCCCCCCGGTCGACGCAATTTCGTAAGGAGTACCACCATGGGTGGCGTGAGCATCTGGCACTGGATCGTCGTCGGCGTCATCGTGATGCTGCTGTTCGGGCGCGGCAAGGTCTCCGAGCTGATGGGCGACGTCGCCAAGGGCATCAAATCGTTCAAGAAGGGCATGGCCGAGGACGACGAGCCGACGCCGACCGTCGACCCCAAGGTGATCGACCAGGTCAAGGCCGACAACGCCGCGGCCGAGGCCAAGGCCAAGGCCGAGCACAAGGCCTGACGCCGCCGCGACGCGGGGCTGAAGCCTGAGAGGACGAGCCGTCGATGTTCGACATCGCCTGGAGCGAGATGGTGCTGATCGGCGCGGTGGCGCTCGTGGTGATCGGCCCGAAGGACCTGCCCAAGGCCCTGCGCACGGTCGGCCAGATGGTCGGCCGGGTCCGGCGCATGGCGGCGGAGTTCCAGGGCCAGTTCAACGAGGCGATGCGCGAGGCCGAGCTCGCCGATCTCAAGAAGCAGGTCGACGATATCGGCGGATCGGTGTCGAACGCGCTGAACAGCGACTTCAAGCCGATCGATTCGATCAAGGATTTCGAGCCCGCCAAGCCCGAAGCGGATAAGCCGGACGAAGCGGCGCTGAAGCAGGCCGAGGCGAGCCTCGCCTCGCTGCCGCCGCCGGAACCGCTGCCGCCCGTCGAGATCGAGGCGCCGCGCCCCAGGCCCAGGCGGACGCGCAAGGCCGCGGCCGAGCCGGCGGCTGCGCCTGTCACGGCCGAGCCTGAGCCGGCGAAACCCGCCCGCAAGCGCAGCGTCAAGGCCGCTGCGGCTGAGGCCGCCAAGCCCGTCCGCCGGCGCAAGACCGTGAAGGGCGAGGAGAATTCCGCATGAGCGTCGCCAATCCTCGCGAGGGCGAGGACGAGATCGAGGCTTCGCGCGCCCCGCTCATCGACCATCTGATCGAATTGCGCTCGCGGCTGATCAAGTCGCTGATCGCCTTCCTGATCATGTTCTTCGTCTGCTTCGCCTTCTCGACGCAGATCTACAACATCCTGGTCTGGCCCTATGTCCGGGCCGCCGGCAGCGCCGCCAACGCGCAGCTGATCTATACAGGCCCGCTCGAGCTGTTCTTCACCCATATCAAGGTGGCGGCCTTCGGCGCCGGCTTCTTCGCCTTCCCGGTGATCGCGACGCAGATCTACAAATTCGTGGCGCCCGGCCTCTACAAGAACGAGAAGGCGGCTTTCGCGCCTTATCTGATGGCGACGCCGGTGTTCTTCCTGCTCGGCGCGATGCTGGTGTTCTTCTTCGCCATGCCGGTGCTGATGAAGTTCTCGCTCGGCATGCAGCAGGCCGCGACCGAGACCCAGGCCGGCATCGCGCTCCTGCCGCGGGTCAGCGAGTATCTCTCGCTGATCATGACGCTGATCTTCGCCTTCGGCATCGCCTTCCAGCTTCCGGTGATCCTGACGCTCCTCGGGCAGGCGGGCATCATCGATTCGAAGTTCCTGAGGGAGAAGCGCCGCTACGCCATCGTCTTCGTCTTCGTCGTGGCGGCGGTGCTGACGCCGCCGGACGTGATCTCGCAGCTGATGCTCGCGGTCCCGATGCTGCTGCTCTACGAGCTTTCGGTATTCTCCGTGCGCCGGGTCGAGAAGAAGAGCGAGGCGGCGAAGGCGGAAGCGGAATGACGGCGGGGAGGGCGACAACGGTGGTTCCCTCCCGCGCGATCCCGGTCTAGAGCATCCTGCGCTGCGCTTCGGCAGCGATGGCATGGCCGGACGACGATGTACGACATCAAATGGATTCGCGAGAACGCCGCGGCGTTCGACAGGGGGCTTGAGCGCCGGGGCTTCAAGGACACCTCGTCGCGCGCCTTGTTCGATCTCGACGACAGGCGCCGCGCGGCAATCGCGAAGGCGCAGGCCACGCAGGAGCGCCGCAACGCGCTCTCCAAGGAAATCGGCAAGGCGATGGGCGCGAAGGACGCCGCCCTCGCCGAGAGCCTCAAGGCCGAGGTCGCCGGGCTGAAGGAAGCGCAGCCGGCGCTGGAGGCGCAGGAAAAGGCGGCGCGGGAAGCGCTGGACGCCGCGCTCGCAGCGATCCCGAACACCCCCTTCGACGATGTGCCGGACGGCGCCGATGAGCACGGCAACGTCGTGCTGCACCTCCATGGCGTGAAGCCGGAGGAGCGCGGGCTGCTCGCCGGCGTCGACGAGCCGAAGCAGCATTTCGAGCTCGGCGAGGCGCTCGGCCAGATGGATTTCGAGACGGCGGCCAGGCTTTCGGGCGCCCGCTTCGTCGTGCTGGAGCGCGGGATCGCCCGGCTCTCGCGCGCGATCGGCCAGTTCATGCTCGATACCCACACCGAGGAGCACGGCTATATCGAGGTGAACCCGCCGCTCCTGGTGCGCGACGACGCGATGTTCGGCACCGCGCAGCTGCCGAAGTTCCGCGAGGACCAGTTCCGGGCCGGGCAGGAGCATTGGCTGATCCCGACCGCCGAGGTGCCGCTGACCAATCTGGCGCGGGAGCAGATCCTCTCCGAGGAGGAATTGCCGCTGCGCTTCACCGCTCTCACCCCCTGCTTCCGCTCGGAAGCAGGCTCCGCCGGGCGCGATACGCGCGGCATGCTGCGCCAGCACCAGTTCGAGAAGGTCGAGCTCGTCTCGATCACCGCGCCGGAAAAATCGCGCGAGGAGCACGAGCGCATGCTCGCCTGCGCCGAGGCCGTGCTGAAGAAGCTCGACCTGCATTATCGCGTGATGACGCTGTGCACCGGCGACATGGGCTTCGCCTCGCGCAAGACCTGGGACATCGAGGCCTGGCTGCCGGGGCAGAAGAGCTATCGCGAGATCTCGTCCTGCTCGGTCTGCGGCGATTTCCAGGCGCGGCGGATGAATGCCCGCTACAAGACGAAGGACGGCAAGGGCCCGTTCTTCGTGCACACCCTCAACGGATCGGGCACGGCGGTCGGCCGGGCGCTGATCGCGGTGATGGAGACCTATCAGAACGCCGATGGCTCGATCACCGTGCCCGCGGTGCTGGTGCCCTATATGCGCGGCGTGACGCGGATCGAGCGGGCCTGAAGCAGCCCGCGCGTCCCTTATCGAAAGGCAGGTTTGAGCGACATGCGTATTCTCGTGACCAATGACGACGGCATCCATGCCGAGGGGCTCGACGTGCTGGAACGCATCGCGCGCGCGCTGTCCGACGATGTCTGGGTCGTGGCGCCGGAGACCGACCAGTCGGGCGTGGCGCATTCGCTGTCGCTGTCGAACCCGCTCAGGCTGCGCCGGATCGACGAGAAGCGCTTCGCCGTCTCCGGCACGCCGACCGACTGCGTGATCATGGCGGTGCGCTCGGTCATGGCCGGGGCGAGGCCCGACCTCGTGCTCTCCGGCGTCAACCGCGGCTCGAACGTCGCCGAGGACGTGACCTATTCCGGCACGATCGCCGCCGCGATGGAAGGCACGCTGCTCGGCGTGCCCTCGATCGCGCTGAGCCAGGCCTACCAGCCCGGCAACCGCGACGTGATCCGCTGGGACTGCGCCGAGCACCATGCGCCGGGCATCATCCGCCGGCTGCTGGAGGAGGGCATTCCGGAAGGCGTGCTGTTCAACCTCAACTTCCCCCATACCGGCCCGGGCGAGGTCGAGGGCGTCGCCGTCACCGTGCAGGGGCGGCGCGACCAGGAGCTGTTGCAGCTCGAGCCGCGCAAGGACGGCCGCGGCTACCCCTATTACTGGATCGCCTTCCAGCGCACCCGCAAGGAGCCGGCCAACGGAACCGACCTGCGCGCCATGGCCGAGAATCGCATCTCGATCACGCCGCTCGAGCTCGACCTGACGCATGAGCCGACGCTGACGCGCTTCGCGCGGGTCTTCGCGTGAGATGACGTGAGCGCGGACACGCCGGCCAGCGAAGGCGAGCGCACCGTCGCCTTCCTGCTCTCGCTGCGCAGCCGCGGCGTGCGCGACCTCGCCTTGCTGCGCGCGATGGAGAAGGTGCCGCGCGAGCGCTTCGCTCCCTCCCGCTTCGCCGATCTCGCCCGGCAGGACGTCTCGGTGCCGCTGCCCTGCGGCCAGACGATGACCGCCCCGCACACCGTCGCCGATCTCATCGGCGCGCTCGACATGCAAGCCGGCGTGCGGGTGCTCGAGGTCGGCACCGGCTCCGGCTATGTCTCGGCGCTGCTGGCGGCGATGGGGGGCGAGGTCGTCTCGCTCGAGCGCTATCGCTCGCTGGCGCTGGCGGCGCATGAGCGGGTCGGCGACATGGGCTTCGGCAAGGGCGTCGAACTGCGCCATGCCGACGGGTTTGAGCCCGACCGGACGCTGGGGCGCTTCGAGCGCATCCTCGTCAACGGCGTCACCCGCGCGGTGCCCGAGGCGCTGCTGGCAAGGCTTTCGCCCGGCGGGCGCCTCGTCGGCGCGCTGCGCGTCGAGGGCGTGGCGCGCCGCGTGGTGGTCACGCGCCTCGACGACGGCGGGTTCGACCATGCGACCGGGCCGAGCTTGCGCCTGCCGCCGCTGATGCCGGGGCTGGCGCGGGCGCTGTGAGGCTTCCGCCTGGCGAAAAATCCAAAAAAGTGAAGACGGCGGCGTGAGCGAAACGCTTTCGTAACCTCAACGGGACTTTAATCCCCGTCATCGAGTTGCGTCGTTCGCGAGTGCTCAGTCCATGCGTAGCCAAGCCGGATCGTCCCATCACCGTGCCGTCCGCCGTTTGTCGACGGTCTGCCTGCTCGCCCTTGGCGTCAGCGCCTGCTCGTCGGACGCGTTGCGTTTCACCGACACGCCCTTCGACAACCCCTTCAGAACCGCCCAGGCACCGGCGCCGGCCCGCGATCCGGTCACCACCGGCTCGATCGGACGGGTGGCGAGCGCGCCGCTCCAGCCCGTCGCCGCCGCGCCGATCGTGCAGTCGCAGCCCCTGCCGCCGCCGCAATCGGCCGTGGCGCTGCGCTCCCAGCCGGTGCAGGCGGTTTCGGGCGGGGCTGCCGGCTGGTCCGCGCAGGGCGGCACGCCGATCGTGCTGGCCCAGGGCGAGAACCTCGACATGATCTCCTCGCGCTATGGCGTGCCGCGCGCCGCCATCATGTCGGCCAACGGGCTGAGCAGCGCCAATGTCGCTCCCGGCACGCGCATCACGATTCCGGTCTACAATGCGGCCGGCGCCGCCTCCGCCGCGCCCGTCCGCCAGGCCGTTCAGGCGCCGGTTGAGACACCGCGCCTCGTCACCAGCCCCGCCGTGCCGCCCGCCGCCGTCGATCCGAAGGCGCACGCCAAGGCCGCCGCCGAGTCGAAAGCCAAGGCCGCCGCCGAGGCAAGAACGACCGCCGCCGAGGCGAAGGCCAAGGCTGCCGCCGAGACAAAGGCCAAGGCCGCCGCCGACGCCCAGGCGATGAAGGAATCGCGTGCCCGCTTCGCGGCCGAGGCCAAGGCCAAGGCGGAAGCCCGCAAGACCGCCGCCGTGCCGGTGCCGGCCGCGAAGCCCGCGCCGGAGCCGAAGCCGGCGAAGGTCGCCGCTCAGCCGGCGAAGCCAGCGGTCGTCGCGAGTGCGCCGGTCGTCGAGCCGAAGCCCGCCCCGAAGGCCGAGCCCGTGGCCGAGCCCAAGACCACCGCCAGCATCCCCAAGGCCGAGGAACAGGCGGCCTCGTCGTCCGACAAGGCGGATTTCCGCTGGCCGGCGCGCGGCCGGGTGATCGCCGGCTATGGCGGCAAGGGCGGCAACGAGGGCATCAACATCGCCGTTCCGGAAGGCACGCCGATCAAGGCGGCCGAGGGCGGGACCGTCGCCTATGCCGGCAGCGAGCTCAAGGGCTACGGCAATCTCGTGCTGATCCGCCATCCCAACGGCTATGTCTCGGCCTACGCCCATAACGGCGAGCTCAAGGTCAAGCGCGGCGACACAGTCAAGCGCGGCCAGGTCGTCGCGAATTCCGGCCAGACCGGCAACGTCTCCTCGCCGCAGCTTCATTTCGAGCTGCGCAAGGGCTCCGAGCCGGTCGACCCGACGCCCTATCTCAACAACTGATCGGAAGACGCGGACACGGGTTTCAAGCCTTCGATCGGTTCCGCGAGACCCTCCCGATCGAAAAGAACGGGGCGGCCCTGAAAGGGCCGCCCCGTTTTCGTCTGCCCCGGAACGGCGAAGCCGCGGGCGGGCGCATCACCCCTCCAGCGTCTTCCCCAGCCGGCCGGCGAGGTCCTGGATGTATTGCCAGGCGGTGCGGCCGGAGCGGGAGCCGCGCGTCGTCGCCCATTCCAGCGCGTCGCGCCGCAGTTCCTCCGGCGCGATCGTAAGCCCGAAATGGCGGGCATAGCCGTCGATCATCTCCAGATATTCGTCCTGGCTGCATTTGTGGAAGCCGAGCCAGAGGCCGAAGCGGTCGGAGAGCGAGACCTTCTCCTCGATCGCCTCGCCCGGATTGATCGAGGTCGAGCGCTCGTTGTCCATCATGTCGCGCGGCAGGAGATGGCGGCGATTCGAGGTGGCGTAGAACACGACATTGTCCGGCCGCCCCTCGACGCCGCCGTCGAGCGCCGCCTTCAGCGACTTGTAGGAGGTGTCGTCGCCGTCGAAGGACAGGTCGTCGCAGAAGACGATGGCGCGGTGCGGATCGGCGCGCAGGAGCCCCATCAGCGCCGGCAGGCTCTCGATGTCCTCGCGGTGGATCTCGATCAGCTTCAGCGGCGCTGCCGCTCCGGCGAGGCGCTGGTTGGTGTCGGCATGCACCGCCTTGACCAGCGAGGACTTGCCCATGCCGCGCGCGCCCCAGAGCAGCACGTTGTTGGCCGGCAGCCCCCTGGCGAAGCGCTCGGTGTTCTCGGCCAGGGTGTCGCGGACGCGGTCCACCCCGCGCAGCAGCGAGAGCGCGACGCGGTTGACCTTCATGACCGGCGTAAGCTCGCCCGCCGCCGCCTGCCAGACGAAGGCGTCGGCGGCCGAAAGATCGGCGGGCTTGCGCCGGGGCGGGGCGATCCGCTCGAGCGCGTCGGCGATGCGCAGGAGCGCGGCAAGCGTCGGGTCGGAGGTGGTTTCGGTCGTGGTCATCTCGGTCGTGGTCATGGCGGCGCTGCCTTCGCTTCGTCCCGTCGAGCCGTACCGTACCGTCCGGTACGGCTCCTGCCGCTAGCTAAACCGCGCCTTGCTCGCGCGCAAGAGCTATTGCATGCATGAAGGGCATTGCGCGAAGGGCGGCCAGGCCATAGGTGAGGAGCGCTTGCGGGAAACCGGGCATCTGCGATTGATTTCACGGCGTTGCTGGCTATAGTCCGCGCGATTTTCCGGCCGGGCGATCGCTTTGGCCTGACGTCTTTTCACCTAACGGCCTGTGGCCGGCGGCGCGCCGCCGCCGTAGCAGAGGAGTGCTTTCGTGATCACCCCCGCATTCGCCCAGGCGACCGGAGCCGGCGGCGGCTCCGACATGCTGATCCAGCTTGTGCCGTTCCTGCTGATCTTCGTCATCATGTGGTTCCTGATCATCCGGCCGCAGCAGCGCCGGGCCAAGACCCATCAGGAGATGATCAAGAACGTGCGCCGCGGCGACACCGTCATCATCTCGGGCGGCCTGATCGCGAAGGTCTCGAAGGTCATCGACGATGCCGAGCTGGAAGCCGAGATCGCCGACGGCGTGCGCGTGCGCGTCGTGCGCGGCATGATTCAGGACGTCCGCTCCAAGGGCGAGCCGGTCAAGAACTGAGAATGCGGCGGCCCGCGCCTGCGCGGGCCTCGAGCCACGACAACAAGGCTGTTCACGCAAGATGCTTCGTCTCCAGGCCCGCAAGGTCATCCTCGTCCTGCTCGTGCTGATCATCGGCTGCGGGCTCGCCGTGCCGAACCTGCTCTCGCCGGAGACGCGCAGGGCGATCGAAACCAACGCGCCCGCGTGGATTCCCCGCGCCTTCCTGCCGATCCATGCGGTGGTGCTCGGCCTCGACCTGCAAGGCGGCTCGCACGTCCTGCTCGAGATCGACCGGGCCGAGCTGGTGCGCAGCCAGATCGTCCAGCTGCGTGACGATGTCCGCCGCATCCTGCGCGAGGAGCGCATCGGCATCCAGGGCGGCATCCAGACGACGCCGCGCGGCGTGCAGGTGCGCATCCCCGACGCGGCCGAGCGGGCGCGCGTCCTGCCCAAGCTGCGCGAGCTCGCCCAGCCGATCGGCGCGCTCAGCGCCTTCGGCTCCGCGGGCAACCAGTCGATCGCCATCGCCGACCAGCCCGACGGGCTGATCCAGCTCACCGTGACGGAAGCCGGCTCGAACGAGCGCATCCGCCGCGCCGTCGAGCAGGCGATGGAGGTGCTGCGCCGGCGCGTCGACGCGCTCGGCACGACCGAGCCGAACATCCAGCGCCAGGGCCTCGACCGCATCCTGGTGCAGGTGCCGGGCCTGCAGGACCCGCAGCGCCTGAAGCAGATCCTCGGCGACACCGCCAAGCTCGAATTCCGCCTCCTCGGCGACGCCAACAGCGCCGACATCGACATGCTGCCCTCGCAGGACGCCGGCGGCCAGCCGGTGCCCGTGGCGCGCCAGCCCTCGGTCGACGGCGCCGACCTGATCGACGCGCAGCCGGCCTTCGATTCGCGCTCGGGCCAGCCGATCGTGAACTTCCGCTTCAACATCCGCGGCGCCCAGCGCTTCGGCCAGATCACCACCGAGAATCTCGGCCGGCCGCTGGCGATCGTGCTCGACAACAAGGTGATCTCCTCGCCGGTGATCCAGTCGCCGATCACGGGCGGCTCGGGCCAGATCTCGGGCAACTTCACCGTCGAGCAGGTCAACAACCTGGCGATCCTGCTGCGCGCCGGCGCGCTGCCGGCCAAGATGACCATCGTCGAGGAGCGCACCGTCGGCCCCGGCCTCGGCGCCGATTCGATCCAGGCCGGCAAGATGGCGACCCTGATCGCGACCGTGCTGGTCGTGCTCTACATGCTCGCCACCTACGGCATCTTCGGCATCATCGCGAGCATCGCGCTCATCGTCCATGTCGGGCTGATCTTCGGCCTGATGTCCTTCCTCGGCGCGACGATGACGCTGCCCGGCATCGCCGGCATCGTCCTGACCATCGGCACGGCGGTCGATTCGAACGTGCTGATCTACGAGCGCATGCGCGAGGAGGAGCATCAGGGCCGCAGCCTGGTCTCGGCGCTGGAGGCCGGCTTCCAGCGCGCCTTCGCCACGATCATCGACTCCAACGTCACCATGCTGATCGCGGCGGTGGCGCTGTTCTCGCTCGGCTCCGGCCCGGTGCGCGGCTTCGCGGTCGTCTTCATCCTCGGCATCCTCACCACCGTCATCACGGCGGTGACGCTGACCAGGATGCTGATCGCGCTCTGGTATCGCTGGACCAAGCCCAAGCACCTCCCGTTCTGACGCAGCCAGCCCTTCAGGAGATCGGCCATGCGCATGCGCCTGCTTCGCATCGTTCCCGACAACACCCGTTTCAGATTCGTCTGGTTCCGCCGCTTCAGCTATCCGCTGTCGGCGGCCTATTCGATCCTCGTGCTCGTGCTGTTCCTGACGGTCGGCCTGAATTTCGGCATCGACTTCAAGGGCGGCACGCTGATCGAGATGCAGTCGAAGGCGGGCAGCGTCGACATCGCCCAGATCCGTCACACCGCCAACGGGCTGGGCTTCGGCGAGGCGGAGGTGCAGGAATTCGGCACCGCCGGCGAGGTCTCGATGCGCTTCGGCATGCAGCCGGGCGGCGAGACCGCGCAGCAGGCGGTCGTGGTCAAGGCGCGCGACGCCTTCGCGGCGAACTATGAGTTCCGCCGCGTCGAGACGGTCGGTCCGCGCGTCTCCGGCGAACTGGTGCAGGCCGGCACGCTCGGCGTCGTGCTCGCGATCGTCGGCGTGCTGATCTATCTGTGGTTCCGCTTCGAGATGCCGCTGGCGATCGGCGCGATCATCGGCACGCTGCACGACATCGTGCTGACCATCGGCTTCTTCCTGATCACGCAGCTCGAATTCAACCTGACCTCGATCGCGGCGATCCTGACCATCGTCGGCTACTCGCTGAACGAGACCGTCGTGGTGTTCGACCGCACCCGCGAGCTGTTGCGCCGCTACAAGACCATGCCGATCGCCGAGCTGCTCGACCTCTCGGTCAACTCGACGCTCTCGCGCACGGCGATGACGGCGACCACGACCTTCCTGTCGCTGCTGGCGCTCGTGCTGTTCGGCGGCACGGCGATCGAGGGCTTCGCGCTGGTCATGCTGTTCGGCGTGGTGGTCTGCACCTATTCGGCGATGTTCATCTCGACGCCGGTGCTGCTCTACATGGACGTCCGCTCCGCCGGCGCCCGCGAGGAGGCGCAGGAGGCGGCGCGCGCCAAGGCTTCGGCCGCCAAGGCGAAAGCCTGAGCGCGGGTGGCGCGCTTCGAGGGCTTCGTCCCCGGCCGCTTTCCGCTCGACGCGATCGGCGCCGGCGGCTTCCGCTTCGCCGGGATGAGCCACCGCGGCTCGATCATCGCGACGCCGGCCGGCATCCGCATCTGGCCGGTGACGCAGTTTGCGCATGTGACGATCGAGAGCCTGAAGCCGGTCATCGACGAGGCCGGGACGATCGATTTCCTGCTGATCGGGACGGGGCCGGAGATCGCCTTCATTCCGCCCGCCCTGCGTGATCGGCTGAAGCAGGCGGGGATCACGGTCGAGGGCATGGCGACGGGGCCGGCGGCACGCACCTATAACGTCCTCGTCGGCGAGGATCGGCGGGTGGCGGCGGCCTTGATCGCGGTCGATTAGCCGCTTTTGACGCTTGATCATTGTCATTCCGGGTTCTTCGCTTAAGCGAAGCCCCGGAATGACAACGTATTTTCGTAAAGGCGAGTAGCTCCGGATGCCAGCCATGCCGGGCAGGTGTAGCGGGGCCGAGGTGCTTGCCCTAGACTGAAGGCGGCCGCATGAGGGCGGCCCGAGGCGGGACGATGCCGCAGACCGATACCGACGATCGCAGGCAAACGGCGCCGGCGCGCCTGCCGGAGGCTTATGCCCATTGCGCGGACATCGTCCGCGAGCAGGATCCCGACCGCTACATCGCCGGGCTCTACGCGCCCGAGGATCGCCGCGCCGCGCTCTATGCGCTTTATGCCTTCAGCCTCGAGATCGCGCGCGTGCGGGCGCTGGTCAGCGAGCCGCTGCCGGGCGAGGTCAGGCTGCAATGGTGGCGCGACCTGCTCGAAGGCCAGCCGACGGCCGAGGCGCAGGGGCACCCGGTCGCCGCCGCGCTGATCGACACGGTGCGCCGCTACCGCCTGCCTGTCGCGCCGCTGACGGCGCTGATCGATGCGCGCATCTTCGACCTCTACGACGATCCGATGCCGTCGCTGCGCGATCTGGAGGGCTATGCCGGGGAGACGGCGAGCGCGGTGATCCGGCTTGCCTGCATCGTGCTCGCCGGCGGGCGCGATCCCGGCGGGGCGGCGGCCTGCGGCCATGCCGGCGTCGCCTATGCGCTGACCGGGCTGATGCGCGCCTTTCCCTGGCACGCGGCCGAGGGACAGGTCTATCTGCCGGCCGATATCCTCGCCCGCAACGGGGTGACCCGCGACGACATCGTACGCGGGCGCGGGGGGCCCGGCGTGCTCTATACGCTGAAGGAGCTGCGCGGGATCGCGCGCGGGCATCTCACGAAGCTCGTGAGCCTCGGCGAGACGATCCCTTCCGGCTTAAGGCCAGCCTTCCTCCCGGTCGCGCTGGTGGAGCCCTATCTGAAGCGGATGGAGGTCAAGGGCTACGACCCCTACCGCACCATCATCACCCTGCCGGGCTGGCGCCGGCAATGGATCCTGTGGCGGGCGGCGCGGCGGGGGTGATCTCCGCCGCGACGCTACGCGCCCATGCGTCCATCGCTTCTTTCGCGCGCGCCGTCAGCGCCTGCTTGCGGGCGATGCTCCTGGCGGGGCCCTTCAGGCGCTTGCCGTCGGGGCCGGTCGTCGCCACGCCCGCGATCGGCGGGAACAGCCCGAAATTGATGTTCATCGGCTGGAAGGAGCGCGGCCCCTCGTCGATGGTCTCGATGTGGCCGCCGGTGATGTGGTTGACCAGCGCGCCCAGCGCCGTCGTCGCCGGCGGCAGGGGCAGCGCGCGGCCCAGCCGCGCGGCGGCGGCCATGCGCCCAGCGAGGAGGCCGGTCGCGGCGCTCTCGACATAGCCCTCGCAGCCGGTGATCTGCCCGGCGAATCTGAGGCGCGGATCGGCCTTCAGCCTGAGGAGATCATCGAGCAGCTTCGGCGAATTCAGATAGGTGTTGCGGTGGATGCCGCCGAGCCGGGCGAACTCGGCGTTCTGCAAGCCGGGGATCATCCGGAAGATCGCGGCCTGCTCGCCATATTTCAGCTTGGTCTGGAAGCCGGTCATGTTGAACAGCGTGCCGAGCGCGTTGTCCTGGCGCAGCTGCACCACGGCATGAGGCTTCACGGTCGGGTTGTGCCGGTTGGTCAGGCCGACGGGCTTCATCGGCCCCCAGCGCAGGGTCTCGCGGCCGCGCTCGGCCATCACCTCGATCGGCAGGCAGCCGTCGAAATAGGGCGTGCCTTCCCATTCCTTGAATTCGGTCTTCTCGGCTGAAAGCAGCGCGTCGATGAAGGCCTCGTACTGGTCTTTGGTCAGCGGGCAGTTGATGTAGTCGGCGCCGGTGCCGCCGGGCCCCGCCTTGTCGTAGCGCGACTGGAACCAGGCCGTCTCCATGTCGATCGAATCGACATGGACGATCGGGGCGATGGCGTCGAAGAAGGCGAGCGAATCCTCCCCCGTCAGCGCCTGCAGGCCCTGGGCGAGGCCCGGCGAGGTCAGCGGGCCGGTGGCGACGATGACGTTGTCCCACGCGGCCGGGGGCAGGCCCGCGATCTCGCCGCGTTCGATGCTGACGAGCGGATGGGCCTCGAGAGCGGCGGTTACGGCTTGCGAGAAGCCGTCGCGGTCGACCGCGAGCGCGCCGCCCGCCGGCACCTGATGGGCATCGCCCTTGGCCATGATCAGCGAGCCCAGGCGGCGCATCTCCCAATGCAGCTGGCCGACGGCATTGCCGGAGGAATCGTCGGAGCGGAAGGAGTTCGAGCAGACGAGCTCCGCCAGCGCCTCGGTCTTGTGGGCGTCGGTGGCGCGAACGGGGCGCATCTCGTGGATGACGACCGGGACGCCGGCCTCGGCGACCTGCCAGGCGGCCTCGGAGCCGGCGAGGCCGCCGCCGATGACATGGACGGGATTGAGGGATGCAGGCTTCATGGCGGGGGATGTGTCCGCAGGCCCGCTTTCAGGTCAAGGGCTCGGGCGGCCCTGAAACGCAAAATGCCCGCCGTGAGGCGGGCATTCGCTCTTCGACCGTGGTTCGAGGGGAGGGGAGGTCACGAACCCGGGAGAACCGATTCGGAACACGGCGCGCCTTTTACGGGCCGGTTCTGGTCGCGGTGGCTTCAGGCCGCGTGGCTGCGCGCGACGAAGGCGATCTCCGCGCGCGACAGGCCGAGATCGTCGAGCTCGCGGTCGCTCAGGCGGGAGAGCTCGCGAACGGTCTCGCGATAGCGGAGATAGGCGCGGATCTTGGCGGCGATCATGGTGACGAACATGGCAGTCTTCCTTGGCGGATATTCCGGACCGGGGCGGTGCCCACAGCGACAATTTCGTTGTGCACTGCATATAAACCGGCCTGCCCGCTTCCGGCAGGTGCACAGGTTCAGCTCTGATATGCTTCCAATGCATGACAAGTTAAGATTTCACTTATTTTTGCCGGATCGTCCTGCGCTGAACGTAAGGCTTGCGGCAAAGATGAGGAAACTGATGCCTGCAATTTAGGCAGTATGGGCGTTTTGTATGGATGGTGCGTCGCTATGGCTTCCGATCAGGCATGCTGCACCTGCTAACTAGCCGACCTGCGCGCCGGGCTGCGGGGTCGCCCCCGTTCCGGGGCTTTCCCGACGCCGGCAGCGCCCGCGGGTTCGCGCCGGGCCGTTGCTTTGGGCGCGGCCGGGTCTATCGTTCCAGCCCGAAGCTCAATCCGATTCAGCCGGAGCCCGTCATGGCCGATCTCTCCGCCTTTCCGATCACGCGGCGCTGGCCCGCCCGCCACCCCGACCGCATCCAGCTCTATTCGCTGCCGACCCCCAACGGCGTGAAGGTCTCGATCGCGCTGGAGGAGCTGGAACTCCCCTACGAGCCGCACCTGATCGACATCGGCAAGAACGAGACCTGGGGGCCGGAATTCCTGTCGCTCAACCCCAACGGCAAGATCCCGGCGATCATCGATCCGGACGGCCCGGGCGGTAAGCCCCTCGGCCTGTGGGAATCGGGCGCGATCCTGCTCTATCTCGCCGAGAAGACCGGCCGGCTTCTGCCGAAGGACCCGGCAGCCCGCTACGAGACCATCCAATGGGTGTTTTTCCAGATGGCGGCGATCGGCCCGATGTTCGGCCAGCTCGGCTTCTTCCATAAGTTCGCCGGCCGCGAATACGAGGACAAGCGCCCGCGCGACCGCTACGCCAACGAGAGCAGGCGCCTGCTCGGCGTGCTGGAGGACAGGCTGGCTCACCGCGCCTGGATCATGGGCGACGACTACAGCATCGCCGACATCGCGATCCTCGGCTGGGTGCGCAACCTCGTCGGCTTCTACGGTGCGGGCGAGCTCGTCGACTATGCGAGGCTCAGCCATGTCCCGGCCTGGCTGGAGCGCGGGCTGTCGCGCCCGGCGGTGCAGCGCGGCCTCGACAGCCCGAAGCGGCCGGGCTGAGGAGCGCGCGCCATGGCGATCACGATCTACGGCATCAGGAACTGCGACACGATGAAGAAGGCGCGCGCCTGGCTCGACGGCCACGGCGTGGCCTTTGCGTTCCACGACTACAAGGTCGGCGGGATCGACAGGGCCTGCCTGGAGCGCTGGGTCGAGGAGCATGGCTGGGAGACGGTGCTGAACCGCGCCGGCACGACCTTCCGCGCGCTGCCGGACGCCGAAAAGCAGGGGCTCGACGCGGCAAAGGCGATCGCGCTGATGCTGGCGCAGCCCGCGATGATCAAGCGGCCGTTGCTCGACCTCGGCAGGGGCCGCACGATCGTCGGCTTCAAGCCGGAGATCTACGAGGCGGCGCTGGCGAAGGGGTGAGCTCCGCGCCTCTTCCCTAAACCGGTGCGCTGATCTACCTCGCTGGGCATGACCGCTCAACCCCAGCTCGACGCGGCCGCGCCGGCCGCATTCGCCTTCCATGTCGCCGCCCGCGACGGCGCCGCCCGCACCGGCGAGATAAGGATGCCGCGCGGCGTCATCCGCACGCCGGCCTTCATGCCGGTCGGCACCGCCGCGACCGTCAAGGGCATGTATCCCGATCAGGTGCGGGCGCTCGGCGCCGATGTCGTGCTCGGCAACACCTATCACCTGATGCTGCGGCCGGGCGCCGAGCGGATCGCCAGGCTCGGCGGCCTGCACAGATTCATGAACTGGCCGCACCCGATCCTGACCGATTCCGGCGGCTTCCAGGTGATGTCGCTGTCGCAGCTCAGGAAGCTCGGCGAGGAGGGCGTGACCTTCCGCTCCCATATCGACGGGGCGAAGCATGTGCTGACTCCGGAACGCTCGGTCGAGATCCAGAACCTGCTCGGCTCCGACATCGTCATGCAGCTCGACGAATGCGTGGCGCTGCCCTGCGAGGAGAAGGTCGCGGAGAAGGCGATGCGGCTGTCGCTGCGCTGGGCCGAGCGCTGCAAGGCGGCATTCGGCGAGCATCCGGGGCGGGCGCTGTTCGGCATCGTGCAGGGCGGGGAGGTGCCGCATCTGCGTGTCGAGAGCGCGCGCGCGCTCGCCGCGATGGACCTCAAGGGCTATGCCGTCGGCGGGCTCGCCGTCGGCGAGCCGCAGGATGTCATGCTGGCGATGATCGAGACGGTCGAGCCGCATCTGCCGCGGGAGAAGCCGCGCTATCTGATGGGCGTCGGCACGCCGGACGACATCGTGAAGGCGGTGGCGCGCGGCATCGACATGTTCGATTGCGTGATGCCGACGCGGGCCGGCCGCCATGGCCAGGTCTTCACCCGCTTCGGCCGGATGAACCTCAAGAACGCGAAGCACGCCGAGGATCCGCGCCCGATCGATCCGCAATCCGCCTGCCCGGCGGCGAATAGCTGGTCGCGGGCCTATCTGCACCATCTCGTCAAGGCCGAGGAGATGCTCGGCAAGATGCTGCTGACCTGGGTGAACCTCGCTTATTATCAGGAGCTGATGGCGGGCCTGCGCGCGGCCATCGCGGCCGGGCGGCTCGCCGATTTCATCGCCGAGACGCAAGCAGGCTGGCAGCGGGGCGAGCCGGCCTGAGCGCCGGCCGGCGCCATGAGGCCACGACCAGGCCGGCGATGATCAGCATGACGCCGGCGAGCTGGAGCGAGGAGGGGATCTCGCCCAGCACCGGAATGGCGAGCAGCGTGCCGGTGACCGGGATCAGCGGCGGAAAGCGTCCGACCACGCCCGGCCCCAGCACATGCGCCGCCCAGCCCCAGGCCCAGAGGCCGACGATGACGTTGAGCACGCCCTGGTTGATGCCGTGCAAGGCGAGCACCCACCATGGCGCGATGTCGAAGCCACGGAAATAGAACAGGAAATAGACCGGCAGGTAGATGAGCGACAGGACCGAGACGATGGCCGTCGCGATGAGCCCGTCGATCCGCCAGAGCTGGACCATCAGCGGATAGAAGCCCCAGAGCAGGCCGACGCTGAGGAAGAAAAGATCCCCGCGCAGCGTCATGGCGGTCGCCCCGGCGCTGCCGGCGATGCCGAGGCAGGCAAGGCCGGCGAGCACGCCGGCGATGCCGGTGACGAGCCGCCCGGTCAGGGCCGCGCCGAACAGCACCACCGAGCCGACGATGCCGGTCAGGGTCACGACGCCCGGCCCGATGGTGGCGCCATGCGCAGCGGGTGCGAGGGCAAGCCCCATAAACATCAGATAGGGCATCGGGAAGCCGCTGCTCAGCGTCAGCCAGAAACCGCGCCTCCAGCCGACGCCGCCGCAGGAGGAAAGCCCCCGCCGCAGGAAGACCGGCAGCAGCAGGGGCCCGGCGATGGCGAAGCGCAGCGCAATCAGGTCGTGGGTGTTCAGCCCGTTCAGGAGGGCATGGCGGCTGACGACGAAATTGGAGCCGTAGATCACCACGGCGAGCAGCATCGCCATGACCGCGAGGCGCTTGCGACGGCGCGTCCCGGCATCCGTCCCGAGCATGGGGGCAGGGGCGATCTGATCCATGGCCCCTGTCTAGCGGCGACTGGCCGGCCCGGTTACGGGCCGGCGCGCATGGCGCCCGCGCGTTGCGCAGGCGCGCGCGGCAAGGCTCAGGCCAGCGCCTTCAGCGCGCCGCGGCCGGCATAGACGGCCTGTGAGCCGAGCTCCTCCTCGATGCGCAGGAGCTGGTTGTACTTCGCCGTCCGGTCGGAGCGGGCGAGCGAGCCGGTCTTGATCTGCCCGCAATTGGTCGCGACCGCGAGATCGGCGATGGTCGCGTCCTCGGTCTCGCCGGAGCGGTGCGACATCACGGCAGTATAGCCGGCGCGCTGCGCCATATCGACGGCGGCGAGCGTCTCGGTCAGCGAGCCGATCTGGTTGACCTTGACCAGGATCGAGTTCGCCGTCCTGCCCTTGATGCCACGCGACAGCCGCTCGACATTGGTGACGAAGAGGTCGTCGCCGACGAGCTGGCACTTGGCGCCGACGAGATCGGTCAGCGCTTTCCAGCCCTCCCAGTCGTCCTCGGACATGCCGTCCTCGATCGAGACGATCGGGTAGCTGCCGACGAGCTTGGCGAGGTATTTCGCCTGCGCCTTGGGATCGCGCGTCTTGCGCTCGCCGGCATAGACGTAAGACCCGTCCTTGAAGAACTCGGTCGCGGCGCAGTCGAGCGCCAGCGCCACGTCCTCGCCCGGCTTGTAGCCGGCGGTCTCGATCGCCTGCATGACGAAGTCGAGCGCGGCCTCGGCCGATTTGATGTTCGGGGCGAAGCCGCCCTCGTCGCCGACATTGGTGTTGTGGCCGGCGTCGTGGAGCTTCTTCTTCAGGGTGTGGAAGATCTCCGCGCCCATGCGCAGTCCTTCGGCGAAGGAGGCCGCGCCGATCGGCATCACCATGAATTCCTGGAAATCGATCGGGTTGTCGGCATGCGCCCCGCCATTGACGATGTTCATCATCGGCACGGGCAGGACGCGCGCCGAGGTGCCGCCGACATAGCGGTAGAGCGGCAGGCCCGAGGCCTCGGCCGCGGCCTTCGCGACGGCGAGCGAGACGCCGAGGATGGCGTTGGCGCCGAGCTTGGATTTGTTGGGCGTGCCGTCGAGCTCGATCATGGTCTGGTCGATCGCGGTCTGGTCCTCGGCGTCCATCGCGACGATCGCCTCGGCGATCGCGATGTTGACCGATTCCACCGCCTTGAGCACGCCCTTGCCGAGATAGCGGCTCTTGTCGCCGTCGCGCAGCTCCACCGCCTCATGCGCACCGGTCGAGGCGCCGGAGGGCACCGCGGCGCGGCCCATCGAGCCGTCTTCCAGCACGACATCGACCTCCACGGTCGGATTGCCACGGGAATCGAGGATCTGGCGTCCGATGATGTCGATGATCGCGGTCATGGCCTGGCTCCGGAGGAGGCGGAATGGATCCGGCGCTTCTAGAGCATCGGACCGAAAAGTGGAATCCACTTTTCGGAAAAATCCGATGCTCCGACAATGAGATAGATCATCGTTACCGCGTCCGGTAGGACGCGCGATGATCTAGCCAACCGCCCGCCGCGGGGAAAGCCCCCCGCTGGCGCGGGGCTTGCGGATCACCGGATCGTTCAAGACGCTTCGTCCCAACGGGGAACGATCATGATCCAGACCATGCCCGGCCGCCGCCGTCCGTCACTTGCCGCTGTCCTGTTCTGGTCCGGCCTGACCGTCCTGTGGTGGGCGGGGCTTTGTTTCCTGGCGGGGCGCCCGGTCTGGTTCTGGTAGGTCCGCGTCCGGCGCGGGCAGGCCGCAATAGCCGCCGAGCAGAAAGCCGGCCTGCAGCGCGAAGAGATAGCCTGCCCAGACGAGGATGGTGAAAAGGCCGAGTTCCCCGCGGATCAACCAGGCCGGGAAAACGACGAGCGTGACCAATGCGCTCGCCAGGACGATCGCCGGATAGCCGCGGTTGAGGCCGATCAGGAAGCCGATCGGGAACAATATTCCGGCAATGACCATCGCGTTCTGTCGACTGTTCCGTCCCGGGAGATCGAACGGGATCCTGCCTCCAGCCCTTGCAAGCAAGCGTATGGAAAACCGTGACATATTTAGGGAAATCCGATCGGGCGGGCGGCGACGGTTCACAGATAGGCCGCAGGTGTTCTAGAACCGCGCCCGAATGCAGGAGCATGCCATGACCATCGACGCCTCGACCTTGCAACTCGGCCGGATGAGCGCCCTGCCGGCCTCGCCGGAGGAGGCGCGGCTCGACCGCGTGCCCAACCCCCATGCCGGCACGCGTTATCTCGCCCGCTTCACCTGCCCGGAATTCACCTCGCTGTGCCCGGTCACCGGCCAGCCCGATTTCGGCATCCTGGTCATCGATTATCTGCCGGGCCGCTGGCTGGTGGAGTCGAAATCGCTGAAGCTCTATCTCGGCGCCTTCCGCAACCACGGCGCCTTCCACGAGGATTGCACCGTCTCGATCGGCAAGACGCTGGTCAACCTGCTCGAGCCGGACTGGCTGCGCATCGGCGGGTACTGGTATCCGCGCGGCGGCATCCCGATCGACGTGTTCTGGCAGACGGCCGCGCCGCCGGAGGGGCTGTGGCTGCCGGACCAGGGGGTGGCGCCCTATCGCGGGCGCTGACGGCCTTCAGCCCGGCGCGCCCAGCCGCAGCAGGCGCGGCGCGACGAGGCCGAGCACGCCGACGGCGACGCCGAAGATGGCGAGCGCCGCCTGCGGGCCGAGCGCCTGCAGCAACGGGCCCATGACCAGCGGCCCGCTGGCGTGGCCCATGAAGAAGAAGCAGGCGAACAGGGCCATGGCCGAGCCGCGCGCCGTCGGCGCGAGTTCCGTCGCCTGGGCCTGGAAGGTGCCGTGCAGGAGGAAAAGGCCGAAACCCATGATCAGGAAGATGCCGACCGCGGACCACCACGGCCCCGGCAGCATGAAGGCGAAATAGCCCGCCGCCACGGTAAGCCCGCCGAGCCGGATCATCTGGCGCGGCCCGATCCGCTCGACGAGGGGGCGGATCAGCACGCCGTAGACGACGCCGCCGAGCCCCATCGCGCCGATGACGAGCCCGGCCTCGGAGGCGCCGACGCCGGAGCGCTCGTCGAGGATCGCGGCGATGAAGGGTTGCACCCCGAAGGCGAGGGTGCCCTCGATCATGATCAGCGCATAGATCAGCTTGCTGCTCGGATTGGAGAAGACCGCCCGGTAGCCCGCCAGCGCGCCGGCGAGGCTGAGCGGCGCGCGTGCCGGATCGGGGCGCGGCTTCAGCGTGAGCCGGACCAGCAGCGCCCCGCCCGCGGCGAGAAGCGCGGCGACGCCCATGACGGCGCGCCAGCCGATATGGTCGGCGATCACCCCCGAAAAGGTAGCGCCCGCCATCTGGCCGACGATCATGATGACGAGGTAGCGGCTGAGCATGATCTGCCGCTCGGACATCGGCGCCCGGTCGCCGATCGTGGCGAGCGCCGCCGGATTGACGCCGCCGGCGACGATTCCACTGGCGGCGCGCAGGATGAGCAGCGACCAGAACCCGGTCGCGAAGACCGCGAGCAGCGAGAACAGGCAAAGCGCGACGAGGCAGGCCGTGATGCTGCGCAGCTTGCCGACCGAATCGGCGATCGGGCCGAGGAAGGGCTGGCCGAGCGCGTAGAAGCCGGAGAACGCCGTCACCAGCAAGGCGATCCGCGGGATGCTTTCGCCGAACTCGCCGGCGAGCGTCGGCACCAGCGGGTCGATCAGCCGCATGGTGAAGGCCGAGGAGAAGCCGCACAGCCCGAGAATCACGACCAGGGTCGTGAGGCTCTCGGCCGGCGCCCGGACGGGTTCAGACATGGGCGACCGCAGCCGCCGCGGTCTGCGACTTGGCCAGGCGGTCGAAGCCCTGCAACTGAGCGATCAGCCCTCGGAACGCGGCGAGCGGCACCATGTTGGGCCCGTCCGAGGGCGCGTTGTCGGGGTCGGGATGGGTCTCGATGAACAGGCCCGCGACGCCGACGGCGACCGCCGCCCGCGCCAGCACGGCCACGAATTCGCGCTGCCCGCCGGTCGAGGCGCCCTTGCCGCCGGGCTGCTGCACCGAATGAGTGGCGTCGAAGATCACGGGTGCGCCGATTCCCGCCATGATCGGCAGGCTGCGCATGTCGGAGATGAGCGTGTTGTAGCCGAAGGAGGCGCCGCGCTCGGTCAGCATCACGTTCGGATTGCCGCTCTCGGTCACCTTCGCCGCGACGTTGACCATGTCCCAGGGCGCGAGGAACTGGCCCTTCTTGACGTTGACGACGCGCCCGGTCGCGGCTGCGGCGACGAGGAGGTCGGTCTGCCGGCAGAGGAAGGCCGGGATCTGGAGCACGTCGACGACCTCGGCGACGGGGGCGCACTGGCCGGCGTCGTGCACGTCGGTGAGGACCGGCAGGCCGGTGCGTTCGCGGATCTCGGCGAAGACCGGCAGCGCCGCTTTGAGGCCGACGCCGCGCGCGCCTTTGACGCTGGTGCGGTTGGCCTTGTCGAAGGAGGCCTTGAAGACGAGGCCGATGTCGAGCGCCGCCGCGATCTCCTTCAGCGCCAGCGCGCATTCGAGGGCATGCGCGCGGCTTTCCATCTGGCAGGGGCCGGCGATCAGCGAAAGCGGCAGGCTGTTGCCGAAGCGCACGGGCCGGGCGAGATCCTCCCCGATGGTCACGATGGCGTTGGGGGTCATGGCGGCGTCCTTGTCGAGCGGGCTGCCGGGCTTATGTCCGCCGGCCCGGCCCGGTCAAGCCGGGACGGTTGCGAACGGGCTGGCGAAGCAGGGGCGAGGTCTGTAAATTCGCGGGCGAAGCACTATCTCGGGTGACGATGCGGGATCGATGGATACGGCGTGGACGGGAATGACGGGGTCGGGCCAGGGCAAGGTATCGCGGGCTTGGCCGCACGCTGGCGGCGGCCGGCCGGTCATGGCCGATCGCCCCAAGCGCGCGCCGCCGCCGGCCGATGGCGGGCGCGACGGCACCGGCACGGCCGTGCTCACCCGCACGCGGACGCGCAAGCCCAATCTCTATCGCGTCCTGCTGCTCAACGACGACTACACCCCGATGGAGTTCGTCGTTCACGTTCTGGAGCGGTTCTTCAACAAGGACCGTGCCGAAGCCACGCGGATCATGATGCATGTGCATCAGAACGGCGTCGGCGAATGCGGCGTCTTTACCTATGAGGTCGCCGAGACCAAGGTCACGCTCGTCATGGACCTGGCGCGCAAGCACATGCATCCGCTGCAATGCGTGATGGAGAAGAAGTAGTCAGCCCGCAACGCCCCGCAACAGATAGGAGCGCGCCCCTTGCCGAGTTTCTCGCGCAGCCTCGAACAGGCGCTTCACCGGGCTCTGGCTCTGGCCAATGAGCGCCGTCACGAATACGCCACCCTCGAACACCTGCTGCTGGCCTTGGTCGACGACCAGGACGCGGCCGCCGTGATGCGCGCCTGCAGCGTCGATCTCGACCTGCTCAGGCGCAACCTCGTCGACTATATCGACGCGGAACTGACCAACCTCGTCACCGACGGGCGCGACGATTCCAAGCCCACCGCCGGCTTCCAGCGCGTGATCCAGCGCGCGGTGATCCATGTCCAGTCCTCGGGCCGCGAGGAGGTGACCGGGGCGAACGTGCTGGTCGCGATGTTCGCCGAGCGCGAGAGCCACGCCGCCTATTTCCTGCAGGAGCAGGACATGACCCGCTACGACGCGGTCAACTACATCAGCCACGGCATCGCCAAGCGCCCCGGCGCCGGCGAGAACCGGCCGGTGCGCGGCGCCGAGGACGAGGCCGAGCCGCAGCGCGAGCAGCGCGCCGAGCCGGGCAATGCCGAGGACAAGGACAAGAAGAAAAAGGAAAGCGCGCTCGATGCTTACTGCGTGAACCTGAATCGAAAGGCGAGGGACGGGCGCATCGATCCGCTGATCGGCCGCGAGGCCGAGGTGCAGCGCACCATCCAGATCCTGTGCCGCCGCCAGAAGAACAACCCGCTGCTCGTCGGCGAGCCCGGCGTCGGCAAGACCGCGATCGCCGAGGGGCTCGCCCTCAAGATCACCCGCGGCGAGGTGCCCGAGGTGCTCCAGGACGCCACCGTCTTCTCGCTCGACATGGGCACGCTGCTCGCCGGCACGCGCTATCGCGGCGATTTCGAGGAGCGCCTCAAGCAGGTGATGAAGGAGATCGAGCAGCACCCCAAGGCGATCATGTTCATCGACGAGATCCATACGGTGATCGGCGCCGGCGCGACCTCCGGCGGGGCGATGGACGCCTCGAACCTGCTCAAGCCCGCGCTCGCCTCGGGCACGCTGCGCTGCATCGGCTCGACCACCTACAAGGAATACCGCCAGTATTTCGAGAAGGACCGGGCGCTGGTGCGCCGCTTCCAGAAGATCGACGTCAACGAGCCCTCGGTGCCGGACACGATCGAAATCCTCAAAGGGCTGAAGCCCTATTTCGAGGAGTTCCACAAGCTGCGCTATACCAACGACGCCATCAAGGCGGCGGTGGAGCTCTCGGCCCGCTACATCCACGATCGCAAGCTGCCGGACAAGGCGATCGACGTGATCGACGAGACCGGCGCCTCGCAGATGCTGGTGACCGAGTCCAAGCGCAAGAAGACGATCGGCGTCAAGGAGATCGAGGCGGCGATCGCGACCATGGCGCGCATCCCGGCCAAGACCGTCTCCAAGGACGACGCCGAGGTGCTGCGCAATCTCGAGACCACGCTGAAGCGCACCGTCTACGGGCAGGAGAAGGCGATCGAGGCGCTGTCCTCCTCGATCAAGCTCGCCCGCGCCGGCCTGCGCGACGGCGAGAAGCCGATCGGCTGCTATCTCTTCGCCGGCCCGACCGGCGTCGGCAAGACGGAGGTCGCCCGCCAGCTCGCCTCCTCGCTCGGCGTCGAGCTGATCCGCTTCGACATGTCGGAATACATGGAGCGCCACACCGTCTCGCGGCTGATCGGCGCGCCGCCGGGCTATGTCGGCTTCGACCAGGGCGGGCTCCTGACCGACCAGATCGACCAGCATCCGCATTGCGTGCTCCTGCTCGACGAGATCGAGAAGGCCCATCCCGACCTGTTCAACATCCTCCTGCAGGTGATGGACCACGGCAAGCTGACCGACAACAACGGCAAGCAGGTCGATTTCCGCAACGTCATCCTGATCATGACCACCAATGCCGGCGCCGCCGACATGGCCCGCAACGCCTTCGGCTTCACCCGCACCAAGCGCGAGGGCGACGATACCGAGGCGATCAACAAGCTGTTCGCGCCGGAATTCCGCAACCGGCTCGATTCGGTGATCTCCTTCGGGCATCTGCCGAAGACTGTGGTCGCGCGCGTCGTCGACAAGTTCGTGCTCCAGCTCGAGGCCCAGCTCGCCGACCGCAACGTCACCATCGAGCTGACGGAGGAGGCGCGCGAATGGCTGGTCGAGAACGGCTATGACGAGGCGATGGGCGCCAGGCCCATGGCGCGGCTGATCCAGCAGACGATCAAGACCCCGCTCGCCGACGAGGTGCTGTTCGGGCGCCTCAAGAACGGCGGGGCCGTCAAGGTGGTGGTCGTGCATTCCGAGACCGGCATCAAGGTTCTCGGCCTCGAATTCCCGGATGGGCCGGTCAAGCCGAAGCCGGAGAAGGATGTCGAGGCCGCGACCGCCAGGCGCACGCCGAAGCCGCGCGCCAAGACCGCCGCCAAGGCCGCCAAGGCGCCGCCGCGCCGGGCGCCCAAGGGCGGCGGGCCCGCGGGCGACGCGCCGAAGGCCTCGGCCAAGGCCGTCCGTACCGTACCCAAGGTTCCGCTGACGAAGGCGTAAGGAGCGTGTTGTTCAAACGGAAATCCGCAAGCCTCGCCGCCGAGAGCGGCGAGGTGCTGGCAGAGGCCCCGGCTAAGAAGGTGGCTGCCCGTCCGCCCAAGGAAAAGCTCGGCTGGTTCGAGAAGCGCGACCGCCGCCGGCGCCGCCGCAAGGTTTTCGAAGAGGTGCTGGGCTGGATCCTGGTGCCGGCCTTCGTCTACCTGATCTATCTCGGCGTGCAGGCCGTCGGCGGCATTCCGAAGGAGGTGATCGACTTCGGCAACGAGCTGATCGCCATGGCGATGAAGGGCGGCAAGGGCTGAGGCGCGCTCAGGTTCTTTTCAGGGCCTCGCGGATCTTCTCGGCATGGTCGGCGAGCACCTCGTTTTTCTCCATCGCGCCGGTATGCGGGCGCAAGGCCACGCCCTCGAAGCGCGGCATGACATGGACATGCAGGTGGAACACGACCTGCCCGCCGGCAGCCTCGTTGAACTGCTGGATGGTGACGCCCTCGGCGGCGAAGGCAGCCTTGACGGCCCGTGCCAGCTTCTGCGTCGTCAGCGCCACGGCCTTGAGCGCATCGGCGGGCGCGTCGAGGACGTTGCGGCAGGGCGCCTTCGGGATCACCAGCACATGGCCGTCGGCGCGCGGCATGATGTCCATGATCGCCAGCGTCTCGGCGTCCTCGTAGACGGTGTGGGAGGGCAATTCGCCGCGCAGGATCTTGGCGAAGACGTTGGACGGGTCGTAGGCGGTCATGGCGGGTCCGGCTGGATCGGAAACGGAAGGCCTGAAGCCTTGCGGCCCGCAGGCCGGGCCGTCAAGGCCGCGGGCCGGCGCCGAGCGGCAGCACGGCTTCGACATGGCCGTCGAGGACGAGGTCGTCGCAGGCCCCGATGACCCGAAGCTCCGTCACGGCGAGCCGCAGCAGCGGCACGTTCGACCAGCGCGCGACGATTCTCCCGAGCGCGGCCGTCTCGGCTGCGTCGAGATCGTCGGCGAGGTTGTAGAGGCCGGTGAGCCAGAGATCGCCCGGCGCCCGGCCGAAGGCGGCCTGGACCTGCTGTAGCGGATTACGGCCGCCCCGCTTTTCCGGATAGACCGGCAGATAGAGCCGGCCGCGATTGACGTTGCCGGAGAAAAGCCCGCGCAGCTCCATCGTGAAAGGCCCGATCCGGCGTAGCGCCTCGCGCGTCTCGGCCGTGATCGCCGGCGGCGTGGCGAGGCCGAGCGAGCCGCAGACCGTCGCATGCAGCCGCTCCCGCCGCTTCGGCAGCAGGTCCCAGGCGATCTTGCCGGCGAAGGGGGCGGCCCTGAGCGAGCCCTCCAGGGCGAGGAACGCCGGGGAGGCGCGCAAGGTGTCGTCGTCCACCGGCAGGACGAGCGAGAACACGCGGGGATGGCGGCCCATCTCGTAGAAGCTGCCCTCGCGCCGGGGGATGACGCCGGGATGCCCGGGCGCGACCAGCGGCAGATGCGCCAGCCGGTAGCTCTCGTCGAGCTTAAGCGGCGTCGAGAAGTCGGTCAGGCTGCGCCGATACCCGAGCTCGCCGTCCCCGCAGAACGCCGGCGCCACGTCAGTCATCCTTCGCCTCGTCCTTGCGGAAGGGGCCCTCGGTCGCGAGCGCCGCCTGCGCCGCCGCGATCTCGGCACGCTCCTGTTCGAGATAGGCGGCGACGGGCCGCCTGAGGCCGGGATCGGCGATATGGTGCAGCGAGCGGGTGACGACCGGCCGGTAGCCGCGCGCGAGCTTGTGCTGCCCCTGCGCGCCGGCTTCGACACGGGCGAGCCCGTGCGCGATCGCGTAGTCGATGGCCTGGTGGTAGCAGACCTCGAAATGCAGGAAGGGATGATCCTCGATGCAGCCCCAGTTGCGGCCGTAGAGGGTGTCGGCGCCGCGGAAATTGATGGCACCGGCGATATGGCGCCCGGCGCGCCTCGCCATCACCAGCACGATGCGCTCGGCCATAGCCGCGCCGACCTGAGAGAAGAACGCCCGGTTGAGATAGGGCCGGCCCCATTTGCGCGAGCCGGTGTCCTGGTAGAAGGCGAAGAAATCATCCCAGACCGCTTCGGTGAGATCGCGGCCCGAGAGGTTCTCGATCGTGATGCCGGGGCTGAGCGCATCGCGCCGCTCGCGCTTCAGCGCCTTGCGCTTGCGCGAGGCGAGCGTGGCGAGGAAGTCGTCGTAGGTGCCGAAGCCCTCGTTCAGCCAATGGAACTGCAGGTCGTTGCGCTCGAGGTAGCCGGCCTGCTTCAGCGCGGCGGCGTCCGGCTCCTGCGCGAAGGTGACATGGACCGAGGAGGCCTGCGCCTGCGCCCTGAGCGCCTCGAGCCCTTCGATCAGGGCGGCGCGGGCCTCGTCGGCGCGTGGGGAGGCGGCGACCATCAGGCGCGGGCCCGTCGCCGGGGTGAAGGGCGCGGCGACGAGGAGCTTGGGATAATAGCGCCCGCCGGCGCGCTCATAGGCGTCGGCCCAGCCATGGTCGAAGACGTATTCGCCCTGGCTGTGGCTTTTCAGGAAGCTCGGCGCCGCCGCCAGCAGCCGGCCCGCCGCGTCCTCGACCATGAGATAGGCCGGCGACCAGCCGCTGCGCCCGCCGATGCAGCGGCTCTCTTCCAGCGCCATCAGGAATTCATGGGCGACGAAGGGATTGTCCCGGTCGAGCGCGGGATCGGCCGCGGGCGCCTGGGCGCAGGCGTTCCAGGCCTCTGCGGAAACGGCCTTGAGGGAGGTCGCGGCACGAAGCGTGAGATCGCCGCCCCCCGCCTCGCTCAAGGACGGAAGCCCTCGAAGACCATCTGGTCGGCCCAGCTGGCGGCCTTCTGCCGCTCCTGCGGGGTGCGCACCGTCCAGCTCATCAGGGGCAAGCCCAGCGCGTTGCGGCACAGATAGGGCGCCGCGCTGTCGAGATCCGAGACCTTCCAGGAGAGGAAGTCCGGCCGGCTCTCGGCGAAGTGCAGGAGATTGGCGAGCGCGTGCTTGCGCTGCGGCGAAAGGCTGTCGTAGTCGCTGTAATCATAGGCGTTCATCGCCACGATCCCGCGCGGGATCGCCGGCGCCAGCCTGCGCAGCGCCGTCACGATCGCCGGATCGAAGGATTTGATCACGATCGGGTGAGCTTCGTAGCCCGCGACGACCTCGACGGTGCGGCGGGTCAGCGCGAGGTCGTCGTCGAAGCGGCTCTTGATCTCGATGACGAGCGGGACGCGCCCGCCGACCAGGTCGAGGAAGGCGGAGAGCGTCGGGATACGGTCGCTCGAGCCCTTGAGGGTGATCGCGGAGAGCTCCGCCGCCTTGCGCGCGACGACCGCTCCCGTCTCGGCGGTCAGCCGGTCGAGCCCGAAATCATGGAATACGACCGCCTCGCCGTCTGCGGTGAGCTGGACGTCGCATTCGATGCCGAAGCCGCCGGCGATGGCGGCGATGGCGGCGGATGGGCTGTTCTCGATCACGCCGGCGGCGCGGTCGTGCAGGCCGCGATGGGCGATCGGCCTCGCCACCAGCCAGCCGAGATCGGCACCCATCAGGTGATCTCGAACATCGCTTCGACCTCGACGGCGGCATCGGCCGGCAGTTCCGCCACGCCCACGGTCGAGCGCGCATGGCGGCCCTTGTCGCCGAGGACGGCGACCATCAGGTCGGAGGCGCCGTTCATGATCGCCGGCAGGGCGGAGAAATGCGGGGCGGCGTTGATGAAGCCGCCGAGGCGCACGCAGCGCAGGATGCGGTTAAGATCGCCGCCGAGCGCGGCCTTGGCCTGGGCCAGCACGTTGATGGCGCAGAGCCTGGCCGCCTCCAGCCCCGCCTCGTTGAAGATCTCGGCGCCGAGCTTGCCCTTGTGCTGGTCGGAGAGCTTGCCGTCCGGCCCGAAGCAGAGCTGGCCCGAGATGACGAGCAGGTTGCCGGTGATCACGTAGGGCACGTAGTTGGCGATGGGCGCGGCGGGGGTCGGCAGGGTGATGCCGAGTTCGGCCAGTCGGGTATCGGCGGCGTTCACGGGCTTGGCTCCATCTGGCTTCGAGGGCAGGGCTTCTTCATGGCCGATGGCCGGCCGGCCCGCAAGCACTGCTGCCATGCCGGGCGGACAGGGCCGATGCGATCGGCCGGGGGCGGCTTCGTCGCCATGTTTGCGCCATTGCCGCGATGCAACTAGATTTCCGGCGGGTCACAACGGACGGACGGTGCATGAACGGAACGGCTTTGAGGCTCGCGGCCGGGGTTTTCGCTGCTGCGCTGGTTCTGGCCGGCGCGCCGGCCCGGGCGCAAGGAACGGCTGAGCGCGTGGTGCTCGCCCCGCATCGGGCGGTCTACGATCTCGTGCTCGACGAGGGCAAGCCCTCCGGCAGCATCGAGACGGCGAAGGGCCGCATCGCCTTCGAGTTCACCGGCGACGCCTGCGAGGGCTATGCGTTGTCCTTCCGGCAGGTCACGCAGCTCGGGACGCCGGCCGGGTCGCGCCTGATCGATGCCCGCACCGTGAGCTTCGAGGCCGGGGACGGGGGAAGCTACCGCTTCAAGACCGACAACACCTCGGGCGGGACCACGGAAACCGTCGACGGCACGGCGCAGAAGCGCGATGGCGGCTATGAGGTGAAGCTCAGCCGGCCCAAGGCCGAGACCTATCGCGAGGTGAACGACGCGCTATTCCCCAACGCGCAGATGAAGGCGCTGATCCAGGCCGCGCGCGCCGGCCAGAAGACGCTGAGCGTGCGCTTCTACGACGGCGCCAATTCCGGCAAGGACGTCTATGACACGCTCTCGATCATCGGCAAGCGCCTCGAGACCGCGCCCTCCGAGAAGCCGTTGCAGCGCCCCGAGTTCGAGAAGATGGCACGCTGGCCGGTGACGATCTCCTATTACAAGGCGGGATCGGGCGAATCGACGCCCACCTACAGCATCGCCTTCGAGCTCTACGAGAACGGCATCACCGGCGCGGTCAGGCTCGACTACAGCGGCTTTTCGCTGCGCGGCACGCTCACGCGTCTGGATCTTCTTCCGCAGGAGCCTTGCGCGAAATAGCCGGCTGGCGCTGCGGCAGCCTGAGTGCGAGGCCCTTGCCGATCGCCGCGTCGCCGAAGCGGGCGCGCAAGGCGTCGAGCGCGCCCTCCATCGCCTTCAGCCGCGGCGTCGCGGTATCGGCGAGATCGCCGTGGTCGGCGGCCTCCGGCGGGCTGAAATCGCTCGCGCCGATGCCGATCAGCCGGTAGTGCCACCCGTTGCACTCGCGCTTCAGGAGGTCGCGCCCGGCGGCGAACAGGCGCGCCGCGAGCTGCGTCGGCTCCGGCAGGCGGGCGGCGCGGGTGACGATGTGGAAATCGGCGCTCTTCAGCTTCAGCGTGACGGTGCGGCCGGCGAGACCTTGCGCCTTCAGCCGCTGCGAGGTCTTCTCGCAAAGCCGCCACAGGATCGGCTCCAGCTCCTCGAAGCGGGCGAGATCGACGTCGAGCGTCGTCTCGGTCGAGACGCTCTTGGTCTCGCGCTCGGGCGTGACGGGGCGTGGGTCGATGCCGTTGGCGAGGTTTTTGAGCCGCGGCCCGTCCCTGCCGGCGAGGCGGAAGAGCTTGTCGACGGGCGCCTCGCGCAAATCGCCGATCAACTTGAAGCCGCCCTCGGCGAGCCGCGTGACGCCCGCCGGCCCCATGCCGGGAATGAGGCCGATCGGCTGGCCGGCGAGGAAGGCGACGGCCTCGGCCCGCCCGATGATCGAGAAGCCGCGCGGCTTGTCGAGGTCGGAGGCGACCTTGGCCAGGAACTTGGCATAGGACAGCCCGACCGAGATGGTGATGCCGAGCTCATCCTCGACATGGCGGGCGAAGCGCGCCAGCGTCACCGCGGGGCTGGCATGGTGCAGCCGCTGCGTGCCGGAAAGGTCGAGGAAGGCTTCGTCGATCGACAGCGGCTCGACCAGCGGCGTGAGTTCCCGCATCAGCTGGCGCACCTGCCGGCCGACCGCGACGTATTTCGCCATGTCGGGCTTGATCACGACCGCCTCGGGGCAGGCCTTCAGCGCCTTGAACATCGGCATGGCCGAGCGCACGCCATAGGTGCGGGCGATGTAGCAGCAGGTCGAGACCACGCCGCGCTTGCCGCCGCCGACGATCACCGGCTTGTCCTGGAGGCTCGGATCGTCGCGCTTCTCGATCGTGGCGTAGAAGGCGTCGCAGTCGATATGGGCGAGGCTCAACGTATCGCGCTCGGCGTGGCTGATAAGCCGCGGCGAGCCGCAGGCCGGGCAGCGCCGCATAGCCCCCGCCGCCGCGTGATCCGACAGGCAGTCGCGGCAGAGCGCGCGCGCGCTCAACGGAAATCGTCCGGCTCCGGCCCGGCGAGGGCGCGCCGCGCCTCTGCGACCATCTCGGGATTCAAGCCCGCATTTCCGGCAAACTCCAGGAGAAGCGAATCGCTGCCGGCGATATGGTCGAGCACGGCGGCAAGGAAGCCGGGCTCGCCGGCGGCCTGACGCAGCGTCGCGGGCTGAAGGCCGGTGGCGCTGAGGAAGGGTTCGATCCGCTCGGGCTCGGCGGCCAGGAAGGCGAGCGCGCCAAGCGCCAGCGCCTCGGCTTCGTCGGATGTGGGGCGTCGCATTATTATGAAGGCCTGAGTCTTGTATTGGGTTTGTGTTTCGTCAACTGCTCACGTGCTACGCAATCATCGAACGACGCCGCCAGTTTGGAAAGCCCGCCTTCGGCGCGGCGCTCCCGGCGCAAACGAAGGGCGGCCCGATGAAGACGGTTCTGATCGTCGAGGACAACGAGCTCAACATGAAGCTCTTCAACGATCTGCTCGAGGCCCACGGCTATGCGACGCTGAAGACGTCGGACGGCATCGAGGCGATCGAGCTGGCGCGGACGCATCATCCGGCGCTGATCCTGATGGACATCCAGCTTCCGGAGGTGTCGGGGCTCGAGGTCACCAAATGGATCAAGGAGGATGACGACCTCAAGGCGATCCCCGTCGTCGCGGTCACCGCCTTCGCGATGAAGGGCGACGAGGAGCGCATCCGCGAGGGCGGCTGCGAGGCCTATCTCTCCAAGCCGATCTCGGTCGCCAAGTTCCTGGAGACCGTACGCGCCTATGCCGGCGCAGCCTGAGCCGCAGCCATGACCGCCCGCGTCCTCGTCGTCGACGACATCCCCGCGAATGTGAAGCTGCTCGAGGCCAAGCTCTCGGCCGAGTATTTCGGCGTGGTCACCGCGACGAATGGCCGCGACGCGATCGCGCTGTGCGAGCGCGGCGAGGCCGACATCGTCCTGCTCGACGTGATGATGCCGGGCATGAACGGCTTCGAGGTCTGCCGCCGGCTGAAGGGCGCGCCCGCGACGGCGCATATCCCGGTCGTCATGGTCACGACGCTCGACCAGCCGCGCGACCGGCTCCAGGGCCTCGATGCCGGCGCCGACGATTTCCTGACCAAGCCCCTCGACGACACCGCGCTGTTCGCCCGCGTGCGCAGCCTCGCCCGGCTGAAGGCGATGACCGACGAGTTGCGCAGCCGCGCGGTCGCCTCCGCCCGGCTCGGCATCGCCGATCCGCTCGCGACGGCCGCGGCCGAGACCGGCCTGAACGGCCGGATCCTGGTGGTGGAGGACCGGCCGCACGCCGCCGAGCGGTTGCAGAGCGCGCTCTGCGCCTTCCATGCCGTGGAGATCGAGAGCGACGCCCAGCAGGCGGTGATGCGTGCCGCCGAGGGCGGCTTCGACGCCGTGGTGATCAGCCTCGACCTGCAGGGGCAGGACGGCCTGCGCCTGTGCAGCCAGCTGCGCTCGCTGGAGCGCACGCGCAACGTCTCGGTGCTGATGATGGGGGAGGCCGAGGATCGAGACCGCATCCTGCGCGGCCTCGAGATCGGCGCGCATGATTTCCTCGTCCGTCCGATCGACCGCAACGAATTGCTGGCGCGGGTGCGCACGCAGGTTCGGCGCAAGCGTTTCACCGAGCGGCTGCGCGACAGCGTCCAGACCTCGATGGAAATGGCGGTGATGGACCAGCTCACCGGCCTGCACAACCGCCGTTTCATGGACAACCGGCTTTCGGCGATGTTCGACGAATCGGCGCTCAGGGCGCGTGCGCTGTCGCTGCTCGTGCTCGACATCGATCATTTCAAGGCCGTCAACGACAGCTGGGGCCATGATGTCGGCGACGAGGTCCTGCGCGAATTCGCCGACCGCGTCCGCGCCTGCACGCGCGGCATCGATCTGGTCGCGCGCATGGGCGGCGAGGAGATCGTCGTGGTGCTGCCCGATACCGGCGCCGAGGCCGCCTATCGCGTGGCCGAGCGCATCCGCGCACGTGTCGAGAGCACGCCCTTCGTCGTCCAGAACGGCACGCGCGAGATCACGATCACGGTATCGGTCGGCGTGTCGAACCGGCGTCCGGGCGATGCATCCTGCGCCGACATGATGAAGCGGGCGGACGATGCGCTCTATCGGGCCAAGGCCAACGGCCGCAACCGCGTGATCGTCGCCAACGCGGCCTGAAGCGGGCCTTTTTCCGCCCGGTAATCTTAGCCCGTAGGGTTAACGATCGACGAAGGCCGGCGGCCGGCCGGATTCGATTGATTCGCATCCGGCGCCTTGTAGAGATCGGACACGCCCCTCGGGAGCCCGGGTCCGCCGCATCTCCCGGGAAACCGGAGGGCCCGGCCGGTCGGTGGCGGAATTCTGGCCTCCTCAGAACCGCCGCCGGCCGGCTACCGCGCCCCTTCAGCCAGGTCCGTCAGCCGACGAAGCCCGCCGATGCGTGCCGTCGGGCATCGCGGCCGCCGCGGCGAGGTCGCTTCGCCCCGGTCGGATGCACGGCCATTCGGCTGTGCTTGGGGCGGATCAATGGCGCTCGCGGCTCGGCGTGGTGAGCCGCTCGACCTCTGCGCAAGCCTCGATTCTGGCCATCTCGAGGAAATAGGCGAGGGTGCCGAGCTTGGCTTCGCGGGCCATGGCGCGCAGTTCGGCGGTCATTCCCTCGACGAAGGAAGCAACTTCCAGCGGCGACATCGTACGACAGGCCATCTCTTCATCCTCGCATGTGAGGCGGGTTGCTCCGGGCGGGACCAGTTTGGGCACTGTACGCTTCATGGCGATCGATACCCTCCCATGATCGGAAGCCTATTTGTTCAACCGATGAGCTTCCCTTACGGATGTACAATTAATAATTGTATTTCCGGTCAAAGTTCAAGCGTAGGTGTTGTGTCTCACGCGCATTAGCCATGATGGATTATCGCAGGTCGCGGCGCGCGCGCGGCTGCGCCCGGAAGGCCGGTATGGGAACAATGGCTGCGGGCGGCCGTTGAAATCAAGAACCGGCCTGTCCCTGTCACGCCGACGCGCGGCCGGCATGGACCTTGCCGCAAAGCCGCCGCGATTGGTTCAGGCCCCATTCAACCGGATCGTACGACCCTGCCGTCATGGTTCGGGGCGATCCCGTGAAAGGAGATGCCGTCATGATGTCTCTGAGAAAAAGCACAGTCGTTGCGCTGGCCGCGGCCGGCATCGCCGCCGGTAGCTTCGCAGTGCCGGCATCGGCGGCCGGGGCGCGCGGCTTCGATGCGGCGCGCCTCGACGAGGCCCGGGTCGACTATACCCAGTATCGCTACCGCCACTGGCGCGGTCCCTCGCGTGGGGCGGCGGTCGCCGGCGCGGTCGGTCTCGGCATCCTGGGCGCGGCCGCGATCGCGGCCCAGAACCGCGCCTATGCGGCCCCGACCTATTATTACGATGATTACTATGCGCCGCCCCCGGCGCCGGTCTATGCCTATCCGCAGTATTATTACGCGCCCTATGGCTACGCGCAGCCCTACGACTTCCGCACCAATCGGGGCGGGAACAACTAGAGGCGCGAGCCTTGAGCTTGTGACGGCCCGCGCGATGCGCGGGCCTTTTTCATCGTTCGGTCGTCAGTCGTCGCCGTCATCCCCGCTTTCCTGCGGGCCGAGCCGGCCGAGCCGGTCGAGCGCGCCTTGCAGGATGTAGGCCGCCGCCATCTTGTCGACGACGGCGGCCCGTCTCGCCCGCGAGGCATCGGCGTCGAGCAGGGTGCGCGTCACGGCGAGCGTCGACATGCGCTCGTCCCAGAACACGACCGGCAGGCTGGTGAGCGGGGCGAGATTGCGCGCGAAGGCCCGGGTCGATTGCGCGCGCGGCCCCTCGCTGCCGTCCATGTTGAGCGGCAGGCCGAGGACCAGCGCGGCCACATGGTGCTTTCCGGCGATCTTCAGGAGCGCGGCCGCGTCGAGCCCGAACTTGACCCGCTGGATCGTCTCCAGCGGCGTCGCGATCCGGCGCTCCACATCCGAGAGCGCAAGCCCGATCGTCCGGGTGCCGAGATCGAGCCCGAGCAGCCGCGCCTGCGCCGGCAGGGCAAGGAGAGCTTCGAGCGGGACGATCGCGCTGGTCATGGCATGGCGGTATCACGACCCGCCTCGCGCCGCGAGCGCTGGATCGTTGAAGCGCAAGGCCGGCCTCACGCGAAATCGAAGCGGTCGACGTCGACCAGCCCCCTGTCGGTGATCTTGAGATGCGGGATCACCGGCAGCGTCAGGAAGGCGACCTGCAGGAAGGGCTCGGCCAGCACGACGCCGAGCGCCTTCGCCGCGGCGCGCAGATGTTCCAGGTCGCGCCGCACCGCCTCGAACGGCTCCTCGCTCATCAGCCCGGCGACCGGCAGCGCCAGCTCCGCCACGATCCTTTCGCCATCGGCCACCGCGAAGCCGCCGCCGGTCTCTATCAGGCGGTTCGCGGCCGCCGCCATCGAGGCGTCGTCCACCCCGACGACGCAGAGATTGTGGCTGTCATGCCCGACCGAGGAGGCGATGGCGCCGCGCTTCATGCCGAAGCCGTGGACGAAGCCGGTGGCGATGCCGCCGTTCTTGCCGTGCCGCTCGATCACCGTGACCTTGATCGCGTCCTGAGCCAGATCGGGCAGGGTCTCGCCGGCGTGAGCGGGCAGGGGCATCGCGAGCCGCTCGGTGATGATCCGCCCCGGCACGACGCCGATCACCGGTGTCTGCCCGTCGCGGGCCTCGGCCCGGAAGGAGGCCGGCGTGACCGGCCGGCACTTCACGCTGCCGTGTCCGACCGCGGGAACCTCGGTCCGGCCTTCGAACAGCTTGTCCTCGACCAGCCTCCCGCCAGTCAGGACATGGCGCACCGAGCAGGCGTCGAGATCCTCGACCAGCACGATATCGGCGCGCTTGCCCGGCCCGATGAAGCCGCGGTCGGCGAGTCCGAAGATGCGCGCCGCCGAGAGCGAGGCGACGCGATAGGTCGCGAGCACGTCCGCGCCCTTCGCGATCGCGGTGCGGATCATGTGGTCGAGATGGCCTTCCTCGCCGATGTCGAGCGGGTTGCGGTCGTCGGTGCAGAAGGCGAGGAAGGGCGAGGCATCGCGCGAGATCAGCGGGATCAGCGCGGCGAGGTCCTTCGAGACCGAGCCCTCGCGGATCAGGATCGCCATGCCCTTGGCGAGCTTCTCGCGAGCCTCCGCGGCGGTGGTGGTCTCGTGGTCGGTGCGGATGCCGGCGGCGAGATAGGCGTTGAGGTCCATTCCCCGCACCAGCGGCGCATGGCCGTCGATATGGCGCCGGGAGAAGGCCGATAGCTTGGCGAGGCAGCCGGGGTCGCGATGGATCACGCCGGGAAAATTCATGAACTCGGCGAGCCCGATCACCTTGGGATGGTCCATCATCGGCGTCAGGTCCTGCGCCGCGAGCGCCGCGCCGGCGGTTTCCAGATGCGTGGCGGGCACGCAGCTCGACAGATTGACGCGCAGGTCCATCCGCATCGCCTCGGCGCAGGCGAGGAAATAGCGGATGCCCTCGGCGCCCAGCACGTTGGCGATCTCGTGCGGGTCGCAGATCGCGGTGGTGACGCCGTGCGGCAGGACGCAGCGCTCGAATTCGAGCGGCGTCACCAGCGAGGATTCGATGTGCAGATGCGTGTCGATGAAGCCCGGCACGGCGACGAGGCCCTTCGCGTCGATGACGCGCTTGCCTTCGTAAGCTGCGTAGGTCCCGACGATGGTGTCGCCGCAGATGGCGATGTCGCTTTCGGCGAGATCACCGGTGACGAGATCGAGGAGCTTCGCGCCCTTGATCACGAGATCGGCCGGCTCGTCGCCGTGCCCCTGCGCGATCCGGCGGGCGAGTTCTTGACTGGAGACCGTGGCGTCGTCGGTCATGGGGTGGTTCCGTTGGTTCGACATCGCAGCAGCCTGCCCCTCCGCGGCGGCATTGTCGACTTGGTCGGCGGCCCCGATCGGCCTAGATAGGGACCGGACACTCGAAAGCCTGGAGCCTTCGCATGAAACTCACCTGGTACGGCCATTCCGCCTTCCGCGTCGACATCGCCGGCGCCGCCATCCTGATCGATCCGTTCTTCACCGGGAACCCGGCCTTCGCGGGCGATGTCGCGGCGATCTCGGGGGGCGTGAGCCATATCGTCGTCACCCACGGCCATGGCGACCATGTCGGCGACACGCTCGACATCGCGGCCAAGACCGGCGCGGTGGTGATCACCAATTACGATCTCGCCATGCATCTGGCCTCGCAGGGGCTGAAGAACTTCCAGCCGATGAACACCGGCGGCACGGTCGATCTCGGCCCGTTCAGCGTGACGCTGACCCGCGCCGACCACTCGGCCGGCATGGGCGAGGGCGGCGTCAACGTCCCCGTCGGCAGCCCCAACGGCGCGATCCTCAAGGCCAAGGGTGAGAAGACGCTCTGGCACATGGGCGACACCGATATCTTTTCCGACATGGCGCTTCTCGCCGAGATCCACGGCGTCGAGGCCTGCATCTGCCCGATCGGCGATCGCTTCACCATGGGCGGCAAGGTCGCCGCGCTCGCCATGAGCCGCTTCGTCAAGCCGAAGGTGGCGATCCCCAGCCATTACGGCACCTTCCCGATCATCGACCAGAACGCCGATCTGTTCGTCGCGGGGCTGAAGGGCAGCGGCATCGAGGTCGTGGTGCCGAAGAAGGGCGAGGCTTTCACGATCTGAGCCGCTAACGGAACGGGCGCCGGCTTCGGTTGCGGGCGCCTGCTGCTCCGCTTATAGCCCTGACGACAGGAGGCGCTCCCGCGCCGCCATCCATGCCAGGAGTCCGCCATGTCGGTCGATCTCGCCACCGTCAAACGTGTCGCGCATCTCGCGCGCATCGCCGTGCCGGAGGCCGATCTCACCAAGCTGCAAGGCGAGCTCAACGCCATCCTCGGCTTCGTCGAGCAGCTGAACGAGGTCGATGTGGACGGCGTCGAGCCGATGACCTCGGTGACGCCGATGGCGATGAAGCAGCGCGAGGACGTGGTGAACGACGGCGGGATCGCCGCCGCGATCGTCGCCAACGCCCCGGCCTGCGAGGACAACTATTTCATGGTGCCCAAGGTGATCGAGTAGCGCGCGCCGCTTCGATCCGCCCGACCGCATAGATGCTGGATAGTTCCGTGACCGATCTCACCCGCCTGACCCTGACCGAGGCCCGCGACGGCCTGAAAGCCAAGAGCTTCTCCGCCACCGAATTGACGAAGGCGCATATCGCCGCCGTCGAGAAGGGCCGCGCGCTGAACGCCTATGTGCTGGAGACGCCCGAGCACGCCCTGAAGCAGGCCGCCGCCTCCGACGAAAAGCTCGCCGGCGGCGAGGCGCGCCCGCTTGAGGGGCTGCCGCTGGGCATAAAAGACCTGTTCGCGACGCAGGGCGTGCGCACCACCGCCTGCTCGAAGATCCTCGGCAATTTCGTGCCGCCCTATGAATCGACCGTGACGAGCCAGCTCTGGCGCGACGGCGCGGTGATGCTCGGCAAGCTCAACAACGACGAATTCGCCATGGGCTCGTCGAACGAGACCTCGGCCTTCGGCAATGTCGTCAACCCGTGGCGCCGGAAAGGCTCGAACGTCTCTGCGGGCTCGGGCGGCGCCGTCGAGGGCACTCATCTCGTGCCGGGCGGCTCGTCGGGCGGTTCGGCCGCGGCCGTCGCCGCGGGCCTGTGCCTCGCCGCCACCGCGACCGACACCGGCGGCTCGATCCGCCAGCCGGCCGCCTTCACCGGCACGGTCGGCATCAAGCCGACCTATGGCCGCTGCTCGCGCTGGGGCACGGTCGCCTTCGCCTCCTCGCTCGACCAGGCCGGGCCGATCGCCCGCACGGTGCGCGACGCGGCGGTGATGCTGCGTTCGATGTCCGGCCACGATCCGAAGGACACCACTTCGGTCGACATGGCCGTGCCGGATTACGAGGCGGCGGTCGGCCGCTCGGTCAAGGGCATGAAGATCGGCATTCCGAAGGAATACCGGCTCGACGGGCTGAACCCGGAGATCGACGCGCTCTGGCAGCAGGGCATCGCCTGGCTGAAGGCCGCCGGCGCCGAGATCGTCGAGATTACGCTGCCGCATACGAAATACGCCCTGCCGGCCTATTACATCGTCGCCCCGGCCGAAGCCTCCTCCAACCTCGCCCGCTATGACGGCGTCCGCTATGGCCTGCGCGAGCAGGGCCGGGACATCGTCGAGATGTACGAGAAGACCCGCGCCGCCGGCTTCGGCGCGGAGGTCAAGCGCCGCATCATGATCGGCACCTATGTCCTCTCCGCCGGCTATTACGACGCCTATTACCTGCGCGCCCAGAAGGTGCGCACCCTGATCAAGCGCGATTTCGAGGTAGTCTATGCGCAAGGGGTCGACGCGGTGCTGACGCCGGCGACGCCCTCGGCCGCCTTCGGCATCGGCGAGAAGGGCGCGGCCGACCCGGTCGAGATGTACCTCAACGACATCTTCACGGTGACGGTCAACATGGCGGGCCTGCCCGGCATCGCCGTGCCGGCCGGGCTCGACGGGCAGGGCCTGCCGCTCGGCCTCCAGCTCATCGGCCGCCCCTTCGACGAGGAGGCGCTGTTTGCGCTCGGCGAGGTGATCGAGCAGGCGGCGGGCCGCTTCCCGGTCGCCGAGCGCTGGTGGGGGTGAGAGCGTAGCCGGAGCCCTCTGCGATGATCGTCAGCCGCGCCATGGCCTATGCCTGCCTGACGGTGCTCGCCGGGCTGCTCGCCTTCGTCGCCGTGCTGCTGATCCTGCTGACGGTCGTTCAGATCGCGCGTGGCGAGGCGGTGCCCGAGCCGGCCGGACGCGCGATCGGCACCGCCGTCGCCGCCGGCCTCGCCTTCCTCTGCCGCGCGGTGGCGCGGCGCCTGGTCTGACACCGCTTATCCTTGCGCCGCCGCCGCGACCCTGCGCCGGTTCCCGCGCAGGTCGGCCAGCCAGCGCACCACCACGTAGAACACCGGCGTGAAGATCAGGCCGAAGAGGGTCACGCCGAGCATGCCGGAGAACACCGCGATTCCCATCGCCTGGCGCATCTCGGCGCCGGCCCCGATCGAGACGGTGAGCGGCAGCACGCCGAGGATGAAGGCCATCGAGGTCATCAGGATCGGCCGCAGCCGCGTGCGGGCGGCGGCGACCGCCGCCTCGCGCCGGGTGAGCCCCTCGTCCTCCGCCTGCCGGGCGAACTCGACGATCAGGATCGCGTTCTTGGCGGCGAGGCCGACCAGCACGACGAGCCCGATATCGACCAGGATGTTGCGGTCGAGCCCGGCATAGTTCACCCCGAACATCGCCGCCAGGATGCACATCGGCACGATCAGGATGACCGAGAGCGGCAGGAGCCAGCTTTCGTAGAGCGCCGCCAGCAGCAGGAAGACGAACACCACCGCCAGCCCGAAGGCGATGATCGCGGTGTTGCCGGCGAGCTTCTCCTGCAAGGCGATCTCGGTCCATTCGAAGCCGAAGCCGGCCGGCAGGCGCTCTGCCGCGATCTGCTCGACCGCAGCGATCCCCTGTCCGGTCGAATGGCCGTGCGCCATCGAGAGCTGCACCTCGGCCGCCGGATAGAGGTTGTAGCGCGGCACGCGATAGGCGCCGGTCGTGTCGTGGAAGGAGGCGATCGAGCCGATCGGCACCATCTCGCCGTCGGCGTTGCGGGTCTTGAGGTTGGCGACGTCGCGCGTGGTCAGGCGGAACGGGTTGTCGGCCTGAGCGGTCACGCGAAAAGTCCGGCCGAGCAGGTTGAAGTCGTTGATATAGGCCGAGCCCATATAGACCGACAGCGTCTCGAAGATGCGCGTCACCGGCACGCCGAGCATCTCCGCCTTGGTGCGGTCGATATCGGCGTAGATCTGCGGCGTCCTGGTCGAGAACAGCGTGAAGGGCTGCTGGATGCCCGGCACCTGCCCGGCGGAGCCGGCGACGATCCAGGCCGCGCCTTCCAGCGCCTGCAGGCCGCGCCCGCCGCGATCCTGGACATAGCCCTTCAGGCCGCCGCCGGTGCCGATGCCGGGAATGGCCGGCGGCTCGATCACCAGCGTGAACGCCTCGGAGATGGTGAACATCTGCTGGCGCAGGTCGTTGAGGATGCCGGTCGTGGACAGCCCGGCCTTCTCGCGATCCTTGAACGGCGCGAGCGCGACGAAGGCGACGGCCGCGTTCGGCGCGATGGTGAAGGTCGCGCCGTCGAGCCCGGCGAAGGCGACGGTGTGGGCGACGCCCGGCCGCGACCGCAGGATCTCGCCGGCCTTGCGCAGCACCGCGTCGGTGCGCTGGAGCGAGGCGCCCGGCGGCAGCTGCATCGCGATGATGAAATAGCCGCGGTCGAGCTGCGGCACGAGGCCGGTCGGCGTCCGGCGCAGGTCCCAGACGGTCGCCGCGATCAGGCCCGCATAGACGATCAGCAGGATCGCGGCGATGCGGATCAGCCGCGCGGTGACGTGCCCGTAGACCCGCGACAGCCAGTCGAAGCCGGCGTTGAAATAATGGAAGAACCAGCGCAGCGGCGCGGCGAGCCGGTGGAGGAAGCCGTGCGGCTCGTCCTCGCCATGCTTCCTGTGCGGCTTGAGCAGCACCGCCGACATCGCCGGCGACAGCGTCAGCGAGACGAAGCAGGAGATCGCCGTCGAGGCCGCGATGGTGACCGCGAATTGCTGGTAGAAGGTGCCCTGCAGCCCGCTGATGAAGGCGGTCGGGATGAACACCGCGCAGAGCACCAGCGCGATCGCCAAGAGCGCGCCGCCGACCTCGTCCATCGTCTTGTGCGCCGCTTCCGCGGGCGTCAGGCCCTGCGCCAGATAGCGCTCGACATTCTCCACCACGACGATCGCGTCGTCGACGACGATGCCGATGGCGAGCACCAGTGCGAGCAGCGAGATGGTGTTGAAGGAGATGCCGAGCGCGCTCATCACCAGGAAGGTGCCGACGAGCGAGACCGGGATCGCCACGATCGGGATCAGCGCGGCCCGCCAGGTCTGCAGGAACAGGATCACCACGAACACGACGAGCACGATCGCCTCGAGCAGGGTGCGCACCACGGCGTTGACCGATTCGCCGATGAATTCGGTGGGGTTGTAGATGATGCGGTGCTCGACGCCGGCCGGGAACTGCCTGGCCATCGCGGCCATCGTCGCGATCAGCGCATCGGAGGTCGCGAGCGCGTTCGAGCCCGGCCGCTGGAAGACGCCGATGGCGACGGTGCCGCGGTCGTCGAGATAGGCGTTGGTGGTGTAGTCCTGCGAGCCGAGCTCGACGCGCGCGATGTCGCGCACGCGGATCGTGCCGCCGTCGGCGTCGGCGCGCACGACGATGTTCTCGAATTCGGCGACCTCGCTCAGGCGCCCCAGCGTGTTGACCGAGAGCTGGAAAGCCTCGTCCGACCTGGCCGGCGGCTGGTTGAGCGCGCCGGCGGCGACCTGCACGTTCGCGGCCCTGAGCGCGGTGACCACGTCGCCCGCCGTCAGGTTGCGCGCGGCGACCTTGGCCGGGTCGAGCCAGATGCGCATCGAGAAGTCGCGCGCGCCGAAGACCTGCACGTCGCCGACGCCCTCGACGCGGGTCAGCACGTCCTTGATGTTGAGCGAGGCGTAGTTCGAGATGTATTGCGCGTCGCGCGAGCCGTCCGGCGAGATGATGTTGATCACCATCAGGAAGTCGGGCGAGGCCTTGCGCGTCTGGATGCCGAGCTGGCGCACCTCCTGCGGCAGGCGGGGTTCCGCCGCCGAGACCCGGTTCTGCACCAGGACCTGCGCCTGGTCGATGTCGACGCCGGCCTTGAACACGACATTGATCGTCACCCGCCCGTCGCCGGTCGATTGCGAGGTGATGTAGAGCATGTCGTCGACGCCGTTGACCTCCTGCTCGATCGGGGTCGCGACGGTTGCGGCGACGACCTCCGCCGAGGCGCCGGGGTAGAAGGCGGTGATCGAGACGGTCGGCGGGGCGATCTCGGGATATTCGGCGATCGGCAGCGTGCGCAGCGCGATCGTTCCTGCGATCGTCAGCAGCACCGAGAGGACGGTGGCGAAGATCGGCCGGTCGATGAAGAAATGGGCGAAGCGGAACATGGCGGGCTCAGTTGGTCGTCGCGAGCTTGATCTGGCCGGGCTGCGGCGTCACCTGAACGCCCGGCCGGATCATCGGATTGGCGTTGCCGCCGACGATCACCCTGTCCTCGCGGGAGAGCCCGGAGCGGATCACCCTGAGCCCTTCGTTCAGCGGGCCGAGCACCACCGGCTTGGGCACGACCTTGTTCTCGGGGCTAACCGTCAGCACGATCCTGCCGGCCTGGTCCGAGGCGATGACGGTGTCAGGCACGAGCAGCGCGTCGGATTCGCCGGCGAGCAGGCGCAGGCGCCCGAACACGCCCGGCGTCAGGAACTGGTCCTCGTTCGCGAACACGGCCCGGCCGCGGATCGTCGCCGAACGGGCGTTCAACGCATTGTCGAGGAAGTCGACCTTGCCGCGCCGGCCCCATCCGGTCTCGTCGGCGAGGCGCACCTCGACCACCGTGCCCGCGTTCCTGGCGGCGTCCGCGCGCGGCTGGCTCATCCGCGCATAGCGCAGGAAATCGGCCTCGGAGATGTCGAAGGCGAAGTAGACCGGCGCCACCGCGACGATGGTCGTGAGCAGCGAGGCGCCCGACTGGCCGCCGGCGATCAGGTTGCCGGGATCGACGCGGCGGTTCGAGACGCGCCCGGCCAGCGGCGCGCGCACCTCGGTCCATTCGAGGTTGAGCTCGGCGGTCTTCAGATTGGCCTCGGCGCCCTGCTGCGATCCGATCGCGCTGTTCAGGTTGGCGCGGCGCTGGTCGACGTCGCGCGCCGTGATGGTGCGGTTCTGCGTCAGCCCCTCGGCGCGCTCGACCTCGTTCTGGGCGAGGTCGACCTGGGCCCGGGCGCGGGCGACCTCGGCGCGGGCGGCGTCGACTGCCAGTTTGTAGGGCCGCTGATCGATGGTAAAGAGCAGGTCGCCCTTCTGGACGAGCGAGCCGTCGCGGAAATGCACGCTGTCGATGAAGCCGGAGACGCGGGCGCGCACATCGACCTGCTCGCTGGCCTCGAAGCGGCCGGTGAACTCGTCCCAGTCGGTGATGCGCTTGGCGAGCGGGTTGGCGACCTGGACCGGGGGAGCGGGCGGAGCGCCCTGCGCGGCGGCGTCGAAAGCCGCCGGGGCGGCCGACGCGAAGACGACGGCGAGCACCAGGCCGATGGAACGGCTGCGTGACATGACGGAACTCCGGATGGCGCGCCGGCTCGACCCATGGGACCCCGGCATATCGTGCTAGAAGAGACGGGAAGTGACGAATGTCAAGTTCCATCACTCGTCAGAGGCTATCTCCGGCGGCACTATCCTGCTCTTCCCGTCAGCCGGTTGCAGGAGTGCAACGGCTTCACGGCGCGCGGGGTGCGGCGTGCCGCTCTTGCCGCCCGCCTTTCGACATCGTAACGCGTAGGCGATGATGTCAGCCGGAAGAGACCAGATGAACGCGCATGCCCGCCCCGCCGACCCGAAGAAGCTGATCAAGGGCGCGACCGGCGACTGGGAAGTCGTGATCGGCATGGAGATCCATGCCCAGGTCACCTCCAATGCCAAGCTGTTCTCCGGCGCCGCGACCGGCTTCGGCGCCGAGCCGAACGCCCATGTCAGCCTCGTCGACGCCGCCATGCCCGGCATGCTGCCGGTGATCAACGCCGAATGCGTCCGGCAGGCGGTGCGCACCGGGCTTGGCCTCAATGCCGAGATCAACAAGCGCTCGGTCTTCGACCGCAAGAACTATTTCTATCCGGACCTGCCGCAGGGCTACCAGATCAGCCAGTACAAGAGCCCGATCGTCGGCGAGGGCGAGATCGTCGTCGATCTGACCCCGACCGAGCAGATCACCGTCGGCATCGAGCGGCTGCATCTCGAGCAGGATGCCGGCAAGTCGATCCACGACCAGCATCCGACGATGAGCTTCGTCGATCTCAACCGCTCGGGGGTCGCGCTGATGGAGATCGTCTCCCGGCCGGACCTGCGCTCGGCCGAGGAGGCGAAGGCCTACGTCTCGAAGCTGCGCACCATCCTGCGCTATCTCGGCACCTGCGACGGCGACATGGAGAAGGGCAACCTGCGCGCCGACGTCAACGTCTCGGTGCGCCGGCCGGGCGAGCCCTTCGGCACGCGCTGCGAGATCAAGAACGTCAACTCGATCCGCTTCATCGGCCAGGCGGTCGAGACCGAGGCGCGCCGCCAGATCGGCATCATCGAGGATGGCGGCACGATCGACCAGGAGACGCGCCTCTACGATCCCGGCAAGGGCGAGACCCGCTCGATGCGCTCGAAGGAAGAGGCGCACGACTACCGCTACTTCCCCGATCCGGACCTGCTGCCGCTCGAATTCGACGACGCCTTCGTCGAGACCTTGAAGGGCGCGCTGCCGGAATTGCCGGACGCCAAGAAGGCCCGCTTCATCGCCGAATACGGGCTTTCGCCCTATGACGCCTCGGTCCTGGTCGCCGAGCGCGAGCAGGCCGATTACTTCGAGGCGGTCGCCAAGGGCCGCGACGGCAAGGCCGCCGCCAACTGGGTGATCAACGAGCTGTTCGGCCGCCTCAACAAGGAAGGCAAGGACATCGCCGCCTCGCCGGTCTCGGCCGCGCAGCTCGGCGGGCTCGTCGACCTGATCGGCGAGAACGTCATCTCCGGCAAGATCGCCAAGGACCTGTTCGAGATCCTCTGGACCGAAGGCGGCGACCCGCGCGCGATCGTCGAGGCCCGCGGCATGAAGCAGGTCACCGATACCGGCGCCATCGAGAAGGCGGTCGACGAGATTATCGCGGCCAATCCCGACAAGGTCGAGCAGGTCAAGGCGAAGCCCACCATGCTCGGCTGGTTCGTCGGCCAGGCGATGAAGGCGTCCGGCGGCAAGGCCAATCCGCAGGCGCTGAACGAGATCCTGAAGAAGAAGCTCGGAATCGAGTGATCATGTGACCCCCGCCGATCTCGTCATCCGCGACGCCGAGGCCGCCGATCTGCCGGCGGTCAGGGCGCTGCTCGTCGAGACCTGGCATGCGACCTATGACGGCATCTATGGCTGGCGGCGCGTCGCCGAGATCACCAATGCCTGGCACTCGCTGGATAGCTTGCGCGCCCAGCTCGGCCGCGACGAGGGCGTCTTCCTCGTCGCGCTGGTCGGTGCCGAGATCGTCGCGACCGCTTCCGCAAGGCGCGAGCGCGACGGCGCGGCGCTGCTGACGCGGCTTTATGTCCTGCCGGCAAGGCAGGGCGTCGGCATCGGGCGCACCTTGCTCCAGGTCGCGCTGGCCTGCTTCCCCGAGGCGTCGGTGGCGCGGCTCGAGGTCGAGAGCCAGAACGAGCCGGCCATCGCCTTCTACGAGCGCATGGGCTTCTTCCTGCAGCGGCAGGCCCGCTTCGACGGGCGCGACGACACGCCCAACACGCTGCTGATGGCCAGGCGCCTTTTCCTGGCGTGAGCCGCCATCGCCTCTTCCCGCCCACCTGAAAGGAAGCGAACCATGTCGCAAGTCCCCGCCAAGCCGATCGACCTGTATTACTGGCCGACGCCGAATGGCTTCAAGATCACCATCATGCTCGAGGAGTGCGGGCTGCCCTATGCCATCGTGCCGGTGAACATCGGCAAGGGCGAGCAGTTCAAGCCGGATTTCCTCGCCATCGCCCCGAACAACCGCATGCCGGCGATCGTCGATCCCGACGGGCCGGGCGGCAAGCCGATCTCGGTCTTCGAATCCGGCGCCATCCTGCAATATCTCGGCCGCAAGACCGGGAAATTCTATCCGGCGGAGGAGCGCGCCCGCGTCGCCGTCGATGAATGGCTGTTCTGGCAGATGGCCGGATTCGGGCCGATGCTCGGCCAGACCCATCATTTCCGCCTCTACGCGCCCGAGCCCGTGCCCTACGCGATCGAGCGCTACACCAACGAGGCGAACCGGCTCTACGGCGTGCTGAACCGGCGCCTCGAGGGCCGCGACTATATCTGCGGCGACTATTCCATCGCCGACATGGCCTGCATCGGCTGGGCGCGCGGCTGGGAGCGGCAGGGGCAGGACATCGCGCAGTTCCCGCATGTCGGCCGCTGGCTGGAGACGATGCAGGCGCGGCCGGCCGTGCGGCGCGGCCTCGAGGTCGGCGCCGCGCTGCGCGACCCGGCCGGCATCAGGACCCCGGAGGAAAAGGCGATCCTCTTCGGCCAGAAGGCGCGCTGAGGGCCGGCCGCAATCCCGCGCGGCACGGGCGCAGATCCGTGCCGCTTCCGTGACGCAAGGTGAATCCATTCTCAACATCCCTTGTGAGGGCGATTCGGCAATGCGTTGAGATCGCTTCCTTTTTCGTAATTCGAAGGTGAATCCCCGGTTGCTTTAACCGGGTGATGACGTTTCGTTGAGGTTCGATTCATCTCGAAATTTAGGACGCATTTTAAGGATCGGGCCCACTCTCGCACTCATCAGCCGGGGCCTTTGGACGGGCGGACGGCACAACGACAAGACGGTGCAAGGAGAGGCTGTCATGGCACGCATGGAGATGAGCGCGGTTCCTGCTTCGCTGGTGATCCCGGCGGAGGTTTCGGCGGAAGCCTATTGCGAGCTCGGGCTGATGCACGCTTCGGGGCGGGCGGGAGCCGTCGACCTGGTCAAGGCGCAGATGTGGTTCAACGTCGCCTTCGCCCGCGGCTCCGCCCGGGCGGCGGAGCATCGCAGGGAGCTGGCGCTGGAGATGAACCGCGACGAGATCGCGGCCGCGCTGCGCGAGGCCCGCGCTTTCCTGACGCGGCACTGAGAACGGAGCGCCTTGTGGGTCGGGGAGGCGGCGGCTATAAGCGCGCCGCATTTCCCTTTATCAGTACCCTTCCAAGGATCGATCGATGGCTGTCCAGCGCACCTTCTCCATTCTCAAGCCCGACGCGACGAAGCGCAATCTCACCGGCGCGGTCAACGCGGTCATCGAGAAGGCCGGCCTCAGCATCGTCGCGCAGAAGCGCATCCGGATGACGCAGGAGCAGGCGCAGACCTTCTACGCCGTCCACAAGGAGCGCCCGTTCTTCGGCGAGCTCGTCGCGTTCATGATCTCCGGCCCGGTCGTCGTGCAGGTGCTGGAGGGCGAGGACGCCATCGCTAAGTATCGTGAGGTGATGGGCGCGACCAACCCGGCCAACGCCGCCGAGGGCACGGTGCGCAAGCTCTTCGCCCAGTCGGTCGGCGAGAACACCGTGCATGGCTCGGACGCGCCGGAGACCGCCGCGATCGAGATCGCCCAGTTCTTCTCGGGCAACGAGATCGTCGGCTGAGCGCAAGCCGCTTCGTGAAAACGAAAAAGGCGGGCCGGTTTCCGGCCCGCCTTTTTCATGCGGGATCAGAGCCCGAAGGAGTAGCTCGTTCCGGTGTCGAAGGAATAGCTCGCCGAGAGCCCGATCGTAATCGAATCGCGCGAGCCGAACGGCCTGACGATCGGGGAGCGCGTGGCGTCGCCGACGAGGCGCTTGTACTCGACATAGGCCGTGGTCTTGAGCTGCTCGGACCAGTGATAGGTCACCTGGGCGAGCGCGCCGACCGTATGGACGCCGGCATTGTAGCGTTGCAGCAGGCCGCCCGTGCCGGGCATGGCGCCGTAGGTGCCGAAATAGGTCCGGATATAGTCGGCCGAGGTGATCCGCATGCGCGGGCCGACGCCGAGCGTCCACTGGCCGACCGTCGAGAAGGCGTCGAGCTTGAGATCGGCGACGACGCCGTCATGCGCGACGATGCCGCGGCGCAGATCGACGCGCCCGCGCAGCCAGGATGTCGGATAGAACTCGGCGAAGACGCCGGCCTCGGCCCCGAACTTGGTCGACGGCACCGCGACGAGGGCCGGATTGACCTTGGCGCTGCGCTTCCAGAGCAGGTCGCCGGAGAAGCCGATGCGCCAGCCCTGGCCGGAGAACACGCCGATCGAGAGCATCGCGTCATCCTCGGCGCTCCACCAGGTGCTCTTCAGGCCCCTGCCCAGCGATATGATCGGACGGGCGCGGAAGACGTAGTCGTCCGAGCCGGCGTAATCGGGCTGGTAACGGACGCCGGCGCCGAGCGTGAGATACCAGTTCTGCGCAGATTGCGGGGAGGTGAGGGTCGAGTAGTCGCTGGACTGGGCCTGGGCTTGGCCGGGCAGCGACAGGGCAAGGCAGGCCGCAAGACCGGCCAGATACGCAACGCAACGCATGATCCAGAACTCCGACGCGACGGCGTCTTGGGACAGATGATGCCCGCAATCTGGAGAATGAGGTTTAACGGGTGGTTAAGGTTCCCATTTCCTTAGCGCGCTGCCCGAAACCGCCCGTTAATCGATGCGGGCGAGGATGGTCCGGAAGGCCGGACATTGCCGGCCATGGAGCGCGCGGGCGGCGATCATGGAACTGGCGATCCTCTGGTTGCTCTGTGTGGCGGTTTTCCTCGAGCTCGCCGAGCGCGCGCCTGAGATCGACTAGGATCGCGCCTCGGAATCGGCACCTCGCCGCGCAGCCTCTTGACCTCGCGGCGCTCTATGGCCATGCCGGGACACGGGGCTTGGCATCGTGGTCTGCGATGCGCCCGGTTCTCGAAGGACAGGCGGATCATGAAGATGCGGCGGATGAGTGCGGTCGTTCTGGCCGGTGGACTGTCGATTCTGGCGAGCGTTTCGGCCTATGCCGCAAGCGGTTCGGCTCCCTTGCCCCCGCCCGACCCGACGGCGAAGAACCTGAGCCCCTACAGGATCCAGCTGCGCGCCTTCGACGCCTGCCTGGTCACGCAGTCGCAGCTCATGGGCACGACGCGCGAGGCGGTCCATTCCGCCTGCAGCTGCTACGCCAAGGGCACGGTCAACGCGATGACCAAGGACGAGATCCAGGCTTTCCGCGACACCGGCTATTTCAACGATTCGGCGCGCCAGAAGGGCCTCCAGTTCATCGATCAGTGCAAGCTGAAGCGCCCGTTCTGAACAAGCGCCTCACTCCTGCCAAGCTGCTGACATAAGCTGTCAGCTGGACGGGTCATCCTGTCTTGGCCTGAAGGGAGTGGGAGACTGAGGCCGTGCAGCGCGCCGAACGATTGCTCGACATGATCCAGAGCCTGCGTCGCCGCAGGCGCCCCGTGACCGCCGAGACGCTGGCCGGCGAACTCGATGTCTCCGTGCGCACGGTCTATCGCGACATCGGCGCGCTGGTGCGCCAGGGCGTGCCGGTGCGCGGCGAGGCCGGCATCGGCTATGTGCTCGACGCCGGCTTCGACCTGCCGCCGCTGATGCTCTCGCCCGACGAGATCGAGGCCGTGCTGGTCGGCATGCGCTGGCTCGCCGAGCGGGCGGACCCGGCGCTGGCGCGCGCCGCCGAGGACGTCGTCAGCAAGGTCGCGGCGGTGCTGCCGCCGCATCTCAAGCCGATCCTGCTCGACGGGGCGCTGTTTGCCGCCGCCCATCCCGGCGACGTGCCGGCCGACCAGGTCGATGTCGCCGCCGTGCGCGCCGCCATCCGCAACGGCTGCAAGCTCTCGATCCGCTACAGCGACGAGAGCGGCCAGGCGACGCAGCGCATGATCTGGCCGATCGGCATGACCTTCTACGACCGTGTGCGCATCGTCGTCGCCTGGTGCGAGCTCCGGCAGGCTTTCCGCCATTTCCGCACCGACCGCATCACCGGTCTCGTTTCGCTGGAGCAGCGCTATCCCGCCCGCCGCGCCGATCTCTTCCGCCGCTGGCAGAAGGAGGAGCGCGCGAAAGAGGAGGCGGCTTTGGCTCCTCAGCCGCGGACGACGGCGCCGGCTTCGAGCCTCGATCGGCCGGAGGCGACCTCCGCCAGCGCCGCCGGATAGAGCCTGTGCTCCTCGACGAGGACGCGCGCGGCGAGCGTCTCCTCGTCGTCGCCGGGCTTAACCGGCACCTTCGCTTGCAGGATCACCGGCCCGGCATCGAGCTCCGGCACGACGAAATGCACCGAGCAGCCATGTTCGGTGACACCGGCTTCCAGCGCCTGCCGGTGCGTATGCGTGCCCTTGAACAGCGGCAGCAGCGAGGGATGGATGTTGATCATCCGCCCCTCCCAGCGCTTGACGAACCAGGGCGTCAGGATGCGCATGAAGCCGGCGAGCACGATGAGCTCGATCTGGTTGACCCGCAGCAGCTCATCGACAGCGCGCTCGAAGGCCTCGCGGTCCTTGCCGAAGGGGCGGTGGTCTACCGTCGCCGTGGCGATGCCGAACGCGCGCGCCCGCTCAAGCCCGGCGACATCGGGAATGTTGGAGATAACCAGCGCGATCTTAGCCGGATAATCCGGCGCCTCGGCCGCCTGCGCCAGCGAGACCATGTTGGAGCCGCGCCCGGAGATCAGCACCCCGACGCGCTTGCGGGCAGCGGTACCGCTCACAGTGCGAGCTTGCCGCGATAGCCGACAGGCTCCGCGCCGGCGGCGACCGGCACCACCTCGCCGAGCCTGACCGGCGCCTCGCCGGCGGCCTTCAGCGCGGCGAGGACGTCGTCCGCCTTGCCGGCCTCGGCCGCCACGATCATGCCGATGCCGCAGTTGAAGGTGCGCAGCATCTCGCGCTCGGCGACGCCGCCGACCTGGGCGAGCCAGCCGAAGACGGGCGGCGCAGGGATGGCGGCGAGATCGAGCGCGACGCCGAGCCCGTCCGGCAGCACGCGCGGGATGTTGTCGGGGAAGCCGCCGCCGGTGATATGCGCCAGCGCCTTGATCCCGTCGGTCGCCTTCAGCGCGGCGAGCAGCGGCTTCACATAGATCCGCGTCGGCGTGAGCAGCGCCTGCGCCATCGTCTCGCCCGGCGCGAAGGGGGCGGGCGCATCCCAGCCGAGCCCGCTGAGTTGCACGATGCGGCGCACCAGCGAATAGCCGTTGGAATGAACGCCGGAGGATGGCAGGCCGATGATGACGTCGCCGGGCTTCAGATCCGCGCGCGGCAAGAGCGTGCCGCGCTCGGCGGCGCCGACGGCGAAGCCGGCGAGGTCGTAATCCTTCTCGGCGTATAGTCCGGGCATCTCTGCGGTCTCGCCGCCGATCAGCGCGCAGCCAGCCTGACGGCAGCCCTCGGCGATGCCGCGCACGATCTCGACGCCGACCTTGGGGTCGAGCTTGCCGGTGGCGTAGTAGTCGAGGAAGAGCAGGGGCTCGGCGCCCTGCACGACGAGGTCGTTGACGCACATCGCGACGAGGTCGATGCCGATGGTGGAATGCAGCCCGCTCTCGATCGCGATCTTGACCTTGGTGCCGACACCGTCATTGGCGGCGACCAGGATCGGATCGCTGAAGCCGGCGGCCTTGAGGTCGAACAGCCCGCCGAAGCCGCCGATCTCGGCATCGGCGCCCGGCCGGCGGGTGGCGCGCACCAGGGGCTTGATCTGGTCGACCATGGCGTTGCCGGCGTCGATGTCGACGCCCGCCTGCGCATAGGTCAGTCCGTTCGCGCCGGGCTTGCTCATTGCGGTCATGCCTTCCTTCTGCTCGCGCGAGCGATAGGCAAGCGGATGCCGGCTGGCAAGGCATCCGGGGACGCTTTCCCGGTTTCTCACAGGCCGGCCCGCCTCATCGCCGAGGTGCAGCTGGCATCCCGCCGCGCCATGAGCGAAAATGTACCATGACGATCCCCAACCTGATCACCATCGGCCGGCTCTTCCTGGTGCCGCTGGTCATCGTCATGATCGTCGGCGCGAACTGGCGGGCGGCCTTCGTGCTCTTCGTCGTCGCGGGCCTGTCGGACGCGCTCGACGGCTTCCTCGCCAGGCGCTGCGGCATGGGCAGCGAGCTCGGCGCCTGGCTCGATCCGGTCGCCGACAAGGCGCTGATCGTCTCGATCTACGTCACGCTCGCCGTCGTCGGCGCGATTCCGGCCTGGCTCGTCGTCCTCGTCGTCGCGCGCGACCTGATGATCGTGGCGGCGGTGATCCTGTCCTGGCTCCTCGACAAGCCGCTGACGATCGCGCCCATCGCCGTCAGCAAGCTCAACACCGCGGCGCAGATCGGCTTTGCGGCGCTGGCGCTCGGCTCGCGGGCCTTCGGGGTCGAGCCCGGCCTGGCGGCGACGGTCTGCGAATTCCTCGTCGCTCTGTTGACGCTCGCCTCGATGACGGCCTATCTCGCCCTCTGGCTGCGCCATATGGCGGATTGAGCGGTTTTTGCGTCGCGGCGGCTTGGAAGCGCGGGGCGCGATGCACATCTGTCCTGTCCCGCCGGTTGCAGATTCGAGAGAGGCCGCCTGATGACGTTGCAGCGCCAGATCGGCTTCTGGGTCGGCTCCCTTCTCGTCTTCATCCTGTTCCTGGTCGTGCTGCGGGACGTGCTCCTGCCCTTCATCGCGGCCTTGGCGCTGGCCTATCTGCTCGATCCGCTGGCCGACAGGCTCGAGCGCATCGGCATGAGCCGGCTCACGGCGACGATCGTCATCCTCGTCGTCTTCCTGCTCCTCTTCGTGCTGGCGCTGGTGCTGCTGGTGCCGCTGCTCGGCCAGCAGCTCGCCGGCCTCGTCGCCAGGCTGCCGGGCGACGCCGCCAAGCTCCAGGCGCTGGTGCTGGAGAAGGGCGCGCCCTGGCTGGAAAGCCTCGGCGGCGCCGACCTGACCAAGGAGGCGCAGAACTCGCTCGGCAACCTCGTCGGCGACAGCGTGAAATGGATCGGCGGCCTGCTGCAATCGCTCTGGACCGGCGGCACGGCGATCGTCGGCGTGTTCTCGCTCCTGGTGCTGACGCCGGTCATCGCCTTCTACCTGCTGGTCGACTGGGACCGGATGGTCTCGACCGTCGACAGCTGGCTGCCGCTCGACCATCGCGACACCATCCGTACCCTGCTGCACGAGATGGACCTGTCGATCGCCGGCTTCCTGCGCGGGCAGGCGCTGGTCTGCGTGCTGCTCGGCGGCTTCTATGCCGTGGGCCTGAGCCTGATCGGCGTCAATTTCGGCGCGCTGATCGGCATCATTTCTGGCTTCCTCTCCTTCATCCCCTATGTCGGCTCGCTGACCGGGCTCGTGCTCTCGGTCGGCGTCGCGACGGTGCAGTTCTGGCCGGACTGGACCTGGCCGGTGGCGACGCTTGGCGTCTTCCTGGTCGGGCAGTTCCTGGAAGGGAACATCTTCCAGCCGAAATTCGTCGGCGATTCGATCGGCGTGCACCCGGTCTGGCTGATGTTCGCGCTTTTGGCCTTCGGCTCGCTGTTCGGCTTCGTCGGCCTGCTGCTCGCGGTGCCGCTGGCGGCGATCATCGGCGTGCTCTGCCGCTTCGCGCTCAACCAGTACCTCGCCAGCAACCTCTACCATGGCGGCGACGCCACCCGCGCCGCGGCGGCGAAGGCGCGCGGCGACGCCGACAGCTGAAACGCTCGCATGTCAGACCTTCCCCAGCGCCCGCGCCAGCTCGCCTTCGACCTGCCGGTCGACAGCCGCCACGGCGTCGAGGATTTCCTGGTCGGCGCCTCCAACGAGGCGGCCTACGGCCTGATCGAGTGCTGGCCGCAATGGCCCGAGGCGTGGCTGCGCCTGACCGGGCCGGAGGGAGCCGGCAAGACCCATCTCGCCGCGATCTGGGCGCGCGCCGCCCATGCCTGGACGCTTCCCGCAGCCGAGCTGCGCGAGGGGCAGGTGCCGCATCTGGTCTCGGCCGGCGCGCTGGTCGTCGAGGATTGCGATGCGGGGGCGCTCGACGAGGCGGCGCTGTTCCACCTGATGAACGCGGTGAAGGCGCGCGGCGGCTTCCTCTTGCTGACGGCGCGGCGCCCGCCCGATCTCTGGGGGCTCACCGTGCCGGACCTGCTGTCGCGGCTCAGGCTGGCGCCCGCCGCGACGATCGAGCCGCCGGACGACGGCCTCTTGCGGGCGCTCCTGGTCAAGCTCTTCATCGACCGGCAGCTCGTGGTCGACGTCGCGGTGATCGACAGCCTCGCGCTCAGGATGGAGCGCTCCTTCGCCGCCGCGCGGCTGGTGGTCGACCGGCTCGACCGGCTCGCGCTCGAACGCGGCCGCCGGGTGACGCGCCCGCTGGTGCAGGAGGCGCTGGCGGAACTGTTCCCGCAGGAGGCGGGTTGAACGCAGCCAATCCTGATTAAATCCTGTCGCTTGTCATCGAACCGTCACGCTAGAGTGTCTTCAACACGGCGCATGACCATGGCGGCGACCAGAGCCCGGACGAAGCGTATGACCACCGAGATCGTGACGATTGCGCCCGACACGGCTTTGAGCGATGCCGACGCACCGCTGCTGCGCCATGAGCCGGAGCGCTTCATGAACCGCGAGCTCTCCTGGCTCCAGTTCAACCGCCGCGTCATGGAGGAGGCCTCGAACCGCAGCCACCCGCTGCTCGAACAGCTCCGCTTCCTCTCGATCTCGGCGAACAATCTCGACGAGTTCTTCATGGTCCGCGTCTCCGGCCTGCGCGAGCAGCTCAAGGCCGGCGTGGTCACGCGCAGCCAGGACGGGCTGACCCAGGCCGAGCAGCTCGTCGCCATCGGCGAGGCGGTCGCGGCGCTGACCGCCGACCAGCAGGCGCGCTGGGCGCAGCTGCGCCACGATCTGCACGAGAACCGCATCCACCTGCTCCAGCCGGCCGATATCGGCGCGCAGGACCGGGTCTGGCTGGAGGATTATTTCCTCAACTACGTCTTCCCGGTGCTGACGCCGCTGGCGATCGACCCGGCCCATCCCTTCCCCTTCATCCCCAATCTCGGCTTCACCGTCGCGCTCGCGCTCGAGCGCAAGAGCGACGGGCGTCAGCTCGACGCGCTGATCCGCGTGCCGACCAAGATCGACCGCTTCATCGAGCTGCCCGACCTGGCGCGCGAGGGGCTGCACCGCTTCATCACGCTCGACGACGCGGTCTCGCTGTACATCGGCAAGCTCTTCCCCGGCTACGAGGTCAAGGGCGCCGGCTCCTTCCGCATCATCCGCGACTCCGATCTCGACATCGAGGAGGAGGCGGAGGATCTGGTGCGCGTCTTCGAGACGATGCTGAAGCAGCGCCGGCTCGGCGTCGTGATCCGGCTCGAGCTCTCGACCGGCATGCCCGGCCATCTGCGCCGGCTGATCGTGCGCGAGCTCAGGGTCGACAGCGACGAGGTCGTCGAAGTCAACGGCATGATCGGCCTGAACGAGCTCTCGCAGCTCGTCGGCGTCGACCGGCCGGACCTGAAGTTCAAGCCCTACAACGCCCGCTTCCCCGAGCGCATCCGCGAGCATGGCGGCGATTGCTTCGCCGCGATCCGCCAGAAGGACCTGCTCGTCCACCACCCCTATGAGAGCTTCGACGTCGTCGTGCAGTTCCTGCAGCAGGCGGCACGCGACCCCAACGTCGTCGCGATCAAGCAGACGCTCTATCGCACCTCCGCCAACTCGCCGATCGTCAAGGCGCTGACGGAAGCGGCCGAGGCCGGCAAGTCGGTCACCGCGCTGGTCGAGCTGAAGGCCCGCTTCGACGAGGAAGCCAACATCCGCTGGGCCAAGGAGATGGAACGCGCCGGCGTCCAGGTCGTCTACGGCTTCATCGAGCTCAAGACACACGCCAAGCTGTCACTGGTCGTGCGCCGCGAGGCCGGCCAGCTCGTCAGCTATTGCCATATCGCGACCGGCAACTACCACCCGATCACGGCGCGTATCTATACCGACGTCTCCTTCTTCACCGCCGATCCGGTGATCGCGCAGGATGTCGCGCGCATCTTCAACTACATCACCGGCTATGCCGAGCCCGACGGGCTCGAGCGCATGGCGATCTCGCCGACCGGCCTGAAGCAGCGCCTGCTCGCCGATATCGCCGCCGAGATCGCCCATGTGAAGGCCGGCCGCAAGGGCGCGATCTGGGGCAAGTGCAACGCGCTGGTCGATCCCGAGATCATCGATGCGCTCTATGACGCGAGCGCGGCCGGCGTCGAGATCGATTTCGTCGTGCGCGGCATCTGCTGCCTGAGGCCGGGCGTGCCGGGCCTCTCGGAGAACATCCGCGTCAAGTCGATCATCGGCCGCTTCCTCGAGCATACCCGGATCTACGCCTTCGGCGCCGGCCACGGCCTGCCGGCGGCCCGGGCCAAGATCTACATCTCCTCGGCCGATCTGATGCCGCGCAACCTCGACCGGCGCGTCGAGGCGCTGACCCAGATCCTGAATCCGACCGTGCACCAGCAGCTCCTCGACCAGATCATGCTGGCGAACCTGCTCGACAACGAGCAAAGCTGGACGATATTGCCCGATGGCGGCTCGCGCCGCATTGTGCCCGCGCCGAACGAAGAGCCGTTCAACGCGCATAAATATTTCATGACGAACCCGAGTCTGTCCGGACGTGGAAAATCGCTCTCCAATTCGAGTCCCCGCTCCCTCTCGCGCCGAGGGGGACGCAAGGCCTGAGCTCAGGCATGCGCCCGGCCGGCTCGCGCTTTCCGATACCATCGCCATCGTCGATATCGGCTCGAACTCGGTGCGCCTCGTCGTCTACGAGATGCTGGCGCGGGCTCCATCCCAGGTTTTCAACGAGAAGGAGATGGCGGGGCTCGGCCGTCAGGTCGCCTCGACCGGGCGCCTCGCAGACGACGCCATCGTCAAGGCGATCGACGCGCTGGTGCGCTTCCGCATCCTCTGCGAGGCGATCAATGTCGGCGCAATCCGCGTCATCGCCACCGCCGCGACACGCTATGCGCAGAACGGGCCGGACTTCATCGCCCGCGCCGAGGCGGCGATCGGCCAGCCGATCGAGCTGATCTCGGGCGGGCGGGAGGCCGCGCTCTCCGCGCTCGGCGTGATCTCCGGCTTCGACGATCCCGATGGCGTCGTCGGCGACCTCGGCGGCGGCAGCCTCGAGCTTATCTCGGTCCGGGACGGCGCGGCGGGGCAGGGCGCCAGCGTCCCGCTCGGCGGCCTTGCCCTGCTCGACCGCTCGAAGGGTTCGCTCAAGGCGGCCGAGAAGATCGTCAGGGACGAGCTCGACAAGCTGCCGCAGCTTGCCGCCATGAAGGGGCGCAACTTCTACGCTGTCGGCGGCACCTGGCGCGCGCTCGCGACGCTCCACCAGCGCCGCTGCGCCTATCCGCTGAACGTGATGCACGGCTATGCCGTGCCGACCCGCGACGTCGCCGATTTCGTCAAGCTGGTCGAGCGGGCCGATGCCTCGGTGCTCGATGCGATCGATGCCGTCTCCTCGGCGCGCCGGCCGCTGCTGGTCTATGGCGCGCTGGTGCTCGACGAGCTGATCAAGCGCGGCAAGCCGCGTGAGGTGATCATCTCGGCCCAAGGCGTGCGCGAGGGCCTGCTCTACGAACAGCTTTCGCCGCAGGAGCAGGCGGTCGACCCGCTGCTCCAGGCGGCGCGCGACTACAACCTGCTGCGCGCCCGCGATCCGCGCCATGCCGCCGAGCTGATCGCCTGGACGAAGGCCATCCTCGAAACCGCCGGCCCGCCCTGGAACGAGCCCTCCGACCGGATGATCGAGACCGTCTGCCTGCTCTCCGACATCGGCTGGCGCGCCCATCCCGATTATCGCGGCGAGCAGAGCATGAACGTCATCGCCCACGCCTATTTCACCGGCATCGACCATGTCGGGCGGGCCTTCCTGGCGCTGGCGATCTTCCACCGCTATGCCGGCCTGAAGGCGAGCTCGCCGGCCGCCGCCGGCCTGAGGACCCTGCTGCCGGCGCCGGCGCTGGCGCAGGCGATGCTGATCGCCGCGATCTTCCGCGTCGCCTATCTGCTCTCGGCCGGGATGACGGGCATCCTGCCGCGCATTCCGGGGGCTTGTGTCGACAACCGCCTCGTCCTGCGGCTGCCGGAGGACCTGACGGCGCTGGCGAGCGAGCGTGTCGAGGGCCGGCTGAAGCAGCTCGCAAAGCTGCTCGGGCGGGATTTCGAGATCGGCCGGCTCTAAGGCGGCGCGAGCCTGCGGTGAATGAACCGGACGCCTCGCTTGAAAGCCGGCGCGGAAATCTCCACTTTAGCGCTACCTGCGAGAATCGCATGCCTATCGAGGGTGCGGCGCGCGGGGGCGGAGAGGCGAATGGTTGCCTCGGCCGCTCGTCCGATCGCACCGCCCATTTCGGGGGCGCGCCGGGCGCAACTGCAAAGGAACTGCCATGACTGGCTCGACGCCACGCGCCCCCTTCGTCACCGGCGAGACCGGCACCTACCCGGTTCTGCCTTTGCGCGACATCGTCGTCTTCCCGCATATGATCGTCCCGCTCTTCGTCGGGCGCGAGAAGTCGATTCGCGCGCTCGAGGAGGTGGTGAAGACGGACGGGCTCATCCTGCTGGCGACCCAGAAGAACGCCGGCGACGATGACCCGCAGCCCAACGAGATCTACGAGATCGGCACGCTCGCGCGCGTGCTGCAACTGCTGAAGCTGCCCGATTCCACCGTGAAGGTGCTGGTCGAGGGCGTCGGCCGCGCCAGGGCGCTGTCCTATTCGGCCAGCGATTCCTTCTATGAGGCCGAGGCCACCGGCCTCGCCGAGGAGGAGGGCAAGAAGGTCGAGGTCGAGGCGCTGGCCCGTTCGGTGGTCAGCGAGTTCGAGAGCTATGTGAAGCTCAACAAGAAGATCTCGGGCGAGATCGTCGCCGCGGTCTCGCAGATCGACGAGCCGGCCAAGCTCGCCGACACCGTCGCCTCGCATCTGGCGGTCAAGATCGCCGACCGGCAGGGCGTGCTGGAGATCGTCAACGTCGCCCATCGCCTGGAGAAGGTGCTCTCGCTGATGGAAAGCGAGATGTCCGTGCTCCAGGTCGAGAAGCGCATCCGCTCGCGCGTCAAGCGCCAGATGGAGAAGACCCAGCGCGAGTACTACCTCAACGAGCAGATGAAGGCGATCCAGAAGGAGCTCGGCGACGGCGAGGAAGGCCGCGACGAGCTGGCCGAGCTGGAGGAGCGCATCGCCCGCACCAAGCTCACCAAGGAAGCCCGCGACAAGGCGACGGCCGAGCTGAAGAAGCTGCGCCAGATGTCGCCGATGTCGGCCGAGGCGACCGTGGTGCGCAACTATCTCGACTGGATGCTCGGCATTCCCTGGGGCAAGAAGTCGAAGATCAAGAAGGACCTCAACGCCGCCCAGCAGGTGCTCGACGACGATCATTTCGGCCTCGACAAGGTCAAGGACCGCATCGTCGAATATCTCGCCGTGCAGCAGCGCACCAACAAGCTCGCCGGCCCGATCCTGTGCCTCGTCGGCCCGCCCGGCGTCGGCAAGACCTCGCTCGGCAAGTCGATCGCCAAGGCGACGGGGCGCGAATTCGTGCGCATGTCGCTCGGCGGCGTGCGTGACGAGGCCGAGATCCGCGGCCACCGGCGCACCTATATCGGCTCGATGCCCGGCAAGATCATCCAGTCGATGAAGAAGGCCAAGACCGCCAACCCCCTCATCCTGCTCGACGAGATCGACAAGATGGGCCAGGACTTCCGCGGCGATCCTTCGGCGGCCCTGCTCGAGGTGCTCGACCCCGAGCAGAACGCGACCTTCAACGACCATTACCTCGAGGTCGATTACGACCTGTCGAACGTGATGTTCGTGACGACGGCGAACACGCTGAACATCCCGCCGGCCCTGCTGGACCGGATGGAGGTGATCCGCATCGCCGGCTACACGGAGGAAGAGAAGGTCGAGATCGCGCGCAAGCACCTGATCCCCAACGCGATCAAGAAGCACGGGCTCGACGGCAAGGAGTGGTCGATCACCGACGGCGCCTTGCAGATGCTGGTACGCCGCTACACCCGCGAGGCCGGCGTGCGCAACCTCGAGCGCGAGCTTTCCAACACGGTCCGCAAGGGCGTGAAGGACATCGTGCTCGGCAAGAAGGACAAGGTCGTCGTCGACGAGAAGCTGCTGGAGGAATATCTCGGCCCGCCGCGCTATCGCTACGGCATGGCGGAGACGGAGGATCAGGTCGGTGTCGTCACCGGGCTGGCCTGGACCGAGGTCGGCGGCGAATTGCTGACGATCGAGGGCGTCATGGTGCCCGGCAAGGGCCGCATGACCGTCACCGGCAACCTCAGGGACGTGATGAAGGAATCGATCTCGGCGGCGGCGTCCTATGTCCGCTCGCGGGCCATCGATTTCGGCATCGAGCCGCCGCTCTTCGACCGGCGCGACATCCACGTCCACGTTCCGGAAGGGGCGACCCCGAAGGACGGCCCCTCGGCCGGCATCGCGATGGCGACGGCGATCGTCTCCGTGCTGACCGGCATCCCGACCAACCGCGACGTCGCCATGACCGGCGAGGTCACGCTCAGGGGCAGGGTGCTGCCGATCGGCGGCCTGAAGGAGAAGCTCTTGGCGGCGCTCAGGGGCGGCATCAAGAAGGTGCTGATCCCCGAGGAGAACGCCAAGGACCTGATCGACCTGCCGAAATCCGTCCGCGAGGGGCTGGAGATCGTCCCCGTGGCGCGGATGGAGCAGGTGCTCCAGCATGCGCTGACCCGCCAGCCGGTTCCGATCGTCTGGGAAGAGGATCTCAAGGCCGTGCCGCCCAAGGGCACGGACGACGAGGCGGCGGGCGTCGTCGCCCACTGAGCTTTACGGGCTTTCGAAGAACGAGCCGCCGGCGCGCAAGCGCCGGCGGTTTTGTTTTGGGCGGCGTCTCGCCGATTCTCCCGGCGGCACGAACGATCGCCCGGGCCGAAAAGCCGATGCCCGTCGAGCCTGGTTGAATTGACACTGCGATAGCAGGTTCGATAATCGCAACCGGACTGGAGGATTTCCGTGCCGCTCAAAACAGTTGCCGTCATCGCCGGACTTGTTCGGCGTTGCGCCGTCGTCGCGCTTGCATGCGCTCCCGTCTACGCGGGTCCCGCTTCCGGGCAATCGATCGCACCGAGGAAGGATACCGGCAAGTGCGTCGGCATCATCTCGGCGATCGGCGACACCGTCGCCGTGGCGAAGACCGGCTTCACGGTTTTCAACAACGAGAACTTCAAGGTTCCGATAGACGCTTGGCGAATCGATGACCTGGTGTTCAGCAAGATCTCTTCCGTTCTTGGCAGGCGCTCAAATCTAAAACGCATCAGTGTTCCCCAGGGATCGTTTGCCGTCCTCGAAGAGGGCTACCGTCCGTTCTCCGACCCCGCTGAGGAGGCCAGGGCCATTCTTGCCAAGGTTATAACGGCCCCCAGATGTGATCGTTACATCGTCGTCATGAAAATAAGAATGGCGTTGAAGACGGGACAGCGCGTCGACGGTCTTGGATTAAGTTTCCAGGGCAATCAGTATTATGCTTCGGCAGCATTTTCGCTGAATGTCTACGATGGGCAGAACTTCGCCTTGCTGGAAAAGCATCAGGCCTTGACCGGCGAAAAGAATTTCCTGGGCCGGAGGCTCGTGCCCGGCCGAGAGGTTGACAAGACATGGTGGCCGACAGCGAACGGAACGCTCGGTCCAGCGGCTCGGGACGGCTTTCGCAGCTTTGTACTGGAGAGCCTGGAAGCAACGGTGCCGGAGCTTTCAAACAGCTGAAAGCCTTTCGGTGAGCGCCTTGCATGTCGCTGGCATGATGCGGGCGCGACGACGGCATCGTGCGTCGGATGCGCCTAGCGGGAGAAAAAAAGGCGAAACACGCCACCAGGATGGCGATGGTGGGCGGTGACGGGCTCGAACCGCCGACCCTCTCGGTGTAAACGAGATGCTCTACCGACTGAGCTAACCGCCCTGGCGGTCGCGTTTAAGGCTTCGGCCGCCGTATCGCAAGCGCCGTGGAGCGGGCCCGTGCGCTTTAGCGTCCGGTAGGACGCATGGCGATCATAAGTCTTTGATTTAATGGCGCGGGCGACGGGGCTCGAACCCGCGACCTCCGGCGTGACAGGCCGGCACTCTAACCAACTGAGCTACGCCCGCGCTGGGCGGCCGAGGCATGCGCCATCAGCGGTGTGGTGAGTATTGCTCCGGGCCGGAAGTGTCAAGCGCAGGGTGCCGGCAAATCCGCATCTGGGGACAATTATCTCCGGCCCGGCGCCGATGAGCGGTCCGGCTTTTGCCCCGGCATCCGGCGAGGCATCCGCGGCCCTGCGGAAGTGCAGGGCCGCAGGTCGAATCAATATCCGTTTTCCGTCAGCAGGCGGCTGGTTTCGCGCAGCTGATGGCGGATCCGGTTCATGCGGCGAAGCAGGCCGACGCGCGCGAACCGGTAGGCGTCGCTTTCGGGCGAAAGCTTGCCGAGCGTGAGGGCCGGGCCCAGCGAGGGCAGGGCACGGCTGCCCAGCGCCGGGTCGTGGTGGAAATCGGATCCGGCCTGGTACAGCACCGGGTTCAGGAGGCGGGAAATCCGCAGGAAGAGGCGGTTCGTGCGCGCGCTTTTGCTGTTGTCGGCAGCGTCGGCGCGGGCGCCGGCATGCAGCGCCTCGAGCCTTGCCTTCAACGAGCGGGTCTCTTCGGCGAGTTCGGCGATCGGCAGATGCTTTCCCGCCGCCTCCTCGAACTCCCGCAGGCTGTCGAGGTAGTCGCCCGTGATCGCGGCCGGCTCGAAAGGCAGGATATCGGCGCTCGAGAGACCCATGAGGATCGTCGCATAGAGCCTGGCATCCTGGCTGAGCACCTCCGGCGAATATTTGTCGAAGGTCTCGTGCTCGGAATGCCACCACCAGGCTCCGCCGGAGCCGCCGACGTTCAGGTCGCGGTTCTCGTCCTCGGGGGTCAGCATCGAATAGACCGCCAGCGACGTGACGCCGACGCCCCAGAAGGACTGATCGCCCGCGCGCGAGGGGCGGGTCGGGCTGACGTATTTGTCCTTGCGCTTGCCGAGCGCGAGCTGGGCATTCGAGGAGTTGAGGGTGGTCCAGCCGGTGACGTCCTTGGTGGTGCCCTCGTTATAGGCCGAGAGTTCCGCCATCTGGTGGCGCGGCACGTAGACGGTCGCGCCCTTCACGCCGGGGCTGTCGATATTGAAATAGGTGATCGCGTTCTCATGCAGGTCATGGAAGAACGTGTCGGCATACCAGGTCGAGCCAGAATAGCGGCCATGGGAATGCCCCGGCCACCAGGCGAAACGCAGCCCGTGCCGAAGCTTGCCCTCGAATTGCTTGAGGACGCGCGCGAGCTCCAGTACGCAGGCATCGCCCGTGATGTTGTCGGTCGAGCCGTCGAACCACGAGCAGTAATGCGCGCCGACCAGCGAGAACAGCGGCTCCTCGCCCTTGATCTCCGCGACCGGCAGGCGAACGCTGCGCCAGCCTTCGAAGACGTCGGTGACGATGGTGGCCTCGACCCGGCCCTTGGCGAGGTCGGCGAGGATGCGGTCGCCATCGGTCTTGCTGATCGAGACCAGGTACAGGCGCGGAATATCCCTGGTCTGGTCGAATTCAGGCGTGCCCCAGACCGGCGTGATCGTCATCTTGTGGCGCTGCTTGCCGGCGGACATGCAGATCATGCCCTTGGCGCCCCTGGCGGCGGCGACGACCGAATTGCCGGGCGAGGGCAGCTTGGTGACGAGCACGATCTTGCCGGCGACGTCCTTACCTTCGTATTCGGCTTCCGTGCCCGATCCGACGAGGACGACCTCGGCCGTGAAGCCGCCTTCCGGGGTGGACGAGCCGAAGGCGACGCCGACGCAGGGTATGTCGTAGCCGGCGGAGCCGCCGACCCGCAGCGCGGCCGAGCGCGGATAGGACAGGTAGGAATCGAACCGGTGCACGACCGGCTCATAGCCATATTCGCGCAGCTTGCCGGTAATGTAGTCGCAAGCCTTTTCTTCTTCCGCCGAGCCTGAGACCTTCTCTCCGAGCGAGCAGAGATAGGCCACGGTCTCGGTCAGGGCTTCAGGCGAGACCAGATCGCGCGCGGAGGCCTGGAGGGTCTTGTTCATGGTATCGCTCCTGTAGTGCGGGCGGGAGATCACGCATCGAGCGAGCGCACGGCGAGCATCACCTTGCGGATGCCGGCGCCGGCCTCGATCATCTCGTGGGCTGCGGCGACATCGTCGAAGGCGAATATGGCGGGTTCGGGAGCCTTCAGGAGATCGCGCGACAGCAGGGCGGAAATATCGCGCACTGCGGCGGCGCGGCGCTCCTCGGACAGGTGCCGGCCCTGCACGGTGTGGAGCGTCACGCCCTTGGCGGCGACGGCGTAATAGTCCACCACGGGCTTGGGAACGCGGGTGGACGAATAGCTGGCGATGATTCCGTTCATGCGGATCGCGCCGATATCCGCGGCGAGGTTCTCGCCCAGATCGACCTCGACGATCCGATCCACGCCCAGGCCGCCGGTGAGATCGCGCACCTTCGCGACGAAATCCGGATCGCGGTAATCCAGGACCTCGTCGGCGCCGCATGCGCGCGCGATGCCGGCCTTCTCGGGGGTGCTGGCCGATGCGATCACGCGCGCGCCGCTCCAGCGGGCGAACTGGATCGCGAACTGGCCGACCGCGCCCGCGCCCGCATGCACCAGGACCCACTGGCCGGCGACGGTGCCGTCGCGCAGCACGGCCGTATGGGCGGTGATGGCGGGAACGCCCAGCGAGGCGCCGGTGCTGAGCGGGACGTTGTCCGGAAGCGGCACCGCATGGGCGGCGTTCACCACCGCGAATTCGGCAGCCGTGCCGCCGCCGGGGCGGGCGGCGTCGGCGCGGAAGGTCCAGACGCGCTGGCCCAGCCGCGAGGCGGGAACGCCGGGGCCGACCTTCTCGATGAAGCCGGCGCCATCGGCATGGGGCACGACCTTCTCGGCGTAGAGGGGGTTTCCGGTCCAGCCGGAGCGCGCCTTGACGTCATGCGGGTTGGCCCCGGAGGCATGAACGCGGACGAGCACCTGGTTGGGGCCGGGCTCCGGTATCGCCATCTCGCCCACGATCATGACCTCGCGCGCAGGGCCGTTGCGCTCATACCAGGCCGCCTTCATCTCATCGTCCCTCTGGAGATCTGCCCGTCTGCTGCACTCGCAGATGAATACAAATGTATACGGACAATACTCATGAAGCGCCTGCGCCGGCAATCTCTTTCTGGTACTTTCAGGAAACTGTCGCGCTGCGGAACGATCGGCCGCTGGCGGGAGCGGCTCAGTTGTCGGCGGCGGCTGTCCGGCTGTCCTGCCAGGATGAGGCGAACATCATGTTCGCGCGCGTCATATGGGCCTGGCGGATGTGCTTGCGGGCGAGCAGCTCGGCCAGATCCTGGTCGCGGCTCTCGATCGCCTCCAGCATCGCCATATGCTCCTGCTTCGCGACCGGAAGGCGACCGGGTGCCTGGAACGTCGTGCCCGGCAGGAGGGCGAGCGAGTTCGCGAGCTGGTTCAGCGCCAGGGCGAGATACTGGTTATGCGCCGCGTCGTGGATCGCCTGATGGAACACTGTGTTGAAATCGGCGTAGCGGGCAGGCTCGACGATGTTGGCCGAGGATTCCAGCGCCTGGCGCAGGATGGCGAGCTCTTCCTTCGTCGCGAATTGCGCGGCAAGCCGGGCGGCGGCCCCTTCCAGGACTTCGCGCAGGGCGTAGATCTCACGGACCTGCTGCTTGCTGAGCTCGATCACCATCACGCCGCGCGATGGCGCGATGGTGACAAGTCCTTCCGAGATCAGGCGACGGATGGCATCGCGGATCGGCGTCCGGCTCACGTTGAGTTGCTGGGCGAGATCGGCCTCCAGCAGCCGCTGCCCGGGCTTTATGTCCCCGCGCCGAAGACCGGCGCGGATCTGGCCATAGACGTAATCCGAGCGGGATTGGCCTGTGGTGTTCGAACGTGCCGCGCGTCCCGCCATTATATGCAAGTCTCCCTGGTCTGACCTAACCGGTCTTCTCTGAATGGGTTAGGAGCACTTGTACACGGTGACTTGACGTCTCCAAAACAGCCTTATCGACAAAGGCCGGACGCGTGGATCAAAGCTGCGCCTCCAGCGCCTCGTTGGCTGCGTCGAGGGCGTGAACCATCCGGTTGACGCCGCGAATGGCGCTGACCCTCTGGAACTGCCAGCCATCCGAGCCTTTCGGAAGGCCGGCCAGCGCACGGACGGCTTGCAGAACCGGCCAGCCCGGCTGCGGCAGCGCGGGGTCGTGCACGAAGCGGTCGCCCTTGGTCGAATCCATCGGCACGAGCGCGCGAGAGACCTTGAGGATCGCGGCGTTCATCGCGGCAAGGCCCGCTGCGTCCGCCGCGGCGGCCTTGGCTTTCAGCGCCGCCATGTTTTCGCGCAACTTCATGGCTCCGGCCCGAACCACCGACAGGTCGACCGCATCGCCGAGCTTGTCGAGCTCGGCCAGGAGGTCGTCGGCGTGAATCGTATAGTCCAGCGGTACCAGGGGATCGGTCAGCAGGCGCCAGACGACATGGGCGAAGACCTTGGTGTCGCGGACGAGATTGGCCTCGTCGATCTTGTCGAGCGTGTCCTCGGCGGTGTGCCACCACCAGCCGAGATGCATATGGGCCTTTTCGCCCGGCGAAGGGGCATGGTGGCTGAGGCTGCCGAACATGGCCGGAATGCCGACGCCCCAGAAGGATTCATCGCCCTGGCGGCCCAGCCTCTTGCCGGCGTAGTCCTGGCCCGCCTCGGCCTTGATCGCGTCGGTCGCGATGCCCCGCAGCTCGGCGTTCGAACCGCTGTTGGTCAGCACATTGGCGCCCTTGCCGCCGGTCGAGTCGACGTTCACATGGGCGACGCAGCGCTTGTCGAGCTCGCGCCATTTCGCATCCGCATACCAGGCCGAACCCGAATAGCGCCCATGCGAGTGGCCCGACCAGAAGCACAGCCGCAGGCCGCGTTTCCATTCCTCGCGATGCGCCTGCGCGAGGCGGGCGACCTCGATGATGGTGGCATTGGCGGTGCCGTTATCCATCACCCCATGATACCAGGTATCGATATGGCCCGAGAACATCACGAACGGGTCGTCGGGGGCCGCGTTCGGCGCATCCAGCTCGGCGACGAGAATCGGCGTTTCGGTCCATTTCGTGTCGACCTCGGCGAAGAGCGTGACGCCGCCGGTCTTGCCTGCCGCGATGCGCTGCTTCAGCATCTCTCCGTCGGCGCCCGAGACCGTGACGATCACCGTGCTCGGCATCAGGCCGATCGTTTCCGCCGACGGGCTGCCCCAGACCGGCGAAATGCACATCTCGTGCAGCATGTCGCCGGGCGTGATATGAATCTGGCCCGCGGCGCCGGCCTGTGAGGACAGCCAGGCCTGCGGCGGCTTGGCGATGCCTTCGATCACCACGATTTTCCCGGTGACGTCCTTGCCCTTGAAGTCCTCGGCGTTGCCATTGCCCAGATAGATGAGCTCTCCCGCGGTTCCGGTCGCGGGCGACCGGGCCGAGTGGGACTGCGTGATGCAGCCGAGAACCTTGCCATCGACCTCGACACGGGCCCGGCCGGGGAGGCTGATATAGGCCTCATGGACGATCATCTCGGTGCGCCAGCCCATCTTGTCGAGCACCGAGCGCACGTGGTCGAAGCTTTCACGCTCTTCCGGCGTACCCGAGAGCTTGACCCATTTCGCCAGAGAGCGAACCGTCTTCATCAGAGCGGCGCCGTCAACTTGAGCAGCCAGCGTGGCGGGCGAGGTCTGAGGCATCGCGATTTCCTTTGTCATCGTCTTGCTAGGCAGTGTAGCGGCTTGACAGTCTCTATTGAATTTATTTGTATACATGTAGATGCATTCGATCAATACAACTCTGCGCCGCTTGGCAAAGCAGAGCGAGGACGAGGGCCGATGCAGGTGGCTGAGTTGGGCGGCCGGGCCGGTGGATGGCTCTCCGGCGGCATAGTCCATGTCGTGCCCGTAGCGCCCGGGAGGCGGGCGGCGGGCTGGAGGCGCCTCCAGCCCTTCGCGCTGTGGAAGAGCTGACCGCCTCCGCCGCTTGACTGCCGGAATGGAACGGCCTTGACGCCAGACTTCGCTCCTGGGGCGCAAGCGGCGTTTGACGGTGCGGTAAGGCTCGAGGAGGGCGTCCAGATGGAATTTGCAATAACGTCGATGACCGTCCGGCTTTACGACACGGTCTCGCGCGATCCTCTGACGACTTCGCTTCATGCAGGCGACACGCGCCAATCCTACGTCATCCTGAAGCTCGTGACCGAAGGCGGCCATACCGGCTATGGAGAGGCGCCTTCCGTGCCGTTCATAACCGGCGAGACGTCGGATACGATGGTGATCGCGCTGCGCGATCATCTCGTGCCCGCGCTGATCGGCCACGACATTCGCGACATGCGCGGCCTGCACGAGGCGATGCGCCGGGTCTTCCCCCATGGCAACCGCGCCGCTTTCTCCGCAGTCGACATCGCCGCCCATGATGCGCTCGGGCGCGCCCTGGGCGTGCCGGTTTCGGTGTTGCTCGGCGGCGTGCCCGGAGGGCCTGTCGCGACGTCGCGCGCCATCGGCACCGGGCCTGTGCCGGATATGGTTGCGGCGGCGCGGCGCAATATCGAGGCCGGCTACACGACGATCAAGGTCAAGGTGGGGAGCGATGCGGAGCGGGAGCTTGCAGCGCTGCGCGCCATTCGCGAGGAGAACGGACCGGATTTCCGCCTGAAGATCGATGCCAATCAGGGCTGGACCGCCGGCGAGGCCCTGCGCTTCCTCGACAAGGCCGCGCGCCACGACGTATTCGTGGTCGAGCAGCCTTTGGCCGCGGGCGATATCGCGGGTCATGCGGATCTCAGGCGCCGTTCGAGCATCCCGGTCATGCTCGACGAATCCATCCATGGACCGGATGACGCGTTTCGCGCCATCGCGGCCGGCGCCTGCGATTACATCAACATCAAGCTGCCGAAGGCTGGCGGGCTCTATCCCGCCGCGCAGATCGCCGCCATCGCGGCGGCGGCGGGCGTCGTCTGCCAGATCGGCTCTCTCTCGACCACGATCGGCACCGCGGCCGCGATCCATCTGATCCACGCGCATCCGGTGATCGCCCTGCCCGAGATCAACTGGCCGGACCGTCTCGCGCGGAATCCGGCCGAAGGTTTCGTGCTGCAGCGCGGCCTTGCCTCGATCCCGGAGGAAGCGGGGCTGGGCGTGGCCGTCGCAATGGACATGGAACACGCCTAGAGCATCGGATACGAAGAGCGGAATCGGCTTTTCAAAAAAAATCAGATGCTAAAACAATGAGATAGATCATCGTGACCGCGTCCGGCAGGACGCGCGACGATCTAGGCTGCAAGGCCGGTGGAAGGGGTATCGTATGCGACTTGAGACCGTGATGATCGAGATGCGGGACGGCGTGAAGCTGGCGACCGACATCTATCTGCCGGAGGGGGAGGGACCGTTCCCGATCATTCTCGAGCGGACGCCATATGGTCGCAAGATCGCCAGCCGCAGTGAACTGACACGCGATGAGTTCAAGGCACGCGATCGTGCCGCCATCGCCGCCTTCTACGGCGAGCATGGCTATGGGATGGTCTATCAGGACGTCCGCGGCCGGTATGATTCCGAAGGGCGGTTCACGAAATACGTGCACGAAGCCTATGACGGCTACGACACCTGCGCCTGGATCGTCCGGCAAAGCTGGAGCGACGGGCGGATCTGTACGCTCGGCCTCTCCTATGGCGGCCACACGCAAGTGGCCCTGGGCTCCGTCGATGCCCCCGGCGTCGTGGCCCAGGCGGTGGATTCGGGCGGCTTCGCCAATGCGTGGAAGAACGGTGCCCGCTGCTTCGGCGCCTTCGAGCTGAAGCAGGTGACCTGGGCGCTGGCTCAGGCCATCATGTCGCCCGAAGCCAAGGCCGACCCGGTGATGAAGGCGGCCCTGGAGGCCGAGAACCTGCGGGATTGGTACCAGCGCCTGCCGTGGAAGCCCGGGCACTCGCCGCTGCGCCATCATCCCGACTACGAGGCTTACATCTTCGACGAATGGCGCCACGGGGCCTTCGGCGATTACTGGCGCCAGCCGGGCCTGTGGGCCGCGGGCTATTACGAGACCTACGCACCGACCTCCACCATCCAGATGTCGTCTTGGCTCGACATCTATCCTTGGGGGCAGGCCGAGAACTACATGGGGCTCAAGAAGGCCGGCAAGGGCCGCCATTTCCTGATCCTCGGCCCCTGGACCCATGGCGATCGCTCGGTGACGGCGTTCGGCGATGTCGAGTTCGGGCCCGATGCCGCGATCGATTCCTGGTGCGGCGACTGGCGCAGCTATCGCCTGCGCTTCTTCGAGCACGTCGTCAAAGGCAAGCCTTTCGACGAGCCGCCGGTGCGCGTGTTCGTGATGGGCGGCGGCAGCGGGCGGCGCAACGGCGACGGCCGGTTCGAGCATGGCGGCCACTGGCGCAGCCTTGCCGATTGGCCCGCGCCGGACACCGCGTTCCGGCCTTATCACCTTCACGCCGACGGCAGCCTGTCGACTGAGCGCCAGGCCGAGGAGACGGCGTCGCTCAGCTATGATTTCGATCCCTCGAAGCCGGTACCGACCATCGGCCATGCGCTGAATCGGGAAGCGATCGTGGTTCCGGGCGGGATTTACGATCAGGTCGAGTCCGAGAAGCTGCTCGGCTGCCAGGCGCCTTACATTCCTCTCGCCTCCCGCAGCGACGTGCTGGCCTTCCAGTCGAAGCCGCTGAAGGAGGATGTGACGATCATCGGCCCGGTCACCGCCGAGCTCTGGGTCGAAACCGACGGCCTCGACACCGACTTCACGGTGAAGCTCCTGGATGTCTACCCTGCCAGCCAGGACTATCCCCATGGCTATGCCGTGTGGCTGACGGACGGGATCATGCGGCTTCGCTATGCCGAGGACCCGGAGAAGCCGCGCCTGCGCAAGCCAGGCGAGGTGACGCGGATCGAGGTCACGCTGCTGCCGACGGCGAACCTGTTCCGGGCCGGCCACCGCATCCGGGTCGACGTATCCTCGTCGAACTTTCCCAAGTTCGACGTCAATCCCAACACCGGCGAGCCCGAGGGAGAGGCGCGCCGGAAACGCGTAGCCGTCAATACAGTGTATCTCGACGCCTCGCGGCCCAGCTCGCTGCGGCTACCGGTCGTGCCCAATGCTTCATCCTGACGATGATGCAAAAGGAGCTGGGTTCAGCCAATTTTGTTTGACAGTATCCGATGCCGATGCAACCGTATACAAATAAATACATAAAGCTGCGGCTTTCTGGTCAGGTGAGGGGCATCTGGCTGGGCACGGTAGCCTGAAGTTCGTACCTTTCCATCAGGACTTTAAGTAAGGGAGACATCGATGTTGCTGAGCAGAACTGCTGTTGCCGGGCTATTTGCCGCGGCGTTGGCGGTGTTCAGCGCGGCACCTGCCGCCTGGGCGCAAACTCTGGTCTATGGTCGTGGCACGGACTCGCTTTCGCTAGACCCCGCCATGGCCACCTCGAGCGAGGACTTCAAGGTCGCGGACTGGGTGTTCGACGGCCTCGTCCGCTTCGATGGGCCGACCACCAAGATCGCTCCGGCCCTGGCCGAGTCATGGGAGCGCTCGGAAAACGGCCTGATCTGGACCTTCAAGCTGCGCAATGGCGTGAAGTTCCACGACGGGACGCCGTTCACGGCCGAGGCCGTGAAGGTCTCGTTCGAGCGCCAGTTCATCAAGGACCACCCGTCCTACTCGCGGCGTTTCGTCCGCTGGGACGGCAAGCTCGGGGCGATGAAATCGGTCGAGGTGGTCGACGATCACACCGTCAAGCTGCACTTCTCGCTGCCGCAGCCGGCGCTGCTCTATAACCTCGCCATCTACCCCGCCTACATCGTCAGCCCGAAGTCGATCGCCGGAAAGCCGGACGGGCTCGTCGATCGGCCGGTGGGCACCGGTCCCTTCAAGTTCGTGCGCTGGGAAAAGAACAACCTGATCGAGCTCACCCGGAACGCCGAGTATTGGGGCGAGGTGCCCAAGGTCGAGCGCGTGGTCCTGCGTGTCATTCCGGAGAACGACGTGCGCCTGCTGGCGCTGCAGAAGGGTGAGATCCAGCTGACCGACGACGTGCCGTTCAACCGGATCAACGATCTGAAGGCCGACCCGGCCCTCGACATCCAGACGATCGGCGCCGTCGGTTTCTCCGGAATCTGGCTGAATGTCGAGAAAGGCCCGCTGAAGGACATCCGTGTCCGCAAGGCCATCCAGAAGGCGATCAACCGGGAGCGGGTCTTCAAGGTCTCGTTCTTCGGCCTGGGCGAAATCAGCCAGCAGGCCATGCCTCCCGGCGAGCTCGGGCATTCGACGAACCTGCCCAAATACGACTTCGATCCGAAGGGCGCCAAGGCCCTCCTGGCCGAGGCCGGCTATCCGGATGGCTTCGAGCTGCAGTTCATGTCCTTCGCCAATCCGCGTCCGTACTTCCCGTCGCCCACCGATGGCGTTGCCATCATCCAGGCGGATCTCAAGGCCGTGGGCATCAAGGCGACGGTCTCGATGGCGACCTGGTCCGACTGGATCACGCGCCGTCGCGCCGGCGATTTCGGCATCACGGTCGGCGGCTGGACGGCGTCGACCGTCGATCCCGAGGGCGTGATCTTCCCGACCTTCCACTCGCAGTTCATCGGTGAGGACAACGCGTCGCGGCTCAACAACCCGAAGGTCGACGCGCTCTTGGACAAGGCCCGCTCGACTTACGACAATGCCGAACGCCAGAAGCTTTATGCCGATGCGATGAACATCATAGCCGATGACGCCGCCGCGGTCTTCCTCGTCCACCCGGTCTACAGCCTTGGCGTGCGCGCCGAAGTGAAGGGCGTTTTCCGCAACCCGGCGAACCAGGTCTATCTGAACGCCGCTACGCTGAAGAAATGACGCGCCGGATACGGGTCGTTCTTTCACCCGTGGACAACTTTCGCCGCCGGGCCTCTGGTCCGGCGGCGCGAGCCTTATGCCCCATGTGCTCAACCAGACTGTGCAGGTGCTCCGCGTGACGTCCATCCAGAGCCCCGGGAACAGCGCAGGGCCGGCGCCGTTGCTGCAGATTCGTGGGCTACGCCTTCATTTTCCGACCAAGACGGGCCTGGTGCGTGCGCTGGAGGGGATCGATATCGATCTGGCACCGGGAGAGTGCCTCGGCATCGTCGGCGAGACGGGCAGCGGCAAGAGCATGACGGCTCGCGCCATCATGGGTCTCGTGCCGCATCCCGGGCAGATCGAGGGGGGCTCGATCAAGCTTGAAGGACGCGAGCTGGTCGGGCTCGACCAGACGGAATGGCGCAAGATCCGCGGACGGCAGATCTCGATGGTCTTTCAGGAGGCCAAGCGGGCCTTGAATCCGGTCTCGACCATCGGCAGCCAGATCATCGAGGCCGCCATGCAGGCGCAGGGCGTGTCGCGCGCCAGGGCCAGAGAGCTCGGGATCGCGACGCTGGCCAAAGTCGGCCTGCCCGATCCCGCGCGCATCATGGGCAACTACTCCTTCGAATTGTCCGGCGGCATGGCGCAGCGTGTGATGATCGCCGTCGCCATCGTCGGGGGATCGAAGCTCATCATCGCAGACGAGCCGACCTCGGCGCTCGACGTCTCGATTCAGGCGCAGATCCTGCGGCTGCTGCGCGACTTGAGGCGCGATCTCGGATCGGCCTTGATCCTCATCACGCATGATCTCGGGGTCGCTGCCGAAAACTGCGACCGCATCGCGGTGATGTATCTGGGGCAGATCGTCGAGATGGCGCCGGCGCAGATGCTGTTCGGCAACCCGGTGCATCCCTATACCTGCTCGCTTCTGGCCTCGCTGCCCTCCGTCGCCGACCGCGGCAAGCCGATCGGTCGCGCGACCCGCGAGGTCCCGCCCCCCGGGGGCTATCGCTACGCGACGCGGCGCCTGCCGGACGGATCGATCAGCCCCGAGATCCCGCAGATGATCGAAGTCGAGCCGGGTCATTACGTCGCCTGCCTGCCGGAAGGAGCTGAGAAACCAAAGGTCGTCGAGGGCGCATTATGATCATGCAGACCTCCGCAGCTCCGGCCGCGGTGACAACGCAACCTGACGAGGTTCTCGAGGCGCACGACGTCTCGGTCAGCTTCCCCGTGCGCGGTCACGGCATCTGGCCCTTCAACCGCGGTCGCGAGAGACTGGCCGTTCGCGCCGTGCAGGGCGTCAACCTGTCGGTCCGCCGGGGGGAAATGGTCGGCGTCGCCGGTGAATCCGGTTGCGGCAAGAGCACGCTCGCGCGCGCCTTCGTTAGGCTCCAGCCGGCGACCGGGGGCCGTGTCACGCTCAGCGGCACGCCGATCGACGACCTTCCCGCGCTTCATCTGCGCGAGCAGGTGCAGATGGTCTTTCAGGACCCCTACAATTCGCTGAACCCGCGCCGCACGGCCGGCACGATCATCATGGAGTCCCTCATCGTCCACAACCGCGGCACCACGGCCGAGCGGCGCAGGCTGGCGGTCGAGATGCTCGAGCGGGTCGGGCTGACGGAGGCCCATTTCGACCGTTACCCGCACGAGTTCTCCGGCGGGCAGCGGCAGCGTATCGCGATCGCGCGCGCGTTGATCCTGGATCCGAAGTTCCTCGTGCTGGACGAGCCGACCTCTGCGCTCGACGTTTCGGTGCAGGCCAGGATCATTGCCCTGATCGAGGATCTGCGCCGCCACCTGCGGCTCGGCTGCCTCTTCATCTCGCACGACCTCAACCTGATCGGCTATCTCGTCGATCGCCTGGCCGTGATGTATCTCGGGCGCATCGTGGAGACCGGTCCGGTCGAGCGCATCTTCGCCGATCCGCTTCATCCCTACACGGCGGCCCTCATGGCGGCGACGCCGAAGCCTGTCGCAGGTGCGCAGACCAACCGCGCTCCGCTCGAAGGCGAGATTCCCTCGAACGTTCACGTTCCGAAGGGATGCCCGTTCCACACCCGTTGCACCAAACGGATCGGCGCGATCTGCGATACGGTTCTGCCGGAGCCGCGCATGGTCGACGACCGTGAAGTGCGCTGTCACCTCTACAACGAGGCGCCGCTCGCTCCTGCGCCGAATGGCGGCCCGGCATGAACCGCGTCTTTTCCACGGTCCTTTCGCGGCTGCTGAACAGCCTCGTCGTCCTGCTGCTTTTGTCGGTCCTCGTCTTTGCCTTCATGCGGGCGATTCCGGGCGATCCGGTCGTCACCATGATGGGTGGCGAAAGCATCTCCAAGGAGGCCATCGCCCGGCTTCACGAAGAGATGGGCTTCAACCGGCCCTATTACGTCCAGTATCTTTCCTGGCTCGGAAACGTGATTCAGGGCGACTTCGGCCAGAGCCTGCAGAGCCGCGACCCGGTGCTGCCGATCCTGCTCGACCGGCTGAAGGCCACGGCGGAGCTCGCTATTCTGGCGACGCTGCTCGGCTCGGTCTTCGGGGTTGTCGCCGGCACCATCGCGGCGATCCGCAAGGGAAGCTGGTTCGATTCCGCGACCATGTTCCTGACGCTTTCGGGTATTTCCCTGCCGGTGTTCTGGTTCGGAATGATCCTGATCGTCGTCTTCTCGGTGTACTTCAATATCTTCCCGACGGGCGGCATGGTCTCCTACAGCACGGTGCTGACGCGCGTGACCGGGTTCACCTTCCTGGACAGCATCCTGACGCTGAACCGGGAAGCCTTCGTCGACGTGGCCTCACACATGGTCCTGCCGGCCGTCACGCTGGCGACCGCGCCGGCCGCGCTGATCGCGCGAACGACCCGGGCCAGCGTGCTGGAGGTCATCAACGAGGATTATGTCAATGCCGGCCTCGCGCGCGGGCTGAGCTTCCCGATGGTGGTGGCCCGGCACGTCATGCGCAACGCCATGATCCCCGTGGTCACCATCATCGGGCTCGAGATCGGCGTCTATCTCGGCGGCTCGATCGTGACCGAGACGCTGTTCTCCTGGCCGGGCCTCGGCCGCCACATGATGCAGGCGATCCTGGCGAACGACTATCCGGTCGTGCAGGGAGCGATCATCATCTATGCGGTCATCATCGTTTTCGTGAATCTGATGGTCGATGTTTCCTATGGCTTCATTGATCCGAGGGTGCGGCAATGACACATCAGGCCATTGACGCCGCGCCGGTCGTGAGTGCGGGCGGCAAGTCGTTCGCGGCGCGGCTGCGGATCGCCCTCTCGCGGCTGGCCGAGCGCAGAAGCGCCATGTTCGGGCTGGTCTTCCTCGTTCTGCTGGCGCTGCTCGCGATCTTCGCTCCCCTGATCGCGCCCTACGAGTCCGACGAGTTCACCAGCGGCGTGCTCCTGGGGCCGAGCTGGGAGCACCTCTTCGGCATCGACCAGATCGGGCGTGATGTCTTCTCGCGCGTCATTCTGGGCAGCCGCATCTCCTTGAGCGTGGGCTTCCTCGCGGTCAGCATTTCCCTGGTCTTCGGCGTGACCCTGGGCGTGCTGGCGGGCTATTACCGGGGTTCGCTCGACAACGCCGTCATGCGGCTGATGGATGTGATGATGGCCATGCCCTATGTGCTGCTGGCCGTCCTGATCGCTGCCGTGCTCGGGCCTTCGCTGCAGAACGGCATCATCGCCATCGGCATCGTCCGCATTCCGCGGTTCGCCCGTGTCGCCCGCGCCGCGACGATCGCCACGGCGAGGCTGCAATATGTCGAAGCCGCCCGTTGCATCGGGGCATCGGACAAGCGGATCATCCTGCGGGAAGTCATGCCGAACATACTCGGCCCTCTCGTGGTCTACTCCACCCTCTCGCTGGGGGAAGCCATTCTTGCCGCGGCTGTCCTGAGCTTCCTCGGCCTCGGCGCGCAGCCGCCGACGCCGGAATGGGGCGCGATGCTGCAGGAGGCGCAGCGCTATCTGACGACGGCCCCCTTCCTGTCGATCTTTCCCGGCCTCTTCGTCTTCATGACGGTGCTGTCCTTCAACCTGCTCGGGGACGGCCTGCGCGACATTCTCGATCCGAAGTCTCGTGGTTGATTGTCCCATATGAGGAGAGAAGCATGAATTTCGAGAACAGGACCGTGGCGCTCACGGGCGCCGCATCCGGCTTCGGCCGCGCCATCGCCGAGGGTTTCTCGCGCATGGGCGCCCGGGTCTGGGGCTGCGACATCCAGCCCGAAGGGCTCAGGCAGATCTCGACGCTGCCCGGCGTGACGACGGCGATCGTCGATTTGTCCGACCGCAAGGCGGCGGCGGCCTGGATCGCGGATGTCGAGGCGCAGTCCGGCGGGGCGGTCGATGTGCTGGTGAACAATGCCGGCGGATCGCTCGGCACGCCCTTCCAGCCGGTCGACGAGGTGGAGGACGCGTCGTGGGACCGCCTCTTCGATGTCAATATCCACGCCTCCTTCGTGACCAGCCGCGCCGCGGCCGCGGGCATGAAGCGCAATGGCAAGGGAGCCATCATCAACATCAGCTCGGGCGCCGGGTTGAAGCCTTCGCTCACCGGGGTGCAGGGTTACTGCGCCTCCAAGCATGCGCTGGTCGGCCTGACCCGACAGCTCGCCGTCGAACTGGGGCCGCACGGCATCCGGGTGAATTCGGTGGCGCCGGGCCTGGTGCTCACCGACGAGGCCAAGGTGCGCCGCTGGGAAGGCTATTCTCCCGAGAAGCGCCAGGCCAAGCTCGCGCAGACGGCGCTAGGCCGCCTGGGCGAGGCTGAGGACATCGCCAACGGCGTCTTCTGGCTGGCTTCCGATCTGTCGAAATACGTCACGGGGCAGGTGCTGTCGATCGACGGCGGCTCGCTCTGAGCGGGAAGGTACTTTCAGGAGGTTCCGGATGACCGACAATGCGGCCGCGCTCGCCCGATACAGCCCCGAGACGATGCTGGAAGGCATCCGCTCCTGGGTCGAGATCGAAAGCCCGTCGTTGAATGCCGATCTGGTGAACCGGATGGCCGACAAGGTCGAGGCCGATGCGAGGGCCGCGGGCGCCCGGGTCGAGCGGATTCCCGGCCGGGATGGCTGCGGCGACCATGTCTTCGTGCAATCCCCCTGGGGTGAGCCCGACGAGAAGGGGATCCTCGTCCTCAGCCACTACGACACGGTTCACCCGGAAGGGACGCTGGGCAGCGTCCTGCCGTTCAGGGTCGAAGGCGATCTGGCTTACGGGCCGGGGATTTCCGACATGAAGGGAGGCGCCTATCTCGCTTTCGCGGCCCTGCGCGAGCTGATCGCGCGCGGCGCCCGCACGCCCTTGCCGATCCGCCATCTCTATGTCTCCGACGAGGAGATCGGCAGCCTTACCTCGCGGGCGCGGATCGAGGAGGAGGCCGGGCGCGCCAAATACGTGCTGGTGACCGAGCCCGCGCGCGACGGCGGGCGATGCGTGACGGCCCGCAAGGGCACCGCGCGTTTCGACATCACGATCCATGGTCGCGCCGCGCACGCCGGCTCCCGCCACGTCCACGGGCGCAGCGCGATCAAGGAAATGGCGCGCCAGATCCTCGATCTGGAGGATATGACCGACTACGACAGCGGCCTGACCGTGAACGTCGGTGTCGTCCACGGCGGAACCCGCCCGAATGTCGTCGCCTATGAATGCAAGGCGGAGGTCGATATGCGTGTGCCGAACCCGGCCGTCGCCGAGGCGGCCGTCGCCAGGCTGATGAACCTCAAGACCTATAATCCCGATTGCACCATCACGGTGACGGGTGGGCTCAACCGGCCGCCCTACGAGAAGCTGCCCGGCATCGCGGCGCTGTACGAGACGGCAAGGGAGCTTGCGTCCGGATACGGCTTCGAGCTCGGCGACGTTCAGACCGGCGGTTGCAGCGACGGCAACTTCACCGCCAGCCATGCGCCGACCCTGGACGGGCTCGGCGTCGACGGGCAGGGCAGCAGCCACAGCCACAGCGAGCGTCTGGTCGTCTCGACCATCCCCCACAGGGCATTGCTTCTGGAGCGGCTGATGGCGACGCTGTCCTGATCATTCACCCGGTCTGGCGGCAATCCGCCGAACCGGGTTGGACCATCCCATCAGACACCCTATGCCGGCAAAGGCGGCCACGGCCAGAAAGGCGGGCCGGAAGGCTGCCAGCATTTCACCGCGAATTTGCGCCGCCGCGTCGGCCGGCAACTCCATCGCGCCACGCAGCGCCATCGCGAAGGCCTCGGCCGCGCGCCCGTCTCCGGACTGGAGCGCGATGAAGATGACGGCACCGACGAGCGAGGTGCCCAGGGACGCGCCGAGCGTGCGCGAGAACTGGACCGCCGATGCCGCCACGCCCAGGTTTTCCGGCCCGGCGACGTATTGGACCGTGACCTGCAGAACGCCCATGACAGTGCCGATGCAAAGCGACATCGCGAAATAGAACATCGGCAGTTGCCAGGTGCTCAGTTCCGGCGAGCGCCAGGCGAAGACCAGCAGCAGCACCGTCAGGACAGAGGACCCGGCCGAGGGAAATATCATGGTACGGCCGGTCCGGCTGACCAGAAATCCGGTGACCATCGACGACAGGCCGACGCCCATGGTCAGCGTCAGCAGCAGGAAGGCGACCGTGTTCGCGTCAAGGCCGCGCGCGGCGATCAGATAAAGCGGCGTGATGGCGACGAGCGAGACATAGGTCGCACCATGGCAGGCCGCGAAGCAGGCGCCGCGCCAGATCGATGGATGCGACAGGACGGGCAGGGGAAAGAGCGGGCTTAAGGCCCGCTTTTCGCGACGGCCGAGCAGGATCAGGCTGGCGCCGGCGGCACCGAGCAGGAGCAGCATCGAAACGGGCGATCCGCCCCGCGCGATCCTCTCCAGCTCCTGCACGGCGAGCAGAAGCAGCACCACGGTCGCGGCGAAGAAGCCCAGGCCCGGCGCATCGAAATTGGCGACCGTGCCGCGGCTCGGCAGCTTCGGCAGCCGCAAGGTAAGGACCAGCGCGATCAGGGCCAGCGGGATCGTCGTCGCGAGCGCGACGCGCCAGCCGAACCGGTAGGTCAGGAGACCGCCGAGCAGCGGGCCCGCGACGGTGGCCGTCGCGTTGACGGCCGCCAGATAGCCTTGATAGCTGCCGCGCTTGCGCAGCGGCACCATCTGGCCGATCAGCGCCTGGGTCAGGCTCATCAGCCCGCCGCCGCCCACCCCCTGGATGGCGCGGCCGAGGATGATGACATGGACGCTCGGGGCGGTGATGACGATCGCCGCGCCCAGGATGACGAAGGCCAGCGCGATCAGCATCATCTGCCGCCGCCCGATCAGATCGCCGAAGCGGCCATAGACCGGCGCGGCCAGGCAGTTCATCATCAGGAAGGCGACGACGATCCAGGTGATCAGCGTGACCTGCCCAAGATCCGCGGCGATGGCCGGCAAGGCGGTCGCGACCAGGGTCTGATCCGAAATCGCGATGAACATCGGCAGCATGATCGAGGGAAAAACCCGCAGGAACAGCCGGCGCGACTCGTCCGGTTTCGAGGTCTGGTCCGACTGCATGGGCTTTTCCGTTGAACAGACGCCGCCCGAGGGTGAGGAGGTTCACCGCTTCGGTTCTTTGCATACAAGCGTGTATTGACGTATCCAAATAAAAATGACAAGTCTTCAATGCTTTTGATCCTTTGGACCGGTCGTGATGATCCACGAGTATGTCTATCTGAGCGTTCCCGCCCGACATCATGCCGAAGTGTCGGAACGACTGGCGCAGTACGTTGCAAAAGCGGCCGCGGGCGGGCGCATGCTTGGTTGTTGGGCGACCGAGACTGGAGCGCTGAACCAGATTGTGTTGATGCGCGCCTATGAGACGGACATGGAATTCATGGCCGAGCGGCGCCAATTGGCTATGGCGACCGATCCGTTCTCTTGCGAAAGCTTGATGACGGGCTACAGCGCCGAGGCCTATTTGCCCTTTTCCTGGATCGATCCGGTGCCGGCGGGGCGCTTTGGCCCGTGTTATGAGTTGCGAACCTACGATCTTCGCGTCGGGACGCTGCCGACCCTGATCGAGGCCTGGAAGCGCAAGCTTCCCGCCCGGGCCGGGATGTCGCCCGTGCTTGCCGCAGGGGCCGCGCTCGACGGGACCCCGCGTTTCACCCATCTCTGGCCTTATGCGAGTTTCGAGGAGCGCCTGCGGATCCGTTCCGAGGCGGCCAGGGCCGGCATCTGGCCGCCAAACGCCTTTCCGGGAACGCTGCCGCCGCCGATGCAGTCCTCGATCTGCCTGCCGCTGCCGTGCTCGCCGCTGCAATAGGGGGTAGGCATGAGCGATCCGATCCTCGTCTGGGGCGCCGGAGCCATCGGCGGGACCATTGGCGCCTTCCTCGCGCGTGCCGGCCATGAGGTCCATTTCGTCGATCTGGTCGAGGATCATGTCCGCGCCATCGAACGGCGCGGATTGCGGATCGACGGCCCTGTCGCCGACTTTTCAGTGCGTTGCCGCGCCATGCTGCCCGGCGAGGTGAAGGACCGCTATGGCCGCGTCTTCCTGGCCGTGAAGGCCCAGCACACGGCAACGGCGCTGGAGGGGCTGATGCCCCATCTCAGCGACGACGGCTACATCCTGTCCTGCCAGAACGGCATGAACGAGCCGCAGATCGCGGCGGTGGCCGGCGAGCGTCGGACCATGGGCGCTTTCGTGAACTTCGGCGCCGACTGGCAGGAGCCGGGCCGTGTTTCCTTCGGCGGGCGCGGCGCCGTCGTCGTCGGCGAGCTCGATGGCGCGCTCACGCCGCGCGCGATCGAGCTTCACGCCGCGCTGAAGGATTTCGAGCCGGATGCGATCCTGACGGACAACATCTATGGCTACCTCTGGAGCAAGCTCGCCTGGGCGACGGTGCTGAAGGCCGAGGGCATCACCCAGGAGACCATCGTCGGCTTCCTCGCCGAGCCGCGCCTGCGGCCGTTGATCCATTGGCTGATCCGCTCGGTTCTCGCGATCGCCCTGGCGGAGGGCGTGCGGCCGATGCCGTTCCAGTCCTTCGATCCGGCCGCCTTCCTGACCGGCCGGGATGCCGATGCCGACGCCTGCATCGAGGCGATCATCGCGAGCCGGAAAGGCTCGACCAAGCTCTACAGCGGTGTCTGGCGCGATATCATGATCCGTCGCCGCCCGACCGAGGTGCCCTACCAGCTCGGGCCGGTCGTCGCCATCGGCCGCCGCCACGGTCTGCCGGTGGCGACGATCGCCGCGCTCGTCGATCGCGTGCGGGCCGTCGAAGCCGGAGCGCCGGCCGACGGCATCGCCCAGGCCCTCGCCCTGGCCGAGATCGCCGCACAGGAGGCCGCGCCCGTCACGCCCCGGTGATCCCGGTCGCCATGTTGAACATCAAGGCGGCGCGCGGCGCGATCGTCGAGACCAGGATGTGCTCGTGCAGCGCATGGGCGCCGGCGCCGGAGCAGCCCATTCCGTCCAGCACCGGCTTGCCGATCGCCGCCACGAAGTTGCCGTCGGAGACGCCGCCGCGGGAGGTCTCCCCGAGCGGCAGGCCAAGGCGCGCCGCGAGGCTCCTCGTCGCCTCGTAGAAGCCGGCCACGGCCGGTGAGCGGGGAAAGGGCGGCCGGTTGATTCCCCCGCTGGCATGGAGGGCGACGTCCGGATCGAAGGGCCGCCGCGCCAGCATCTGCGCCGTCATGCGCTCGGCCACCTCGATCGTCTCGGCGCGCATGTCGATCTCGGCCCAGGCCTCGGCCGGCACCACGTTCGGCCGGGTTCCGCCGCCGATCACGCCGACATTGAACGTCGCCTGTGGTTCGCGCGCGTTGAGCGAGGCGATATCGAGCACATGGCGGGCGATCTCGTTGATCGCGCTGCGGCCCTCGTGCAGGCTGCCGCCGGCATGGGCCGCGACGCCGCGTGCTTCCAGCCGGAAGGTCGCCCAGCCCTTGCGGGCGGTGATCACCGTGCCCGGTGCCTCGAAGGACGGCTCCGGCACGATGACGGCGGCGGCCTGCCGCCCCAGGGCGAGAATCGTCTCCCGCGAGGCGAGCGAGCCGGTTTCCTCGTCGCCGTTGAGGTAGACGACGACGGGGCGCGGCGGCACCAGGCCTTCCCGCGCCAGCGCCAGCAGCGTCAGCACGCTGAGGCAGGAGCCGGCCTTCATGTCGAAGATGCCCGGCCCGTAGACCTTGTCGCCATCGCGCCGGACAGGGCGCTCGGCCAGGGTTCCGGCCGCCCAGACGGTGTCGATATGGCCCATGAAGACGAGGGGCGGCGCATCCGTGCCCGCCGGGTCGTAGCGCAGGATGAGCTGCCCGCCGCGGCCCTCGCGCGCCGGCAGCCGCTTGCGGTCGACGGGCAGATCGGTAAACAGCGCCTCGACATGGTCGAGCAGGCGATCGATCAGATCGGGCCTGTCCGAGGGCGTCTCGTATTCGACCCATGTGACGATCTCCGCGAGCAGGGTCTCGGCGTCGAACGCGGCGACGGGGCGCAAGGGAAGCGTGCTCATGCTGCGGTCTCTTCCTGTCGCGTGGTGAGGCCATAGACCTCGCGGGCCGTCTCGGCGGTGATGAAGCCGTCGTCGAGGTCGCGTTCCACCTCGGCCCGCTCCCGCTCGCGCGGGTCGCCCCAGCCGCCGCCGCCGGCGATGCGGATTTCGACCACGTCGCCCTTGCTGAGCGCGAAGGTGCTGTTGGCGCCGAGCGCGATCCGCTCGTCGCCGCGCTCGACCACCAGCGACGAACGGGCGCCGTCACGGCCGCCGGAGCGCCCCAGCGGCGGCAGGCGGAACCGGTCCGAATAGATGCTCAGCGTCACGCCGTCGGCCGTGATGCGGTAGCGGCGGAAGATGCCCATGCCGCCCGTGTTCGCCCCGCTCCCGCCCGATCCGAGGCAGAGGCCGAAGCTCTCCATCAGCAGGTGGTCGTAGATCTGCTCGATCGATTCCGTCGGCGTCAGCCGGCATGAGGACAGGATGTGGTCGGTGGCGTTGATCGCGTCGTAGCCCTTCGCCGCGCCCCAGCCGCCGCCCAATATGTCCAGGTGGATCCGCATCCTGCCGCCCTTGGGGGCGTGGGTCATGAACAGGCCGGTGGTCGTGTTGTTGCCCTGCGCCGGAATCCGCTCCGGGATGATCTGCCCCAGCGCGTCGTGGACGGCGTCGAGCGCCCGGGTGGAGGCGGTGGCGCGCGCCCGCACCGGCGCCCCGGGACGCGGATTGAGGATCGATCCTTCCGGCAGGATGATCGTCAGGGGCCGGTTGCAGCCGTCGTTCGCCGGAATGCCGGTGTCGCTCAGCACGGCCCGGACCGCGGTGACCGCGGCGGCGATGGACGAGGCGAGCGGCGAGTTGAACATGCTGCCGACCTGAGCGGCCGTGCCGGTGAAGTCGAGGACGATGGCATCGCCCGCGACCTCGACGCTGACCTCGATCGCCAGCGGCGGGCCGTCGGCCGCGATGCCGTCGCCGTCGATCAGGGCGGTGCCCGTCCAGCGGCCGTCGGGAATTTCGGCGATGGCGGCCCGCATGCGCCGTTCCGAATAGTCGAGGACGCCTGCCATGGCGGCGCGGACCGCGCCGACGCCGTGCCGGCGCGCCAGCGCCAGCACCCGCTGCGCGCCGAGGAAGTTGGCCGCGAACTGCGCGTCCATGTCGCCGCGCCCGATATCCGGGGTGCGGATATTGGCGAAGAAGAAGCGCTCGAAATTGCCGCCGTTCCAGTCGCGCTCGTAGTCGAGGAGGAGGGGAGGGATGACGATCCCCTCCTGGATCAGCTCGCGGGCGGCGGTGTTGATGCCGGCGGAGCCGCCGCCGATGTCGAGATGATGCGCCGTGCTGCCGGCATAGGCGAGCAGGCTGCCGTCATCGGCGAAGATCGGGCTGAACAGGATGATGTCGTTGAGGTGCTGCCCGCCGCTATAGGGGTCGTTGAGCAGGATGAAGTGGCCGGGCCGGATCGTCTCGAGATCGAGCACGGCGCGGGCCGCGGCGAAGGCCGCCGACAGGGCCGCGGTCTGGATCGGGATCATTTCCGCCTGGGCGACCACGCGCCCTTCCGCATCGAGCAGGGCGGTGGAGCAGTCGCGCGCCTCGCGGACCACGGCCGAGAAGGCCGAGCGGATGAGGTTCGTCGCCATTTCCTCCGAGGCCGACTGGAGGCCGCGCGCGATGATGGTGAGCGTTGTCGGATCGAAGCTCATGTCACGTCCCTCAGCAGCAGGTCTCCCGTCGGCAGGCATTCGGCCTCCCAGCCCGCCGGCACCACGGTGGTCGATGTCGGCTCGGTCAGGATGGCGGGGCCGGGAAGCCGGCCGCCGACCGCCAGCGCCGCGCGCGGCAGGAGCGTCGCGTGATGATGGCTGCCGCCCAGCGCGATCTCGACCTTGCGTGCCGTGGCCTGCGCGTCGTGGTCGAGGGGGGTGACGATCGCATCGCGCGCCTTGCGGCTGATGCGCAGGCGATAGGCCACCACCTCGCAGTCGAGCTTCTGCCGGACATAGCCGTAGCGCTGCCGGTGCGCGCTCTCGAAAAGCTGCCGCAGCGCCGCCGCATCGCGCGCCGCCGTGTCGGTCCAGAGCGTGATCTCGAAGGCCTGGCCGGAATAGCGCATGTCGAGGCCGATCGCGATCTCGCAGTCTTCGTCGTCGAGGTGATTGGCGGCGGCGGTGTCGCGCGCCTTGTCGATCAGCTTGGCCACGCGCGCGGCGTCGAGGCTGGTGTCGCAGAGCGGATGCAGCGCGCTCTCGACGGTGTCGATCTTGGTCTCGGCGACGAGCAGCCCGAACGCGCTGACGAGGCCGGGCGACCAGGGCACGAGCACCTGGCGGATCTCGATCTCCTGCGCCACCATGGCGGCGTGCAGAGGCCCGCCGCCGCCATAGGCGACCAGGGTGAAGCCGCGCGGGTCGATGCCGCGGGCGGTCGAAACCTGCCTCACCGCGCCGGCCATGTTGGCATTGGTCGTGCGCAGGATGGCGTCGGCGATGTCCTCGACCGAGCCGCTCAGGCCCTGCGCCTGCAAGCGGGCGACGGCCGCCCGCGCCTTGTCGGCATCGAGCACCATCTTCCCGCCGAAGAAGTCGCTGGGGCGAAGCAGTCCCGCCACCATCTGCGCGTCGGCCACCGTCGGGCGCGTGCCGCCCCGGCCGTAGCAGGCCGGGCCCGGGGACGAGCCGGCGCTCTCCGGCCCGACCGCGAGGAAGCCGCCCCGGTCGACATGGGCGATCGAGCCGCCGCCGGCCCCGATCGTCGCCATGTCGACGGAGGTGGTGCGCAGCGGCAATCCGTCGACCGTAAGCTCCGTGACCATGCCCGGCACGAGATCGGGCGCGATCGCCACATCCGTCGAGGTGCCGCCCATGTCGAGCGTGAGGATGTCGCGGATGCCGTTGCGCCGGGCGAACCAGGCCGCGCCGCAGACGCCGGCGGCGGGGCCCGACAACATCATCCTGACCGCGTTCTGGCCCGCGGCCGCGGCCGGCATCACGCCGCCGTTCGACTGCATGATCTCCAGCGTGCCGCGATAGCCGTCCCGGCGAATGCCTTCGTCGAGGAGGCGCACATAGTGCTCGACCAGCGGGCCGACGAAGGCGTTCGCCAGCGTCGTCACAGAGCGCTCGTATTCGCGGAACTCGGGCGAGACGGTGGAGCTGGCGGAAATCGAGACATGCGGCGCGCGCCGGCGGATCATTTCGGCGAGCGCGGCCTCGTGCTCCGGATTGGCGTAGGCGTTGACGAGGCAGATCGCGATGCCGGTCACGCCCTGCGCCAGGAAGGTCTCGACCTCGCGCCAGGCCGCTTCGAGATCGATCGGCTGGAGGACGGCGCCCCTGGCGTCGATACGCTCGGTCACCTCGCGGATCATGTGGCGGCGGATCGGCGCAACCGTCGCGCGGTACTGCATGTCGTAGACGTCGTGGTTGCGCTCGCACCGGCCGAGGATGACGATGTCGCGGAAGCCGCGCGTGGTCAAAAGCCCGACCGTGGCGCCCTTGCGCATGATCAGCGCGTTGGTGGCCACCGTGGAACCGTGTGTGACCTGGGCGACCGCCTCGAGTGGCAGGCCGGTCGACGCGATCAGCGCCAGCACCGCCTCCTGGATGGCATGCGGGGTGGACGGGGTCTTGCCGGTATGCACGGCGCCCGAGGCGTCCGCCCAGACGAGATCCGTGAAGGTTCCGCCGACCTCGACGCCGATACGGTAGGGCGGGACGAGCGAACCGTCGGGAACGGCAACCATGAGCATCTCCACGAGGCTCCGGGCCGCCGGGCGTCGGACGAGAACGAGGCCACTGGAGCAGGTTGCGAAGGGGTCCGCAATCCACGCCGCAGTAGGACGGCGCAACGCACCGGAGCAATTGCTATTTTTGCACCGATATGGTGTCTTCAAGTCACCAGTTTCCGAGGCGTTCCAGCCCGCCCATGCATCCGTATCTGACCCGCATGCCGTCCCTGATCGCGCTGCGCGCCTTCATCGTCCTGGGGGAGACGCGCAGCATGCGGCGGACCGGGGAGGTTCTGCGCACCGATCACGCTTCGATCTCCCGGCATATCGCCGGCCTCGAGGCATCGCTCGGCGTGGCGCTGGTCGAAAAGCACAAGCGCGGATTGTCGCTGACGGCGACCGGCGAGGCTTACCATCGCAAGGTCAGGCGGGCCTTCGACAGCCTGTGCGACGCCACGGCGATGCTGCGCCCGGCGGCCCCCCGCAGCCTCCTGATCCACGCGACGCCCGGCCTCGCGCATGAGACGCTGCTGCCGGGCATCCCGAAGCTGTCGCAGGTGCTCGGCGACCTGCGCATCAACCTGATCACGGGCGTGGAGAGCCGGATCGAGACGCCGGCCGGGGAGGGCATCCATGTCCATGTCCGCTTCGGGGCCCTGCCGGACCTGCCCGCCGATCATATGCAGGTGCCGCTTCATGCTCCGCGGCTGTTTCCCGTGGCGAGCCCCGCGTTCCTTGCCCGCTACCCCGCCATCGATTCGATCGAGGCCATGCTCCGGCTGCCGCTTCTTCATAGCGACGAGACGGGTGTGTGGGATCGATGGATCGAGGTCGCCGGCGCCCAGCGGCCGGATCGGCTCGACGGGATCGAGATGCCGAACACGCATCTCGCCTTGCAGGCGGCCGCGCTCGGGCAAGGCATCGCGCTCGGCAATTCGATCCTGTCGCGTGGAGCCATCGCGCGCGGCGAGCTGGTGGAGATCCTCGACACGGCGGTGACGGTGGATGCCTATCACATCGTCTGCGCGCGCGCCCACTGGGATACCCCGCCGATCGTCGCCCTGCGCCGGTGGCTCGATGGCGAATTGTCGGCGGCGCCCCTGTCATAGCCTCATCGCTATTTGACCTCTGTCGACAGACTACATATCGTCTTGCGTATGGATCGCAGCGGCCGGCCGGTGGACCGTTTCGGCACGAGCAGGAGGCGTTCGATGGTCGAGCGGGTTGCCATTGTCACGGGTGCGGCACGCGGAATCGGGGCGGCGACGGCGCGCCTGCTCGCCTCGCAGGGCATCGCCATCGTGCTGGCCGACCGTGACCCCTCCGTCAGGGATACGGCCGAAGGCATCGGCGTCCCGGTGGAGATCGACCTGACCGTCCGCACGGCGGGGCACGTGCTCGCGGAAACGGCGCTGAAGCATTTCGGCCGCATCGATATCCTGGTCAACAACGCCGGAATCGGCGGATCCAAGTCGCTGATGGCCTCCGACGACGCGCTGCTCGATCGCCTGATCGAAACCAACCTGACCTCGGTGCTGCGCGTCACGCGCGATGTCATCCCGCACCTCGCGCAGCCGGGCGGGCGCATCGTCAATGTCGCCTCTTCCTTTGGCCTGGTGGGCTATCCGGGCACGACGGGATATGCCGTCGCCAAGGCGGGCATCGCCCAGTTCACGCGCCAGCTGGCAGGGGAGCTCGCCCCCGTCGGCATCCTGGTGAACGCGGTCGCTCCCGGTGTCACCGAGACGCCGATGGTCCGCCACCGCCTCGAGGAGCCTCACTACCGCAAGCTGCAGGTCGATTCGACGCCGCTCGGCCGCGTCGGCCAGCCGGAGGAGATCGCCGCTGTCATCGCCTTTCTCGCCTCGCCGGCGGCTTCCTATGTCTGCGGCGCGATCGTGCCGGTGGATGGCGGCTATGTCGCGGCGCGGCATCTGCCGGCCGATGCCGTTTGAGGCCGTTCAGGAGCGCGACAGGGACGCAAGGCGTCGTCCGCAGCGGTGCATTGCGGTTGTTGACGTGCTCGATATCGTTCGCCGCCAAGCGGCAACCGTTGCCGTCATGAGAGAGAACCCCGGCCGATGCTGAAAACGACCCTCAACTCACCGATTGAGCAAAGCAATCTCGTTGCCCAGGTCGAATTGCGGCTTTATCGCGCCATGGCGTCGGGAGAACTCAAGCCAGGTGCCAGAATCGTCGAGGCGGAATTGTCGCGGCGCCTCGAGATCAGCCGGGCGCCCATCCGGGAGGCGGCGCGCCGCCTCGAAAAGCGCGGCCTCGTCCGCTGGATACCGCGTCGCGGCTTCTTCGTGCGGGAGCTCACGGCCCGCGACGTCGTGGAAATCTACGGAACGCGCATTGCGCTCGAGGCCTATGCGGTGCCGATCGCGGCCACGCTGGCCGGCCCCGAGGATCTTGAGGCTCTGAACGCCATCCTCACGGAGGTGCGGTCCGCCACCGCCGAGCACGATAGCGAAAAACTGGTGGAGGCCGATCTCGCCTTCCACCGGCGCGTCTGTTCGATCACCGGCAATGCCCGGTTGCTCGCCGCCTTCGACGACCTGGCGTCGGAGCTGCGCCTGGCGCTGACCTTCGTCAACCGCGGCTTCGGCACGGGCGCTCGCTTCGAGAGTACCCATCAGGGTCTGCTGAAGGCGCTGACCAGTGGCGATGGCGAGGCCGCGCGCCGCGCCTTCATCGCTCACCTGGAACATAGCTGCGAGGTTCTTTCCAGCTCCCTGGCCGCCGCCGCGAGCCAGAAGAAATAACCGGCTGGGGATTTTCGCCCTACAGCACGGCCTCGATCAGAACCGGCCCCGGCCGCGACAGGGCATCGGCGAACGCGCTGCGGAATGCGGCGACGGTCGTGGCGCGGCGTCCGTCGACGCCGTGCGCGCGAGCCATGCTCACCCAGTCGATGCCCGGATCGTCCAGCCGCAGCATCCGCCTGGCGTTCCGGCGGGCGGGCGCCGCGCCCACCCGCTGCATTTCGCCCTCCAAGATGGCATAGGCGCGGTTGGACAGGAGGATCGTCACCACGTCCAGCTGCTCGCGCGCCTGGGTCCAGAGCCCTTGCGTCGTATACATCGCGCTGCCGTCCGCTTGCAGCGTGATCACCTTCCGGCCCGGGCTGGCCACGGCCGCGCCGGCCGAGAGCGGGATGCCGATGCCGATCGCTCCGCCCGTCAGCTGCAGGTAGTCATGCGGCACGCTGCGGTCGCTCAGGGCGAAGAAGCCGCGGCAGCAGGTGATGGATTCGTCAACGACGATGGCGTTCTCCGGAAGGAGTTCCGCGACGATGTGCGAGATCGCCGCCTCGTTCAGCAGCCCGTCGAACGACGCATCTCCGGCGAGTGCGCGCCGGCCCGGCGGGACAGCTTCGCCCTTGCCGGCGCCGGCCACGGCTTCGGCCAGAGCCTCCAGCCCGCCCTCCAGCTCGTCGGCGACGCCGCAAAGCTCGACGAGCAGGGCGCCGGGATCGTGCAGGAAGGTCGGCTTGCCCGGATAGGCGAAGAATGCGGTCGGTCGCTGTGCCCCGGCCACGATCAGGACATCGACGTCCCGGAAGCGCGCGACGACCTCGTCGAGCGCATAGGGCATCCGTTCCAGCGGGGCATGTTCGGGCCGCCGTTCGATCCGCCCGTTCGACGGCTCGGCCATCAGGCTGGCGCCGGTCGCACGCGCGATCCGCGATGCGTGCTCAAGCGCTTTCGCCCTGAGCGCGGGACCGCCGAGCAGGACGACGCAGCGCCGGCCTGAACGCAGCGCATCGGCTGCGGCGGCGATCGTCCGCTCGTCGGGCATCGCAGCCGGGGGCGGCCGGCCGATCGCCCAGCTGGCCGGTGGCGCCTCGTTCCAGGCGGCGTCACCGGGCAGGACGAGCGTCGCGACACCGCGCCGGCCGACCGCCGCGGCATAGCCCTCGGCAACGGCCGCCTCGATGGCGCCGGGTCCTTCGATGCGCCGGACGAAGGTCGAAACCGGCCGGGCGAGGCCCTCGATGTCCATCGCCAGCGGCGGATCGTTGCGCAGATGATAGCTCGCATGATCGCCGACCACGTTGATGATCGGCGTATGGGCACGGCGTGCGTTGTGCAGGTTGGCGATGCCGTTCGCCAGTCCCGGGCCGCAATGCAGCAGCGTCGCCGCCGGCTTGCCGGCCATGCGGGCATAGCCGTCGGCGGCGCCGGTGACGACGCCCTCCGACAGGCCGAGGATGCAGCGCATCTCCAGCCGCCGGTCGAGCGCCGCGACGAAATGCATCTCCGAGGTGCCGGGATTGGCGAAGCAGGTATCGACGCCGTGCGCCAGCAGGGCCTCGCACAGGCGATCCGCGCCGCTCGCCATGCTCAGCCCTTCGTATCGAGGCTGGCGATATGGGCGGCGACATCGGCGCAGGTCGCGATCCAGACGCCGTCGAAGCCGCGCACATAGTCGATGAACCGTCGCAGCAGGGCCACGCGCGACGGCCGGCCGATCATCTGCGGGTGCAGTACGAGGTTGAACAGCGCGCCCCATTCGTAATGGGCGTCGAACTCGTCCTTCCAGATCGTGAAGATGTGCTCCGAGGTCTGGATGACCTTCGGGTGGCGGATGGAATTCCAGGTGTAGTTGGCATCCCCGATCGACCAGTGCGTCGGCAGCTCGATCGGACCCTGCCGGCCATCCGGCAGCACGTGCCGATAGGGGTAGACGTCGTCGAGCATGTTGCTGTTGTAGAGCATTCCCCGATCGGTCAGCATCGTCAGGGTGTTGCGGGTGATCTCCGCGCCGGGGGGGCGGTAGCCGACGGGCCTGACGCCGAGGAAGCGATCGAGCGCCTCGGTGCCGCGATCGAAATCGTCGCATTCGGCCTGCGGCCTGGCGGCGTCGGCCCAGCCGTGGGAATAGCCGTGATGGCCGATCTCGTAGCCGGCGTCGCGGACCTCCTTGCAGCGGTCGGTGTGATGCTCGGCCACCCAGCCGGGAATGAAGAACGTCGCCGGCAGCTTCTCGGCATCGAGCAGCTCGAGCAGCTTCGGCACCGCGCGCCTGGCGCCGTAGAGCCCCTGGGACAGGACCCCGAGCCGGCCCGCATTCTCCGGGTCGCGGGCGAGCCAGACCGATTCCGCGTCGAAGTCGAAGGTCAGCAGCAAGGCCATGCGGTTGTTGCCCGGCCATTGGATCATGGGAGTGTCTCCTTCGGTTCTGACGCGGCAACCGGCTGCGAAGGCAGCGGCGGTGGAGGCTTCACGGCGTCGAAATGGGCTTCGATCGCGGCGCCGGCGGCCAGGACCCTGGCGTCCTCGTGCCAGCGCCCGACGAGATGCAGGCCGATCGGCAGCCCGGCCGGCGTCCAGCCGATATTGATGCTGAGCGCCGGGTGGCCGGTCATGGTGAACAGGCCGAGCAGGGGGGCCCAGGCCTCGCGGATGTCGCCCGCCTCCCGGCCATCGATGTCGATGGGCCCGTAGCCGGGATGGCCCGCGGCCAGCGGTCCGCGCGCGAGCGTCGGGGACAGGATGAGGTCGCAGTCGCGAAACCAGCCCTGTACCTGCCTGAACAGCCGGGTGCGGCCATGCATCGCCCCTTGCAGGTGACGGGCGGTCAGGCTCCCGGCATCGGCGATGCCGTCCGCGATCACGCGGTCGATATGCGCCATCACGGCGGCGTTGTCGGCATAGCGCTCGGCCCAGATGCTGTGCTGGAGCACGCGCCAGATCGGCAAGGGCGGCTCCACCGCCCCGTCGATGGGGATGAGTTGCGCGCCGAGCGCCGCGACGGCGCCGAGCGCCCGCTCGAAGGCCGCCGCGATGGCGCCTTCCATCGGCTCTTGCGCGAGTTGCGCGCGCCAGCCGATGGTCAGGCCCGCGAGCGGCAGCGCCTGCGTGCCGCCTTGCCGCGCCGGCCGCGGGGTCACCGCCAGGGAATAGGGATCGGCGTCGCACGGCCCCTCGACCAGCGGCAGGGCGTAGGCGATGTCGGCCGCCGTCCGGGCCATGAGGCCGGCATGGCCGAGCCCACCGAAGGCGTCGGAGGATCCGTCGAAAGGCATGCGGCCGAAGGTCGGCTTGAAGCCGGCGATGCCGGTGCAGGCCGCCGGAAGCCGGGCCGAGCCGCCCCCGTCGGTCACGAGCGAAAGCAGCCCCGCACCGGCGGCGGTGGCGGCGGCCGACCCGCCGCTGGACCCTCCCGGCGTCAGGCGCAGGTCCCAGGGATTGCGGGCGATGCCCGACAGCGGCGAATCCGTCGTCTGGCGACAGGCGAATTGCGGCGTCGCCGTCTTCCCGATCACGATGGCCCCGGCGGCACGCAGGCGCGCCACGTTGACGGCATCGCGCGACGGCATGTTGCGGGCGAGCGCCGGCGATCCGGCCGTCGTGCGGATGCCCGCGGTCGCGATGATGTCCTTGACGGTCACCGGCACGCCGGCCAGGGCAGGGGCGGGCTCGCCCCGTTTCAGCCGCGTCTCCAACGCGCGCGCCTCGGCCAGCGCCTGCTCCCGAGCGATGGTGACGAAGGCGCCGAGGAACGGCTCCCACGCCTCGGCCAGCGCGAGCGAAGCCTCGATCGTCTCGACCGGCGAAACCAGGCCGCGCCGATGCCGCTCGACCAGTTCGGCGATGCCGGGCGGGGAGGCGGTGGCGGTCATCGCGGGGGGCGATCAGGCAATGCGGCCGCCATCGACGGGCAGTGAGGCGCCGGTGATGAAGCTCGCTTCGTCGGATGCCAGGAAGAGGATGGCGGCCGCGATCTCCTCGGGCTTGCCGAACCGCCCGAGCGGCTGCTTGGAGCGGTAGAGATCGGCCATGGCCTGCCGGGCCGCGGGGTCGGGGCCGGCCGTCTCGAATGTCGCCCGCAGCATCGGGGTATCGATCGAACCGGGGCAGACGCAGTTCACCCGCACCTGGTCCGGGGCGTAGCGGATGGCGAGCGAGCGCGTCATCAGCACGACGGCGCCCTTCGAGGCGCTGTAGCCGCCGAGCGCGGCCGAGCCGACGAGCCCGGCGGTCGAGGACAGGTTGACGATGGAGCCGCGGCGGTTGCGGCGCATGGCCGGGGCCGCCTTGCGTACGCTGAGGAACGTACCCTTGACGTTGACCTCGAACAGCGCGTCCCAGGCCTCCTCGCTCATGTCCTCGATCGCGCCGCCATGGCCGACGCTGCCGGCGCAGTTGACCAGGATGCAAGGATCCCCGAAGCGCGACGCACAGGCGGCGAAGGCCGCATCGAGGTCGGCCGCGCTGGTGACGTCGCCGCGCAAGGGCATAACCTCGCCGCCGGCCTCCCGCGCCGTTTCGTCGAGCGCGCCGGCGTCGCGGTCGAAGGCCGCGATCCGCGCGCCTTCCCGCGCGAAGCGCAGGACGGTGGCGCGCCCGATGCCGGAGCCCGCGCCGGTGACGAAGGCGACCCGGTTCTGCAGTTGCCCGTGCGTCATTCCTCGACTCCGAAATAGTAGGATTTGAGGTCCGTGCCGGCATCGCCGCCGACCACGGCCCGTTCGAGGGCGATGCGCCCGTCCCTGAGCACGTAGAGCCGTTCCGCCAGCTTCAGGGCGAAGTTGACGTTCTGCTCGACCAGCAGAACCGTCATGCCGGCCTCCTTGAGCGACATGACCGCCTCGCCGATCTCGCCGACGACGCGCGGCGAGAGCGCGGCCGACGGCTCGTCCAGCAGCAATGCGCGCGGCTTCGCCATCAAGGCGCGCCCCAGCGCCATGAGCTGGCGCTCGCCGCCGGAGAGGTGCCCGGCGCGGCGCGTGGCCAGTTCGGCGAGGCGCGGAAAGCGCGTGACGACCTCCTCGAGGCGGCTTGCGACCTCGCCCCGGTTGGCGCGGTGCATATAGGCGCCCATCAGCAGGTTCTCGCGGACCGTCATCTCCGCGAAGGCTTCCTTGCCCTGGGGCACGAGGCACAGGCCGCGCTTCACCACGCCCGGCGCGCCGAGCCGCACGAGGCTTTCGCCGTTGAGCAGCACGTCGCCGTCCATCGGATCGATGAGGCCGCAGATGGCCTTCAGCGTGGTCGATTTGCCGGTGCCGTTGCCGCCGAGAAGCGCGACGATCGCTCCGGTCGGCACCGTGAGCGACACGCCGTCGACGATCACCGCCTTGCCGTAACCCGCCTTGAGGTCACGTATCTCAAGCATCGACGGATTCCTTCTCCACGCCGAGATAGGCCGCGGCGACCGCCGGATCGTCGACGACGGCCTGCGGCGCGCCGTCGGCGATCTTCTCGCCGCGGTCGAAGACCACCACCCGGTCGCAGGTGTTCATCACGACCTTCATCACGTGCTCGATCAGCAGGATGGAAGTCTGCCTCTCCTCCCGGATCCGGCGGATATGCCCGACCAGCCGGTCGACATTGGGCGGCGAGAGGCCGGCGGCCGGCTCGTCGAGCAGCAGGAGCTTGGGCGAGCTCATCAGCGAGCGGGCGATCTCGACGAGGCGCTGCTGGCCGATGGAGAGCTCGGACGGGTAGCGGTCGGCGAAGGCCGCCATGTCGAACTCGGCCAGGAGCTGCATCGCGCGCCGGTCGAGCTCGGCCTCGTCCTCGCGCGCCTCGGCACGGCCGAAAGCCGAGCTCAGATAGCCGGAGGCGAGCTGCCAGCTCTGGCCGATGGTCATGTTCTCGCGCAGCGTGAGCTGGGGAAACAGCCGCAGCATCTGGAAGGTCCGCGCCATGCCCAGCCTGGCGATCTTCCAGGACGGCGCATGGGTGATGTCATGGCCGGCGAACCGGATCCGCCCCGAGGTCGGCGGCGTCACGCCCGAGACGAGATCGACGAAGGTGCTCTTGCCGGAGCCGTTCGGGCCGATGATGCCCGTGATGCTGCGTTCGTCGATCGACAGATCGACATTGTTCAGGGCGACCACGCCGCCATAGAGGCGGGTCAGTCCGGAGCATTCGAGCAGCATGGCGTCATGTCCTCGATTGCGAACGCCGGGCGATCGCGCCACCGAGCAGGCCGAAGGGGGCGAACTTGCAGACGATGATGATCATAAGCCCGTAGATGATCAGGCGCAGCTCGTCGGAGCTGCGCAGCAGCTCCGGCATCAGCGTCAGGATCGCGGCGCCCAGCGGCGCCCCGTAGACGGAGCGCCGGCCGCCGATCAGCACCATGGCGAGCAGGGTGATCGAGGTGAACAGGGTGAATTCGGCCGGATGCGTGTTGCCCATGTATTGCGCGAGGAGCGCGCCCGCCGCCCCGCCATAGCCCGCGCTGAGGGCGAACGCCGTGAGCTTGGCCCGCGTCGTGTTGAGGCCGAGGCTCTTGGCGAGCAGCTCGTCGCCCTGGATCGAAAGCCAGACCCGCCCGAGCCGGCTGCTCAGGAGCTGGCGCACCAGCCAGATGGCGAGCACGCAGAGCACGAGCACCAGATAGTAATGGGCGACCTGCGGCTGGACCCTGTCGAGGATGGCGGCCGGCAGCATGCCGGGAATGTTGTCGATGCCGATCTGCCCGTTCGTGACGGTGTACCACTGGCTGAAGATCAGCGAGGCGATCACCTGGAAGGCGATGGTCGTGATCGCCAGGAAGTGGCCCGAGAGCCGCAGCGAGGGAATGCCGAGCAGGATGCCGCACAAGGCCGCGACGCTAATCGAGAAGGGCAGGGTCGCATAGCCGGGCAGGCCGAGCTTGGTGGTCAGCGCCGCCGCCGTATAGGCGCCGACCCCGAGGAAGGCGCCCTGGGCGAGCGAATACTGGCCGCAATAGCCCATGAGGCCGGTGAGGCCGCCCGCGCCGATGGCATAGACCATCGCCAGGACGGCGAGATGGATGCCGTATTGTCCCACGGGCAGGAAGGGCAGGGCGACCATCAGCATGAGCGCGACGGAGACGAGGGCCGGTTCGTAGCGGCGCGGCGCGGGGCCCGCGGTTTCCGCCGCCGGGGAGGAGGTGGCGCTCATCGCTTCAGGCCCTCTTCGCCGAAAAGCCGAACAGGCCGTTCGGGCGCAGCAGCAGCACCGCGATGACCATCAGGAAGGCGACGGCGTCGCGCCACTGGCTGCCGAGGAAGCCGGCGGTGAAGCTCTCGGCGATGCCGAGCAGCAGGCCGGCGCCGATGGCGCCGTAGATATTGCCCATCCCGCCGAGGATCACGACGGTGAAGGCCTTGAGCGCGATGGCGCCGCCGATCGAGGGGCCCATCGTGAACACCGTGCCCATCAGCGCGCCGGCGCCGGCGGCAAGCGCGCTGCCGATCGCGAAGGCGGACATCGCGATGCGGTTGACGTCGACGCCGACGATCTTCGCCACGGTCGGCTGCTGGGCGACCGCCCGCAGGGCGCGCCCGGTCCAGGTGTAGGTCAGCAGCAGGTGGAGCAGCACGACCAGGATGAGCGCCACGATCGGGATGATGACGCGCTGGGTCGAGATATAGGCGTTGAACAGCTTCATCGCCCCGCCGGGCACGCCGGAGCGGATGAGCTGCGGCTGCGGCCCGAACACCAGGAGCGCGAGGTTCTGCAGCACGATCGACAGGCCGAACGAGGTGATGATGGTGTCGGCCTGGAGCTGGGCGCCGCCGGACCGGAAGATCAGGCGCTCGGCGAGGACGCCGATGATCGCCCCGCCCAGCATCGCCACGGGCAGGGCGAGGTAGAACGGCATGCCGGTCGCCGTGGCGAAGATCAGCGCGAAATAGCCGCCCAGCATGTAGAATTCGCCATGGGCGAAATTGACGATGCCGAGCACGCCGAAGACGATCGTCAGGCCGATGGCCACGAGCACGTAGACGCCGCCGCTGACGAGCCCGTTGATGAGAAGTTGTTCGATGAGCGCCATCGTACCTGCCCGAAGGGTCTGCCCGGTCGGGGTGACGGCGTCCGCCGCCACCCCCCGGTCGGTTTATTGATAGGGCAGCAGGGTACGCACGCCGTTCTTCACGATCGCGGTGCCCAGCTTGAAGTAGGAGGCACCCTTGTCGTCGAACTTGACGCGGGTTCCGGCCGGTCCTTCCACCATCTCGACGTTCGAGGTGCGCAGCGCGTCCCTGACGCCGACGCCGTCGAGGGTCTTGGCGCGCTGGACGGCGTCGCAGACCAGTGTGCCGACGTCGAAGCCATGGCCGGACAGCGTGTTGCCGGGCAGGCTGAACCGCTTCTGGAACCGCTCGCCGAACGCCTTGCCGCGAGGGTTGTTGGTGTTCGGCTCGTACATGACGTTGACGGCGAAGCCCTCGCTCGCCTCGCGGCCGGCCAGGTCCAGCAGGCTGTTGCTGATCATGCCGCCCGAGCCGTAGAACTGCGTCTTGAAGTTGATCTCATGGGCCTGCCGCAGGATCGAGGCGCCTTCGGCGATCAGGCCTGCGATGAACACGCCGTCGGGCTTGGTCTCGCGGACGCGGGTCAGCAGCGTATAGAAATCCTGCTCGCCCTGCTCGTAATGCTCGGCGGCGACGACTTCCCCGCCGAGAGCCTTGACTCCTTTGGTGAAGCTGTCGTTGAGCAGCCGTCCGTAGCTCGAATTGTCGTAGATGATCGCGACGCGCTTCAGATTGAGCATCTTGATCATGTCGCTGGCGCTCTCGGCGCCCTGATCGCCGGTGCCCGGCATGGCGCGGAAGATCCAGGGGTCGCCGGCCGTGTTGGTCTCGGTGATGTCCGAGGAGGCGGCGCCCGAGGTCACCACCGGAACCCTGGCCTTGCGCCCGACATTGCCGATGGCCGTCGCGACGTTGCTGGTCTGCGAGCCGATGATCGCGACGACGCGGTCGCGCTCGATCAGCTTCTGAGCGGCGCTGGCGCCTGTCGTCGGCACGCCCGCGTCGTCTTCCTTGATGATCTGGACCTGGCGGCCGTTCGGGCCCACGGCGGCGTTGCACTCCTCGATGGCGAGCGTGACGCCGGACAGAACCTCGGCGCCCGACAGGCTGTTGCCGCCGCTCAGCGGGATGATGAGACCCACCTTGACGGGATCGGCCGCGAGCCCGGGGGTCGCGGCCAGCGCTGCGGCCAGCGCCGCGGTTGCGAGAAGATATGTTCGTCTGCGCATGGGGAAGGCTCCAGCTGAAAGGTTGTTCAACAAGGCAATTCTTGCTTTCTGTCGACAGAAGTCAACACGCCTGCCGTGGCTGTGGAGCAAAAAAGCGGGCGGTCATGCCGAATTTTTTTGCATCCGGCTGCCGGGCCGGCTCGCGTCCCTTGCGTTGCGGCGTCGCAGCGGGCCTCGCCGGCCCGTTCGGACGCCCGATGGGATGGTCCGATCATCGAGAACGACATTTTGGTGACCTGGCCTCCGCTGCGGGCCGGTGAGGTCAGGCCGTCGGCGCTCCGGCCTGGAGGGTGGCGTCGAAGGACAGAACGGCGCCCAGCAGCGCCGCGGCGCCGTCGGCGCAGGCCTTGGGGCTCGTGTCCTCGGCCTCGTTATGGCTGATGCCGTCCCGGCAGGGCACGAAGATCATGGTCGTCGGCGCGACCTTGGCGATGTTCGCCGCGTCATGGCCGGCCCCCGAGACGATCTCCCGATGCGACAGGCGCAGGCGCTCGACCGTGGCGCGGACATGCTGGTTCAGCGCCGGGTCGAAGGCGATGGCCGGCGCCTTCCAGATCCGTTCGCTGCGAAGCCCGATGCCGGCCGCCGCGGCGAGCGTGCGGGCCCGGTCGAGAAGCTCTGCCTCCATGCGCTCGAGCACGTCGTCGGAGGGGTGGCGCAGGTCGATGGTCAGGAAGACCTCGCCGGGAATGACGTTGCGCGAGCCCGGCCGCGCCTCGATTAGGCCCACCGTCCCCAGTCCGAGCGGTGCATGGGCCAGCGCCACATCGCGGACGAGCCGCACGATGTCGCTGGCCGCCACGAGCGCGTCGCGGCGCATGGTCATCGGGGTCGAGCCGGCATGCGCGTCGCTGCCGGTCAGCACGAGTTCGTACCAGCGCATGGCCTGGACGCCGGTGACGATGCCGATATCCAGTTCCTCGGCATCGAGGATCGGCCCCTGCTCGATGTGAAGCTCGAACATCGCGGAGATTGGCCGGCCGCCGACCGGCTGATCGCCGGCGTAGCCGATCCGCTCGAGCTCCGCCTCGATGCTGATGCCGGCGGCATCCTTGCGGGCCAGCACCGAGGGAACGTCGAACACGCCGGCATAGGCGCCCGAGGCGAGCATCGCCGGCGCGAAGCGGGAGCCTTCCTCGTTGGTCCAGTTGACCACTTCGATCGGCGCATTGGTGCGGTAGCCTGCGTCTTCCAGCGTCCGCAGCACCTCGAGCCCGGCGAGCACGCCCAGGACGCCGTCGAACTTGCCACCCGTCGGCTGGGTATCGAGATGAGAGCCGATGCAGATCGGCGGCAGCGTGTCGATCTGCCCCGGCCGGCGCGCGAACATGTTGCCGAGCCGGTCGATCGTCACGCTGCAGCCGGCGGCGCGGCACGCCTTGGCGAACCAGTCGCGGACCAGCTTGTCCTCGTCGGTGAGGGAAAGCCGCCGGATGCCGCCCTTCGGCGTCCCGCCGAACGCTGCGGTTTCCATGAGCGTCGACCAGAGCCGGTCGCCGTCAATTGTCATGTTGCGCATTGCAGTCGTTCCAGGAGGTGGCGGTATCGGCCTGGCGGGCGATCTGGCCATCTTGCGGATCCCGTCGAGCGTCACCCGCGCTTATTCATCAGCGCTGATGAATGATATTGAGTGTGCCTTTTTTCGCTGTCAATCGACATCGGGAGCATCATCAACGCGCATCCTGCGAAAACGGAGTGGAATTGGATGCGGCTGGCGGTTGACTCGCCATGCTCGTCGATCAAAATTGCTGTACTGATCGAAGGGGCTGCGAGCCGCCATGCATGACCTGCACCGTGAATCCATCGTCATCG